>JBKQPD010000028.1:0-22987 GCA_052145175.1 Binataceae bacterium (SeqCode) | reverse complement strand
GATTACCTCGGAGGTAATCGACGCCCGCCGGCGCCGGCTGTTAGGCTTTGCGCATGCATACCAACGGCGATGGAGTGACGCATGAGCCCGGGGGAGTCGGACCTCTCCTGCGCCGCTGGCGCGAAGCCCGTCATCTAAGCCAGCTCGATTTGGCCCTGGAAGCGGAGGTCTCTTCCCGCCACGTCAGTTTTATTGAGACCGGCCGCGCGGAGCCGAGCCGCGCGATGCTGCTCACGCTCGCAAACGTGCTCGACATACCGTTGCGCGAGCGGAACTTTCTGCTACTGGCCGGGGGTTACGCACCGATCTACGGTGAGACCGCTTTCGACGATCCCCGGATGACTCGGGTCAGGGCAGCGGTCGAGATAATCTTGAAATCCAACGAGCCCCGGAGCGCCTACGCGCACGATCGCCACTGGAACATCGTGATGGCCAACACGGCCTTCGTTCGCTTCCTGACCGTCGTGGGCGGCAAACCACCCGCCGGTCTAACGCCGTTCAGCGTGTCGTCCGCGCCGCGCCTGAACGTACTGCGTCTGGTCTTCGATCCGAACGGGGTCCGCCGACTGATCGTGAATTGGGAGACCATCGCCAAATCGATGCTGCAAGAGGCCTACCGGCGTCTTGCATGGGCGCGCGACGATACCTTGAAAGCGTTGATTACCGAGATACTGAGTTATCCAGGCGTCCCCGCGCGATGGCGCGAAGCGGACCTTGAAGCGCCGCGCGATCTGATCCTGTCGATGGAACTGAACTTCAACGGCCGCCTCGCGAGGATGTTCAGCACGGTCACTGCCGTCGCAACGCCGAACGACGTCACTCTGCAGGACCTGCATATCGAGGCATTTTACCCCGCCGATCAGGAGACCGAAGTGCTGCTCTCGTCTCCCCCGTGGACCGGGTAACCTGAGGGCGCGCGCGACACCAACCCACCCGACGCGGAGTTCTGCGCCTCGCGCCTACGAGGATCGGCCTTCTGTGGTGGTGGTCTTGGTGGTGGGTTGGCCGGCCTGCTTCCAGCCGCGAATCCCGTCGCCCATCACGCTGACGTCCTCGTAACCGGCCTTTACCGCCCGGCGGGCCGCTTCATGCGAGGCCGTGCAGAGGGTGTTCGCGCAATAGAAGACCAGGGTGGCGTCCTTGTCGGTCGGCAGAAGCGCCAGATCATAATTGTCGTCGGAATTGAGCAGGGTCGCGCCCGGAATCACGCCGTATTGGTCGCGCGTCTCCGCGGCGTTGGCGTCATAGATGTGGAGCGAATTTTTGTCCGTCTCCATCAGCGTCTTCAGATCGGCGACGTGAATCAGCTTGAAGGTTTCGAGCGTTGGGTCATTATTGCCGTGGCCCATCAGTTGAGAGAGGTCGAAGGCCCGCGCCGGCGAAGTGGCCACGCCGGCGACGGCGGCCAGCAAGGTCGCACCGAGGATAATTCGTCGGATATTCATGGAGCAAAATCCTCCTCTTTCCTTGCTATCACGCGCCGCACGGTCCGCCAATCACGCTAATTATCATGTCTGTAGCCAATTCTCGCGAGGAAGGCCGTCGATGCGGGCGAACTCGCCTTCATTGTCGGTAACGATGGTGTAGCCCAGTGCGATAGCCTGAGCGGCAATGAGCAGATCGTTGCCGCCGATCGGTCTGCCGGCCTGTTCAAGCCGGGTGCGGATCAGGCCATAGGCGGCATCGGCGGGCGCCTCGAAGGAGAGCACGTCAAGGGCGCCAAGCACCGCTTCAAGCTGAGTTGTGAGCCGTCGCGATCCTTTCTTCGCAGCCCCGTAACGTAATTCCGCCGTCACAATGATACTGGTACAGACTCGGGCTTCGCCAACCTTGCGGATGTGTTCGGCCACACGGCCCTGTGGGTTGCGGATGAGATCGGAGACAACATTGGTATCGAGCAAATAACGCATCAAAGTTCGACGGGCTCAGGGGCCGAGTCGGCGATCGGGGGGAAATCCTCGTCGAGCGGCGTGAGTGTCGCCAGCAGCGCCAGCAGGGATCTCGGCGGGGCGGGCTCGATGATCAGCCTTTCGCCCTCCTTCCTCATGATCGCGTCCTCGCCAGGAAGCTCGAACTCGCGAGGAATCCGCACTGCCTGGTTTCGGCCGTTCTTGAAAAGCTTGACGTGTCGTTCGGGAACCATCGCCGCCTCCGTTAGCATATGCCGTAGCATATGCCTTATGGGTTCATTTGTCTACCGTTTCAAGTCCTGCAAGCGTATGGACGGATGGTCGCTAAGGCCTCTCGATTGAAAGTGTCGAGCGATTCTCGCATCGGCATCAGACCTAGCTTAGCTAAACCGGTCGCGCCGATTTGAGCAAAGCGGAAAGGCATGGCAGAGTTACGGGCGCGGAGGTGACGGCCAAAATGCATGGAGTATCGCGATGAGTGACGACTTTCGGGCGCGGGCGCGCAAGCTCCCCAAGGGCAATCTGTTCGACGATTTTCAGGTCGGGCAGGTCTTTCAGCATCATTGGGGGCGGACGTTGAGCGAGAGCGACAACACCCTGTTCTCGACCCTGACGTTGAGCTACAACCCGCTTTACTTCAACGCGCCCTATGCGCGCGCCCATGGCCATCGCCAGCCGGTGGTGAATCCGATGCTGGTCTTCCTGACGGTGTTCGGCCTTTCGGTCGAGGACCTGAGCGAGGCGGGCGGGCTTTTTCTGGGCGTCGATAACCTGACTTTCCAGCGGCGGGTCTATCCGGGCGCGACCCTGATCGCCCGCAGCACGGTGGTCGACAAACGCGAATCGGCCAGCCGGCCCGACTCGGGCATCGTGACCTGGCATACTGAGGGCTTTCTCGCCGACCAACTGCCGGCGGCGGCGGACGAGAGCCAGCGCGTGGTCGATTTTCGCCGTTCCAATCTGATTCCGAAAAGAGGGCCAGCGGCATGAGTTACCTGACTGAAGAACGCACGATGATCCAGAATACGGCGCGCGACTTCGCGATGAAGGAAGTCCTGCCGATCGCCAACAAGCTCGACCCCGTCGAAGGCGACATGCCGATGGAGTTGCGCAACAAGATGGGCGAGCTGGGCTATTTCGGCATCCTGATTCCCGAGGAGTATGGCGGACTCGGCCTCGGCTGCTTCGAGTACGCGCTGGTCGCCGAGGAGCTGGCGCGGGGCTGGATGAGCGTCGCGAGCATCATCGCACGCGGCAACGGCATCTGGGGCGCCACTACCGAGGAACAGAAACGCAAGTATTTCCCCAAGATGGCGCGCGGTGAATTCCTCGGCGCCTTCTCGCTCTCGGAGCCCGACGCCGGCTCCGACCTCGCCGCCGTCTCCTGCCGCGCGACCCGCGACGGCGACGACTACGTGATCAACGGCACCAAGACCTGGTGCACCTTTGCCGACGGCGCGGACTTCATCCACCTGTTCGCGCGCACTTCGCCGCCGGAGGGCAAACGCCGTCACGTCGGAATCACGCAATTCCTGATCGAGAAGGAACGCGGCAGCCTGCCGCCCGGCTGCTCCGGCACGCCGATTCGCAAAATCGGCTACTTCGGCTGGCGCACCTGGGAGCTGCACTTCGACAACTGCCGTATCCCCGCCACGACCCTGATCGGCGAAGAGGGGCGCGGCTTCTACACGATGATGGCGTTTCTGGAAGTGGCCCGGGTCCACACCGCCGCGCGCGCGATCGGACTTTCGCGCGGCGCGCTCGAGGATTCGCTGACCTACGCCACGCGCCGCTCGCAGTTCAAGCGGCCGATCGCGGAATTTCAGGCGATCCGTTTCAAGCTGGCCGAGATGGCCGCCAATATCGAAGCCGCCCGCCAGTTGATGTACGCGGTCGCCACTGACGTCGACAGCAAACGGCGGTGCGACAAAGAGGCCTCGATGGTGAAATGGTTCGCCACCGAGATGGCCGAGCGGGTCACCAGCGACGCCCTGCAGATTCATGGCGGCTACGGCTACACCAAGGACCTGCCGATCGAACGCTACTGGCGCGATGCGCGGCTAACGAAAATCTTCGAGGGCACCTCGCAGATTCAGTTGCGCATCATCTCGGATCGCCTGCTCGGAGGAATGCCCGAATGAGTATCGAAGCCGCCGCGCTGACCGGCAAAAACAACTACTTCGAGGACTTCGCCGTCGGCGACGTTTACGAGCATGCGCGCGGCAAGACGGTCGAGGGTCTCGAGAACGTGCTGATCACGAATCTCGTGCTCAACACCGCGCAGGCCCACTTCAACGAGCATCTGGCGGAACGGCTCCCGCAGGGCCATCGCATCACCTTCGGGGGCGTGACCGCATCGATAGTGATCGGGCTCGCGATGCAGGATACGGGCGAGAACGCGGTGGAAGAGGTCGGGCTCGACAAGGTGCGCTTCCGCATCCCGGTGCTGCACGGCGATACGCTGTACGCCTTCACCGAGGTGGTCGCCACGGAAGCGGCGCCCGCCGACCCCCGGGGCCATCGCGAGGTCGGGCTGGTCCATTTCCGCCATTGGGGCGTTAATCAGCGCGGCGAGACGGTGTTCGAGGGCGAACGGCGGACGCTGATCAAGAAGCGCACGTTCAGCACGAATGGACTCAGTATTGGCGACGAGACTGCCGCACCGGCGCCCGTGGCTCGCCGCCGGACCGCCGCCAAAGCGCAGCGGCGCGCGGTCAAGCGGGCGGCGCCCGCCGCGGCGAAAACCGCACGATCGCCGAAGAGCGTCAAATTCAAGCCGAAAGCGCGACCCAAAAAGCGCCGCTAGCGGAGCGCCGCTGTGGCGCGAAGCGAGCACGGGGGCCGGCCGAGTCCGCGGGGCGCGGCCAAAGTAAAGAATCGGACCGAGGAGCAATCACCATGCGTTTGCGACGATGTGAGCTATCCACGCCCGGCAGCAACGAGAAGATGATCGAGCGCGCGCTCGGCTCCAAGGCCGACGTGGTCTTTCTCGATCTCGAAGACGCGGTCGCCCCCAACCAGAAGGTCGAGGCGCGCGGCAAGGTGATCAAGGCGCTGAAGACGCTTGACTGGGGCAGGAAAACCCGCGCCTTCCGGATGAACAATATCGAAACCGAATACGCCTACCAGGACGTGATCGAAGTCGTCGAGCAGGCCGGCGAGTTTCTCGACGTCATCATTATTCCAAAGGTCAAGGCGGCGCGTGACGTCTTCTGGGTCGACACCCTGCTCACACAGATCGAGACGCGATTGCGCCGCAAGCGCAAGATAGCGCTCGAGTGCCTGATCGAAGAGGTCGAGGCGCTGATCAACGTTGAAGCGATCGCGAAGGCGTCGCCGCGGCTCGAAGCGATCATCTTCGGCCCGGGCGATTTCAGTGCGTCGCAGGGCGTGCGGATGGGCAAGACGATCGGCGGCTCGGTCACCAGCTATCCCGGCGACATCTGGCATTACGCGCGCAGCAAAATAGTGGTCGCGGCGCGCGCGGCGGGAATCGAGGCAATCGACGGCCCCTACGCGGACTTCAAAAATCCCGACGGCTACCGCGAAGAGGCGACACGCTCGGCCACGATGGGCTTCGCCGGCAAGTGGGCGATCCATCCCAGCCAGATCGAGCTGGCGAATGAGCTCTATTCGCCGTCACAGGAAGAGGTCGATCGCGCGCGCCAGCTCGAAACCGCGTATGCGAAAGCCGAGGCGGAGGGCCTCGGCGCCGTCACCTTCGACGGTGTGATGATCGACGCCGCGTCCGTGCGCATTATCCGCAACGTGATCGACAAGGCGAATCTGATTGGGATGTAGCCGCGGGCGCGACCTTCAGGGCTCTCGGCGAGTCGGGAGTTGGTCCAGCCAAGGAGGCAAAAGTATGCCCAGAATGGGATTAGCGGAACCCAAAATTCACCCTAAGGGCTATCCACCATTGGTGGTGGAACCCCTTCGTTACGACGCTGATGAGTTCGCCAACACGCAGGTCACGAGTGGCAAGCGTGCGTATGTCAGTTCGGGACAGCAGGTGGGCAGAGAGTTCATGCCCGTAGGCAGCTACCCTAAGTGTTCTCATTGCGGGGAACGGGCGGACGCAAATAATCGCTCAGAAAGGAAAGCTCTCTTTCTGTCTGAGCTGTCTAAAGGACCTAATGGGTGACCTAACCAAGTTGGTGTCCAAAATCAGGGAGGGCCAATCCTCTCGCCGGTAGTTGGTGACAGGCCGATGTTGGCTCTTTCTCCCACGTGGTGAATTCGCTAAAGCTCGTTTGAGGGCAAACCGGACAGGCCACGACGGCAAGCGCGGCGAGCGCGGACAACGGCGGGGCGAACTCCCGGTGACGTGACGTTGGCCGCGGTGACCGCTGAACCGCACCGTGGGGTGGAAGCAATGATACGTGCAGGCGCAGGCTATTCGGTGGCGGTCAATCCGCGGACGGCGGCCCTCGAGGCCACGCAGTCAGCGCTGCGGCAGGCCGGATTGCGGACCGCGGACGCCGCGATCTGTTTCGCTAGCAGCAATCATGGTGGGGCCTTTCCCCTTCTGGTGCGGACCGTCGGTGAAACGGCCGGCACTGGTGAAGTGACCGGCTGCGGCAGTATCGGCATAATCGCGGGAGGCCGCGAAATCGAGTCGGGGCCGGGGGTCGCAGTGCTGGTCTTCGGCGGACCCGCGATCACGGTGGCGCGCTTCTTCGTGCCGCAATTGCGCCGCCGCGCGCAGGAAGCCGCCTCCGAGCTGGCCGCGATGGTTCGCCCGCGGCTGGGCTCGACGAACTTGCTTTGCGTCTTTGCCGATACCTACAACCTGGAGCCTGAACCGTTTGTCGCGGCGTTGAACAGCGAGCTGCCCGGCGTCACGATCGTCGGCGGTGGGGCGACCGAAGACGGCGCGATCGGCGAGACGTTTCAATTTTGCGGCGACGTCGTCAGCTCGAACTCGATTTCGGCGATGCTTCTGGCGGGTGATTTCGAGGTAACCGTCGGCGCCGCGCTGGCCTGCGCGCCGATCGGCCCGGCCCATCGCGTCACGGCGGTCAACGACAACGTAATCCTGGAACTCGACGGCCGCCGCGCCTACGACGTTTTCGCCGAAGCCGCCGGTCCGCTGGCGCAGGATCTGCGCCGCGCGCTCAGTTTTGTTTCGCTGGGGGTTCCCGCGGTCAGCGGGGCGACGCAGCTCGAGCGCGGCCAGTTTTACGTCCGCAATGTGGTAGGCGCGAGCGCCGAGCGCGGCGCGATCGCGGTGGCGTGCCGTCCTCAGGCCGGCGACGTCGTCGGTTTCGTGCTGCGCGGCGCGGAACGCTCCCGCACCGAACTCAAAGCGATGCTTGAGACACTGGGCACGCGCACGGTTCGACCACCCGCCTTTGGTCTCTATTTCGACTGCATCTCACGCGGCAGTGGCCTGTACAATCTGCCGGATCACGATTCGGCCTATATCGGACAGCAGTTGGGCAACGTACCGATTACGGGGCTCTTCACCGGCTTTGAAATCGGCCCGCTGGCGGGCTCCAACGGTGTGCTGCAATATACCGGCGTGCTGGCCCTGGTAGGGGACAAGGCCGACTGAGCGGCGGGTTCGATGCGGGTCGGCCGCGATGCTCGCGCCCGTCGCGCCGGTCTGGCGCGGTGTGCTTGCAGTTCCGCGAAGGTTAGTGGTAGCTGAAACAGCGTAATGACGACGTTCGGCCCGCTTGATTCGGTCGGGCGAAACGGAGGCAAGGCACCTTGGATTTTGGTTTTTCAGAAGAACAGGAGATGTTGCGGGACGCCGCCAAGCGCTTCCTGACGGATAATTGCTCGACCAAGTTCGTCCGCCAGATGATGGCTGACGCCACGGCGCACGATCCCGGCTTCTGGCAGAAGCTGGTGTTGCAGGGATGGCCGGGTTTGCTGATTCCGGAGCAATACGGCGGCGCGAACGGCACCTTCCTTGACCTGACGGTCGTGGTCGAGGAGATGGGCAAGGCGTTGGTGCCGGGGCCGTTCCTGGCGGCGGCACTGCTCGGCGCCCCAACTTTTATCGAAGGGGCCTCCGACGCGCTCAAGAGCGAGTTCCTGCCCAAGATGGCCGAGGGCAAGTTCATCGCCACCGTGGCGATCGCCGAAGCGGCCGGCCGCTTCGACGCCGGCGGGATCGAATTGAAGGCGACCCGCAAAGGCTCGGGCTATACGCTGAGCGGGGAGAAATTTTTCGTGCCGGACGCGCACGTGGCCGACGCGATCGTGGTCGCCGCGCGGACCGGCGCCGGCACCGGCGAAGACGGGATCACGCTGCTCTGCGTCCCCGCCAAGGAAAAAGGCGTAACCGTCACCCAGCTCAAGACGGTCGATATGACGCGGCGCGCGTGCCACGTGAAATTCGACGACGTCCAGGCCGATACGGTGATCGGCAAGGAAAACGCCGGATGGCCGGTGTTGCGCCGGGTCCTCGATATCGCGACCGCCGCCCTCTCGACCGAGATGGTCGGGACCGCGCAAAAGGCCCTTGATATAGCGGTCGAGTACGCCAAGACCCGGGTGCAGTTCGGCAAGCCGATCGGCTCCTTTCAGGCGGTCAAGCACAAGTGTGTCGACATGATGGTGGCGGTCGAGAACGCCCGCTCGCTGACTTATTATGCCGCGTGGACCGTCGACGAGCGGGTCGCGGAGGCGCAGAGCGCCGTGCCGATGGCAAAGGCATACGCCTCGGACATGGCAAAAAACGTAACTTCCGAAGCGATCCAGGTGCATGGCGGTATCGGCTTCACCTGGGAGCATGACATGCACCTCTACCATCGGCGCGCACTGGCCGGCGAGGCCAATTTCGGCAACGCCCCGATCCACCGCGAGACGGTGGCCAAGTCGTTGCTGAGCTGACCCCGTAAACATCTTGATTAGCCCGAAGGGCGCGTACCTGTCATAGGGCGCGCCCTTCCGCTTTTCCGCGGAGCACCAAACGCAAACGGGGCGCGCCCCGTAAAGAGCGCGCCCCGCCTGGTTGTCAGCCTGTTTGAGAGCCGGCCTGTGGCAGGCTCGTTAGCGCATGATCATCATCAAACCGCCCGGGCTGCCGTACTTGACGCCGTCCATGTATTCCTTCGGCGCATTGATACCAAGGTAGGGCTTCCGCTTCGCCGGGTTGCCGAAACCGGACCAGATGGTCTCGTGCTGATTCTGAAAATCCATCGCCATCGAGGAGACGCCGTCCCAGCTGGTTCCCAGCCCTGGCACGTTGTCGGACCCGTCGTTGTAATAGGCAATCGACTTCCACAGCTTGTGGTTCGAGTCGTACAGGTCGACCCAGTTGCCGTTCCAGTGCTCCTTGTCGGCATAGATGATCCGGCTCGAATAGCAGTAGCCAGCCGCTTCGCTCGGAATCCGATGAATGTCGGCAAGCGCGTGTTCGCGTACTTCCCACTTGCCCCACGAGGGCTTCGGGAAGCCGAGCGGCATCAGATAGCCGTCCGGGAAAATCGCGCCATCGGTATTGAAGTGCGCCAGCGTCAGGATCTTGCGATCACCAAGGAAGTCGCCGGTATAGATCGACGTACTGCCGTTGAACCCGTTGGTCTTCGCGTCGTCGTAGCTCCAGTCAAAGCCGAACACCGGCGAGCAGCGCGCGGTGCTGGCCAGACGCAGCGAACGGCGCAGCGCGGGCACGAACACGTAAGTATCCGGGAAGGGAGTCTTTTCCTGGTCGATGTAAAAGAGATTGAGCGAGGAGGTGTAGCGTGCTTGTTCGGGCGTCTCTTCCATCAGCCATTCCGTGTACCAGGTACCCGGAGCGTAAGTCATGGTCGGCGGGAAGTTCGGATCCGTGATGAAAGCGCTCCAGCGATAGACCACGTCAATGGTCGTCTGGTTGACGTTGCCGTAGCGGTCGTTCGCCCACACTGAACCAACGTTATCCGGAGCGTTCACGTAAACCGCCGGCTGGTATGCCCAGAAGGCGTTCGCGAGAATCTTCCAGCCCTTGTTGGGATCCTGCGGGTTGGGGAAGGGCGTGCCGCCATGATAGTTGTGCAGCACGTAGTGGCCGTTGGGCAACACTTCGACCGTGGTCTGTGAACCGTACTTCTCGGTTGTGTCGCGCCAGGCTTTGGGCAGGAAGTTATGGATCGTCGGGCCCACTTCGAGCTCGGCGCCATCAGGTATCTTCCAGAAATATTTGCCCTCGAACAGCTTCTGCATCCCGAGCGGCAGGACGTTCTTGTACTGCTGCCAGTTGGCCGGCGTGATCTTCGTCCCCATCGGGAGGTCGCCCTGACCGGCCGTGTCCTTCAACCACTGATCCATTTCGCTGCGGTCGGTCGACTGCGACCAACCCAGCGACGGCAACAGGGCAATTACCAGCCCTGCCACCACTAACCGAGCCAAATTCTTCATAGGTTCTACCCCTATTGGTTGAGGTCCCACCGCAACCCATAACAGGTAACAGCTGGACAGTTTACCTAAACCGCGCCCGCTAAATCCCCAATTTCCCTGCGGACGTGACCCGTGCTTATACGGTCAAACAAATCGAACTGTCAACACGTTCCGTCTGACCGCATCCGCGCGAGGCGCGTCCGCGAGACGGTCCCGGGCAGGCCGTCTCCGCTCTGTCACAACTAACTCTGTTCGCGATCGATTGGTTCCCGCGGCAGTCTTCGGCGCGGACGGCGCGCCGCGCCGTCTTCGCTCTAGTGATGCGTTCCCAGGGTCGCGCTATGCCCTTGGTTGAGACGGCTTATGTGTGGCCGCAGGAGGATATTCAGCGCTTGCAGATAAGCCCATCCGGAGAGGAACAGGATGGACGTCAGCGCCGCCGCAAAGGGGCCGACCCCAGGCGTGAGGCCCCAGCCGGTCCCGTTGCAAATCAGGACCACGGCGGCGGTCAGCAGAATCAGGACATCGATCCAGATGACGAAGGGCGTTGGCGCCCCCGACGCTGCGTGGCGGCGCGCCGGATAGGTCACGGCAAAAAGAAATGATGGTACAGCCGTGGCGAGGCTCGCGACGCGCCAGATAGAGGTAGGCGACCATGAGAAGAGGGCGAACAGCGGCGGCAACAACGCACCAGCCGCCACGATAAAGCCGAGCTGAATGAAAATCCGCGTTATCAGTATGTCCAGCCGCGACATTTCTCCGCCCAGCGTCTGACGGAGGATAATGACCAAAGCCGAGAATCCGACAAACGTGACCGCAAGCGCGGCCAGCGTGTATAGGTAGGTCGATCCGGGCAGCTCCATCTCTTCCCCTGTCGTTAGTCCGCCGCAGCGCTCGGCGCGATTGCGCGGAATTCCTACCTAGTCGAATTGGTTCGTGAGCGTTCGACATTATAGGTGCGACGCGGCGAGGATCCTCAACGCAGGGCCGCGCACAGGCAGCCGGTGACCGCTTGTAGAGTGAATAGAAGTGTATTAACGACCGCGCATGCGAACAGCGGCAACGACAAATGATGGGGTTGTTTCAGGATTGCGGGGAAGGGATTTGAACCCTTGACCTCCGGGTTATGAGCCCGGCGAGCTACCAAACTGCTCCACCCCGCCCGCGCATACTAACGATCGGATCACTCGCGGGTCAACATAGGAGTCGAAGATAGCCCAGCGACTCGGGCCGCGCTCGACAAGACGTCAGTCCGCGAGAATCCGGATATTGCACTCGCGATGGACTTTGCCGAATCCGATCAGCTCAAGCTCAATCGCCGTGGGATTCGGGGCGGGCTCGGTAAGCATCAGCTTGCGCGCCGTCGCGGGATCGATCCCGTCGGCTTCGACTGAAAGACCATGAGAGTCGCACATGATAAAGGCCATCTAATCGTCACTCCTTGAGAGACTACGGTAGCGGAGGCGGCTGGTCTTTGGCGAACGTGCGTGCGCGTGCCACCATGCGTTCACGCTTCTGCCGCTTTTGTGCTACTTCGTTGGAAAATTTCGCAGGAGCTTACGGGTCACGAGCCGCGAGGGCAAGCCCGCCACGCACGCCGGGGGGCGGGCGAGTATGCGAACCGCAGCCGAAGTAAAGACGGGCGAAGGAGTTGAGAAAGTATGAGCCTCAAGGGTAAAGCCGCCGCAATCGGTATCGCCGAATTGAAACCATGGAAGGAACCACCCGCCGGGGTTACGCCGCTCAAGCTGATGTTCCAGCTCACGGCCGACGCCCTGCAGGACGCGGAACTCGAAAAGCGCGACCTCGACGGGCTGCTCGTCGGCGTGCCGTTCGCCGATCCCGGGATGATCTATCCGGCCAGCCTGGCCGAAGTCCTCGGTATCAATCCGCGGATGCTGAACGTGGTCGATATCGGCGGAGCGAGCGCGGCCGGGATGATCTGGCGCGCGGCCGCGGCGATCGACGCCGGGCTCTGCAATGCCGTGCTCTGTATCGTCGCGGACCTGAACAAAATGGGCGATCAGAAAGTTCCGGTAGTCTCGGTGCAACGCGAGTTCGAGGCACCGTACGGCAATATAGGCGCGAACTGCGGCTATGCGATGATCGCGAATCGCCATATGTACGAATACGGCACCACGCCGCAACAGATGGCAAAGGTCGCCGTCGACCAGCGGAAGAGCGCCGTCAAGAATCCGCTCGCCGCCTTCGGGGATAAGCTGATCACGATCGAGGATGTGCTCAACTCGCGCGTGATCGTCGACCCGCTCCATCTTTTCGAGATCGTGAGCCCCTGCAGCGGCGGCTCGGCGGTGATCGTCGCCTCACCGGAAATCGCCAAGCGGGCGAAGCAGCCACCGATCTGGCTGCTCGGCGCCGGCGAATATGCGAATCATGCGTCGATCACCTATGCCCCGTCGATCACCGAGTCGCCCATCAAACCGGCGGCCGACACCGCGTTCAAGATGGCGGGGGTTGGGCGCAAGGATATCGATCTGGTCTGCCCCTACGACTGCTACACGATAACGGTGCTGGTCACGCTCGAGGACGCTGGCTTCTGCAAGAAAGGTCAGGGTGGACCCTTCGCGATGGAACACGATTTGTCTTACGCGGGCGACTTTCCCTGCAACACGCACGGCGGCCAGCTCTCCTTCGGACAGCCCGGGCTGGGCGGCGGGATGAGCCATGTGACCGAGGCCATCAGGCAGTTGATGGGCCGGGGCGAGGGACGTCAGGTCAAGGATGCGACTCTGGCCTTCGTCAATGGCAATGGCGGAATCATGAGTGAGCAGGTGAGCCTCGTCCTGGAGCGCCGATGATGGATACCTACGTAAAGCCTTTACCGAAGCCGACGGAGACCAGCCGGCCGTTCTGGGACGCCGCCAAACAGCATCGTTTGCAACTGCAGCACTGCGGTGGCTGCCAGTCGTTCATCTACTATCCGCGCGACCGCTGCCCGCATTGCCTCTCCGACCAGCTCGAATGGCGGCCGGTCAGCGGCAAGGGCAAGGTTTACAGCTACACGACGGTGCGCCGCGCGTCGGTGCGTTCGTTTGCCGACAAACCCTATGTGCTCGCGATTGTCGAACTGGACGAGGGGGTCCGGATGACGACGAATATCGAAGCGCCGCCGGAGACCGTCAAAATCGGGATGCCGGTCACGGTCTTCTTCGACGACGTGACGCCGGAGCGCACGCTGGTGAAGTTCAGGCCCGCGTAACGCATTGGCCGAAGGATCAACTTACCGAAAAGGAGGCGTGTCAGCAGCTCGGTGATGGCGTACAATTTCAATCGATGGCCGCTCTCAAGAAAATCGAATCTGATCTGCTGAAATTGCCGCTCAAGACTCGGGCGCGGCTGGCCGCGCGCTTGATCGAGAGTCTTGAGGACGAACCCGACGCCGAGCGGGAAAAGGCTTGGCTCGCGGAAGCCGCGCGGCGCGACGCGGAGTTGCGCGCCGGAAAGGTCAAAGGTATTCCGGCCGAAGCAGTGTTCAGGCGAGTCCGATCGGCGCTTCGCTGATTAGTTGATCACTTTCTCGGTGCGCAGTTCTTCGATCGACTCGCGCGTGAACCCGGTCTCGCGCAAAACCTCCTCAGTATGCTCGCCGAGCGCGGGCGGGCGGCGCCAGAACTTCGCCGGGGTCTCACTGAAGCGCATGCCGGGATTAACCGTGCGGACCGGCCCGGCCTGCGGATGCTCCCACACGGTAAAGCTTTCGTTCGCGACAATCTCCGGATCGCTGAAGAGCGTGTCGTAGGTGTGCACCGGCCCGCCGGGGCAGTCGGCGGCTTCGATAACTTCGAGCCAGTGCGCACTCTCACGCTCGGGGAAAAGCTTCGCGATGCCGCGCAGACAGGTGCGCATGCGCTCGCGTCGATCGGCGACTTCCCACCACTCCGGATGGCCGAGGCCGTCGACCAGCCGCTTCCACTGATCATCGGTGTAAGGCGCGATAGTGACGTAGCCGTCCTTGGTGCGGAACGGATCCATACTCGCGTTCTTCGGCGTCTGATGCTTGTACTCGTCCTCGGGGATAAAGGCGTAACCGACCATCGTGTCGTTGGCGACGAAGTTCATCATCGCCTCGACCATCGGGACCCGGAGATATTGTCCGACGCCACGATTACGCGCCGAGTGCAGCGCCGCCACGATACCGATCGCGGCGGTCAGGCCGCTGACCTTGTCGGCCAGGACGGTTTTCACCGCGGTCGGCTTGCCACCGGGACCACCCTGCACCGTCGCCATCCCGGTAAAGCCCTGAATCACCGGATCGTACGCCGGGGCGTCGGCCATCTCGCCCTTGGGGGCGAACCCGTGAATCGCGCAATAGACGATTTTCGGATTGATTTTGCGGATGTCCGCATAACCGATTCCCAGGCGATCGGCCACGCCCGGGCGGTTGTTCTCGATCATCGCGTCGCACTTCGCCGCGAGCCGGCGGATCAGGTCGCGGCCGTGCTCCTTGCGCAGATCGATCACCATCCCGCGCTTGTTGCGATTGAACATCAGGAAGTAGGCGCCGACGCGATTCTTGGCGGGCCGCGTAATCAGCCGCGCGGTATCCCCCGTGGGCGCCTCGACCTTGATCACGTCAGCGCCCAGGTCGCCCAGCATCATGGTGCAAAACGGGCCGGAGACGGCCTGGGTGAGGTCGAGAATGCGAAATCCTGCGAGCGGTCCGTCGGCCATTATATTGTATCCTCGCGCGCGCTGGTGGCGGCTTAAACGATTACCTTGTCTTTGCGTAGTTCTTCGATTTGCGCGCGCTCAATGCCGGCTTCACGCAGCACTTCTTCGGTATGCTCGCCCAGCAATGGCGGCCGCCGCCACATCCGCGCCGGGGTTTCGCTATAGCGCCAGCCTGGGCTCGGCGTCCGCACCGTGCCGGCTTGCGGATGCTCGTAAACCGTGAAGCTCTCATTGGCCACGACTTCCGGATCGCTGAAGAGCGTTTCGTAAGAGTGGACCGGGCCGCCCGGACAATCGGCGTCCTTGATGATCTTGAGCCAGTGCGCGGTTTCGCGCTCGGGAAACAATTTGGCGATGCCGCGAAGGCAGGTCACGAGCCGTTCGCGCCGGTCGGGAATCTGCCACCACTCCGGATGGCCGACGCCGGTGGTCAGCCCTTCCCATTGCTCGTCGGTGAAGGGTGCGATCGTCACGTAACCGTCCTTGGTGCGGAACGGATCGATACTGAAACTCTTCGGCGCCTGATCCCTGAAATCGTCCTCGGGGAAAGCGTAACCGATCATCGAGTCGTTGGCCGCAAACGCCATCATCGCGTCGAGCATCGGCACCCGGACGTATTGTCCGACGCCACGGCTGCGCGCGGCGTGCAGGGCCGCGATGATGCTGAGCGCGGCGGTCATGCCGCTGATCTTGTCGGCCAGCGCCATCCGCACCGCGACCGGCTTTTCGCCGCGGCCGCCCTGCACCGCCGCCATCCCGCTGTAGCCCTGGATCACGGGATCGAAGGCGGGAGCGTTGGCGCGCGGGCCCTTGGCGCCGAAGCCATGAATCGCGCAGTAGACGATCCGGGGATTCACCTTGCGGATATCGGCGTAGCCGACGCCCAGCCGATCGGCGACGCCGGGACGATTATTCTCGATCATCGCGTCGCACTTGGCCGCAAGCATCCGCACGAGGTCGGCCGCGCGATTCTGCTTGAGATCGATCACGATACTGCGCTTGTTGCGGTTGAAGGCGAGAAAGCCCGCCCCGACGTCGTTTTTGCGCGGCTGACCGATGCGACGGGTCGTGTCGCCCTCCGGGGGCTCCACCTTGATTATGTCCGCACCGAGATCGCCCAGCGTCTGCGTGCAGTACGGACCGGAGACCACTTGCGTGAGATCCAGAATACGAAAACCAGTCAGCGGTCCTTCGGCCATCGATCTGTTCCTTCTTGCGCGCCCGAGCGGTGCTGCCTGATTAACGCGCTGACTCGTGTCCCGTCAAGTTGACCTACGCTGCGATTATTTGAGCCGCGCGTGTGCGAGTGAAGGTAATTCGCGCCGCACGCGTTCGAGATACTCCATATCCAGTGGCGCGATCACGACCCCTTCCTGATCGGAGGCGCGCGCCAGCACTCGCCCCCACGGATCGACGATCATCGAGTTGCCGTAATCACTGAAACCGTGCACATTCGGACCAAACTGGGCTGGCGCAAGAACGTAGCACTGGTCTTCGATCGCGCGGGCGCGAATCAGAGTGTCCCAGTGGGCCTCGCCGGTGGGGAAAGTGAACGCGCTGGGAATCATCAGGATACGCGCGCCGGCAAAAGCGAGGCGCCGATAAAGTTCGGGAAAACGCAAGTCGTAGCAGATGCTCAGGCCAACCGTGCCGAGTTTGGTGCTGGCGGTGACCACTTCCTCGCCCGGAATTTTGGCGTCCGATTCCTTGATCGTGACGCGACCCGGAAGGTCGACGTCGAACAGATGGATCTTGCGGTAGAGGGCGAGGCGCGCACCGTCCGGCCCGAACAGCACCGAGGTGTTGTACCGTCGGCCTTGACCCGGCACATGTTCGGTGATGGAACCGGCGAGCAGATTGATTTCGAGTTCACGCGCCAGCCCGCCCATCAGGGTCAGGCTTGGCCCGTCGAGGGTTTCCGCCGCCGCCGCTTCCTCCGCCCGTTTGCCCCGCCAGTTGAAAACCTCCGGGAGTGCGACTAGCCGCGCGCCGCGGGCCGCGGCGAGTCGAATCAACCCTTCCGCCTTCTCCAGGTTGGCAGCCTTGTCGCTGGTGGTCGTCATCTGAATCGCGGCGGCGAGATGGGTCATCTTGATCCTCTAACTTGGGTTGGCCAACTACCTAATAACGCGGGACTGCCGGATCGACGGTCAACGACCATTCATCGATGCCGCCGCTCAGGTTCGCGACGCGCGCGAAACCCATCCGCGCGAGGTACATCGCGACTTGGGCACTGCGCATCCCGTGATGGCACATGACCACCCATTCCGCGTCGCGATCGAGCTCGGCGAGCCGCGCCGGAATATCGTTCATCGGAATATGGACGGCGCCCGGCAGCGCCGCGACCAGAACTTCCTCGGGCTCGCGCACATCGAGCACCGCCAGCGCGTCGCCGCGGTCGAGACGCTGTTTGAGTTCGACCGGTTCGAGTTCACCAATTTCTGTCATCTATCACACTGCTTTAGCTTGAACGTCGCCAGTTGATCTTGGTTGTGCGATGGTTGAGAGTCAACGACCAAGTAGCCGCAAGTATTCGGAAAAGAACTGCCCCACCGATGCCTCCTGACGATTATCATGCACAGCGGCTCGCCGAGTACGACCGGCGGGTCGCCGAATTCCAGAAAAAAGGAACCTTCGGCGCGGCCGTGATGCTGACCGCGCTCGAGGAGGCCGAACGCGGCGCTCACGAGGGCGAGGTTCCGGTCGGCGCGCTCGTCGTCCGGGAGAATCGCGTGATCGGCGCCGGGCACAATCTGCCGATCGGGATGTGCGACCCGACCGCTCATGCGGAGGTGCTCGCGATCCGCGACGCCTGCGCCCACCTCGGCGAATATCGGCTTGATGGCGCGGCAGTTTACGTCACGCTCGAGCCTTGCGTGATGTGCGTCGGCGCGCTGCTCAACGCGCGGATCGCGCAGGTCTACTACGGCGCGCGCGACGACAAGGCGGGAGCGTTGGGCTCGGTCTATGACCTTGGCCGCGACGGCCGGCTGAATCACCGCTTCGAGGTTTACGGCGGAATCATGGCAGCGGAAAGCGCGCAACTGCTGCGCGACTTCTTCGCGCGACGCCGCAAATGATCAGTGGGACTTTAAGCGCTCACGCGAACCTCCCGCTCCCGTGAGCAGCTTACTCACGGGTCAGTCGGGTTGACTGCGGCGGTGCGCGTGCTAGAGCGTCTTCCAGCGGTATGACCGAGCGGCGCCCGGTAAAAGGGGCGAAGGAGCTTCAACGATGAAATTCGGCTTGCTCTACAACACTGACTACTACCCGGACGTGCACGGCTCGGCGGCGCGCTACTACAACGAAATCCTCGAACAGACCGAGCTGGCCGAAGAGCTGGGCTATCATGCGGTATGGTTCGGCGAGCATCACTACTCGGGCTACTCCTTCGGTTCGCCGCCGGTGATCGCGATGGCGGCGGCCGCCCGCACCAAGCGGATCAGGCTCGGCACGGGCGTCTCGCTCATCCCGCTCAACCATCCGATTCGCCTGGCCGAGGAGTACGCGATGCTCGACGTGCTCAGCGGTGGACGGCTCGAATACGGGATCGGGCGCGGCTTTCTCAACTACTCGTACCAGGTTTTCGGCGTCAACCCGGACGAGAGCCACGAGCGCTACCGCGAGGGCACGGAGTTGATAATCAAGGCCTGGACGGCGCGCGAACCGTTTTCCTTCGACGGCAAATTCTGGAAGTTGACTGACTATTCCTTTTTTCCGCCGCCGCTGCAGCAGCCCTTTCCGCCGATCTTTGCGTCGGGCGCGATCACGCCGGAAAGCTATGTTTGGGCCGGCGCGCGAGGTTTGCATCTCGGTACGGCGTTCTTCCTACCCGCCCCGGAGATGGTCCGCGGCAATATCGACCTGTATCGTAATGCGCTGCGCGAGGCGGGGTACGATCCCGCAACACGCGAGGTCGCGGGCGTCTATCAGATGTATTGCGGCGACTCCCGCGAAGAGGCGCGCGAGCACGGCGGCGTCTACGCCCTGCGCTACTTCAAATTCTTCGAGGGGCTCGACGCCCGCCTCAAACACACCTCGGCGGCCTACGAGCGCTACAAGCGCGGCCTGGGCTTTTCCGCCTATTCCTACGACGATCTCGAAAAGCTGCGCGTCCTGCTGATCGGCGACCCCGCGACGCTGATCGAGCAGATTCGCTGGACCGCCGATTTCTATGGCGCGACCTATCTGATTCTGGAAGTGGCGCAGGGTGGCGAGCCGCACGCGTACGTGATGCGCTCGCTCGAGCGCTTCGCCAAGCTGGTGATGCCGGCGTTCGCGTAATCGGTTCGGAGTGATCGAAGCTCTGCGAAGGAGCGGCCAGCGCGGACCTGACTGCCTCCTAAATCCTCAAGAAAAATCTCGCGGCTGGATTCGTCGAGTTTACGGCGGGGCCATGGGCCGACGGAAAGTGCGCAACTTCTGCGCGATTTCTTCGCGCGCCGCCGCCGCTAGCGAAGCGTCGATGGGGTCGCCGGAGAGGCTTCGGGTGGCTGGGCGTCACTCTGCTGGCGAATCACGTTCATCGCCGTTCCAATCATCGCGGCCACGTCGCCCACGTTTGCAGGCAAGATCATTGTGTTGACCGACTTTGCCAGATTGCCGAACTGCTCGATATATTGATATGCGACACGGTATTGGAGCGCTTCATGTCCGCCCGGTGATTGCAACGCCTCGGCGACATTTCTAATGCCGTCGGCGGTAGCAGTTGCAATCGCGCGGATAGCTTCGGCCTGTCCTTCTGCCTCTTTGATCCGTTGCTGTTTGGTGCCTTCAGCCTGGTTGATAAGCGCCTCGCGCTGTCCCTCGGATTGATTAATCACCGCGGTCCGGGCGCCCTCCGACTGCAGGATCTCCGCACGTTTCTCGCGCTCTGCACGCATTTGCTTTTCCATCGCCTGCAGGATCTCAGCGGGCGGCGTTATGTTCTTTATCTCGTAACGCAGCACCTTGACCCCCCAAGCCTCCGATGCTTTGTCAAGCTCCTGCACCACGTTGGAGTTGATTATCGGCCGTTCCTCAAAAGTATGATCTAGTTCGATTTTGCCAATCTCACTTCTGAGATTAGTTTGCGCCAACTGCTCGATCGCAAATTCGACGTTGGACACGCCGTAAGAAGCGCGTTCAGGATCGACAATCTTGTAGTAGATGATCGCGTCAATAGCGATTCTAACGTTGTCCCTGGTGATGCAGTCTTGTTCTGGAATCGGGCGGGCAATCTCGCGCAGATCGTGAGGGAACCTCTTTACATCGATAAACGGGATGAGAATGTGCAGGCCGCCCAATAGCGTACGATCATAGCGTCCGAGCCGTTCGACTACATACGCGTGCTGCTGCGGCACGACGACCGCTGTTCGCGACAAGATGTACACAACCGCGATTGCGAGGATGACTACGACTATCAGAGCCCCCATTGCTTCTCCATTCAGTCGCGTCGCGACTGCTCGGCTGTTACCCAAATGGTAAGTCCGTCTACTTTTGTCACACGGCATCGCTGTCCCTTGAACAAAACTGAGCCAGCGTCATTTCGCGCCGTCCACGTGGTGCCCCTTAGCTCCGCCTTCCCGAATTCTCCCGCTGGAATGTCTCCTACCGGATGGGCAACTTCTCCTACCAGATAATCCATTTTCTTGACCGGAGTGTCGCGCGGCGAGACCCATCGTTGAAGAGGGGTTCGCAATAGAAGTAGAAGGGCGATCGCGATGGCAGAGAAACAGAACCACTGGGCCCACGCCGCGCCCACCACGTCGAACCCTGCCAATGCGGCGACGAACATTGCGCTCAGGCCTACGCAAAACAGCGAAAAGTCGCGGGTCGCGTTCACCTCTACGACAATGGCTAGAATGCCCAGTAGGATCCACAGCCACCAACTCATAGTAGTTTCCCTTGATTCGACCGGGAACCGCAGTTTACGGCCACGTACATGAAATACCAGGATCCTGGGCTTGAGTTTGTGATTAGATTTTCAGAAAGATCTCGCGGCTGGATTCGACCGTCAGCTTCTTCACCGACGTGACCTGATCGCTGAACTGCGCGAGCGTCGAGAGCTCGCTGGAGCCGACGTCGACCAGCACCGCGAAGATCGTGAACTTCAGCTCTTCCTTGCGCTCGCGCAGATGCGCGAGCCACTCCGGCGCGACCGAGCATTCGCCGTCGGTGATGACGACGATATCGCCGCGCTTGAGCTTCTTGTCTTCGAGCAACGCCATGGCCGCGTCGATGGGCGCCTGGAAATCGGTGCCGCCGCCCGGAAAATATTCCGCCATCTCGAGCACCTTCGGCAGCTCGGGCTGATAACGGCGCTGGCTGTTCAGATCGATCACGCGCAAACTCTCCGGCCCCGAGGAAAACAGGACCGCGCGGAACAGGCGCCGCTGCCGCCGCGCGATATCCATCAGGGTGAGGCTCACCGCCTTGGCCCACAATTCCTTGTCCCCCTGCATCGAGGAGCTGACGTCGATACACACGACCATCGGCCCCTTGCCCTTCTGCTCGTCCTCGCGCAGGCGGTACTGGAGAATCTGGCCTTCGAGCAGGCGGCGCAGGAAATCGGCGCGCAACCCCGGATGGTGCAGCGCGATGAGTTCGGCCGGAATCAGATGTCCCAGTTCATTGCCGCGCTCGATATCATAAGCCTCGGCGACGCCGCGATCGAGCGTCCGGCGGCGGAGCGCCCGGGCGTCCTGCTTGAAACGTCCGACCAGGCGCGCCAGCTCGCCGAGCCGCTTGTTGCGCGCGAGATGACGGCCGAGTTCGAGCCGCTCGTTGGCCGATTGGCGGCCGCCCTGGCCGAACTCGAGGCTGAAGTCGTGGCTGTCCTGGGCGACACGATCGATCTCCTCGGCGAGTTGCGCCGTCCGGAGTTGCATCCGCTTCAGTTCCGTCTGATCGCCGTGCTTGAGCTGATTCTCAAACATCCGCGCCTTCTGGTTGAGCCGCGCTTCCGAGACTTTGGCGGCGCGCGCTGCCGCATCTTTCAATTCCTGGATTTTCTTTTCGAGTTTCTTGGCGGTTGACGGATCGGCTTCCGCGTCATTCTTTGCTTGCTCGCCGAGCTCGTCGGCATTCTTGAGCGCCGCGACGCGCTGGGCGAGGTCCTCCTCCTGATGCTCCAGGTCCCACAGATCGAGCATCTCGCGCCGGTTGATCAGTTTCTCGGAGCGTACCATCTCGAGCACCTGCTCGCCGAGCACCAGCGCCGCGATGACCGCCTTGTCCTCCTCGAGCAGCGTGCGCACCTTGAGCATCTCGAAGGCCGGCGATGGCACGACCTGCTCGAGAATCGTGCGGTTCAGAATCGCGCTACGCCGCACCGCGTCGGGCTTATGCCAGACCAGGTTGTACTTGAACAGACCGACAAAGAGATCTTCGAGCAGCGCGCCAAAGCGCGGCACCAGCTTGTCACCCGCCTCGACCAGGTCCCGAATCGCCGCCGAGGAAAGCCCGAGCGTCGCCCAGGCGCGCCGGTCGTAGCGGTCGCTTTCGAGCCAGACGGCGCCCTCGGGAACTGCCGGGATGAACACCGGGCGGGGTTTTATGCTTCGTTTGCTTCGCGCCATCACGCCGCGGCAACGACGCCGCTTATGGCCAAGGCTAGCAGTCCCGACGCCTCACTCGAAAGCGCGCCCGCTTAAAGCGCGCCCCCAAGGGCGTAATAAGCGGGAGCGAGGCGGTTGTCTCTGGCGGCATTACAAGATAAAAAGAATGGTTCGCGGCGGGGTCGTAGTTCAGCCCGGTTAGAACGCCGGCCTGTCACGTCGGAAGTCGTGGGTTCAAATCCCATCGGCCCCGCCAAAATTAACGTTTTTTCTTTTTTACCAGGTGTACGAACTTGAAGCTGACTGAACAAACCCGAAGCATCTCGCGCGAGAATGGGCTGCGCGACCGCAACTGGGTGGTGATCGATGCAAGCGAGCGGGCGCTGGGACGAGTGGCGTCGCGCGCGGCAAGCCTGCTGACCGGCAAGACCCGGCCCGATTACACCCCCAACCAGGATACCGGCGATTTCGTCGTTATCATCAACGCCGCCAAGGTTCGCCTGACGGGATCGA
>JBKQPD010000027.1:0-6901 GCA_052145175.1 Binataceae bacterium (SeqCode) | reverse complement strand
CGCTCCTGCTATCCGTCTCCATGGCGTCATCCTCCGGCACCCGCCGCCAAGCGGGTGTGAGTTGTGGCTCAACTCGCCGGATCTTGACGCCTTTTCACTTTTTCCACCAACTTCGCGACACTACCGGGGGGCGGGAGCGCGCCAGCGTTTATTCCCCGCGCGCCAAGATTTCCGCTCTTTTCGCATGTCTTCAATCTCCGCGCTTGAGCAAGGCGGAACTATTCTGGCCCTGGTCGGTGACGAGACCGGTCTCGCCGAGATGCGTAGGGCTGTCTTTTCGTCGCTGGAACTTCAGCCTTCGGGCGGCTGAGGCTGGACAGCCTACACCGGGACGAACGGCGCGCGCCGAGCGTCAGGTCTCCGTCAGCGAGCGTTGCGCAGATTGAGGAAAAGGGACTCGTAGCGATCGGCGGCGAGGTCCGGTCCGTATTCGCTACGGGCGCGCGCGAGGCCAAGAGTCGCGACCTCGTCGGCGACGCCGGATTCCATCAAGAGCTGCGTGAGTAACCGTGCGAGATCGATCGGGTCGTCGGGACGCGCGAGCAATCCCGCACCGTCGACTAGTGCCTCGCTCGCCCCGCCGGTCGCATAGGCGACCACCGGGGTGCCGCACGCCAAGGCCTCGAGCACGATCAGCGGCATCCCTTCGCTGAGGGTCGAATGAGTGGGCATCGCGATTGCGTCGGAGGCGAGGATGGCGGTCGCGACCTCGGTGATTTCGCCTAGATTGTGCACGACACTTTGCAAGCCTAACTGAGCTGTGAGTTCCGTCAGGCGGGGGGTATCGGCACTACTCAAGCCACGTCCACAAACTATCAGGTTGCAGTCGATACCTTCGGCGCGGACCTTCGCCGTCCCCTGCAGAATGTCGGCGATCCCCTTGCGCGGCTCGCCGCCACCGAAGAAGCCGATCCAGCGGCCGGATGCCGGTAGACCCAGGGCCGCACGGGCTTCGCGCCGGACAGCCTCTGCAGGAACGGAATCGCGAATCGGGAAGCGGACCGGATTCGGAATCGTATACATACGGCTTGGCGCAATGCCGAAACGACCGCCCAGGCTCGCGCGAACCGCCTCACTGACCGCTATTACGGCGTCCGCGCGCCGATTCGCCAGCCACGTCACTTTGCGCGGCAGGCGGAGGGCCATATGACGCACCAGGACTAACCGGGTTTGCGCGGGACGGCGCCGCGCGAGACATGACCATACCCATTCGTCGGCGGTCGTCACGAGGGCGATGTCGGGGGGTTGCGTAAGGATTGCGCGCTCGATCGTCAGGATGGCGCGGACGTTCAGCGATCCTCCCAGGCGTCCCGCTTCGGCCGGGATTCCCGTCGCGCGCAGGGCTGATTCGAGAGCGCTGCCGAACGGATAGATGGCGCAAACCTGATGGCCCCGCTGACCCAGCAGAGCGGCAATCTGGAGGGTTACCCGCTCCGCGCCGCCAACGATGCGGGAACCGGCGATCCATAGAATTTTGAGACGCTTGCCGCCGGGTTCCATCATCAACGCCGAGTCGCAGCATAGGGCGCGCGACGGGGTTGATCCAAGGACGGCGGCCTTTCCCGCACCGCCCAACGTCTGGTATTAGGATAGACGCCCCGGGAGATTCGTCGCGAATGCGTATCCGTCAGCAAAGCGAACTACGATCGTCCGGTCGATCCGGCGCGGACCTCAAGGTAGTTAATCTATCACTTGAAGTTTCGGTGGTGCTGCCGTGCCTTGATGAAGCGGATACCGTCGGGCTGTGTGTGGAGCAGGCGGTCGCGGCGCTGAGCGCGCTCAACGTCAGCGGTGAGGTGCTCGTGGTCGATAACGGGTCGCGCGACGGTTCCGCGGAGCTGGCGCGCCGGGCGGGTGCGCGCGTGATAGTCGAGGCGCGACGCGGCTACGGCGTCGCGTTGAAGCGCGGGATCGAGGAGGCGCGCGGCCGCTTCGTGATTATCGCGGACGCGGATAATTCCTACGATCTGTCGGAACTCGAACCATTCATTGAGCCGTTGCGCGAGGGCGCCGACTTCGTGATGGGGTCGCGGCGGCTGGGTACGATCGAACGCGGCGCGATGCCGTGGCTCAACCGCCGGATCGGCAACCCGATGCTGTCGGGTCTGCTCAACCTGTTCTTCGGCGGCCGGGTGAGCGACGCGCATTGCGGGATGCGCGCGGTCAGCAAGGACGCGTTTGCGCGCATGAAGGTGCGCGAGCCGGGGATGGAATTCGCCTCGGAGATGGTGGTCAAGGCGGTGCTGGCCGGGATGCGGATCGTCGAAGTCCCGATCACGTTGCGGCCGGACGGGCGCGTCGGGCGCGGACCTCATCTGCGGCCGTTTCGCGACGGCTGGCGTCATTTGCGTTACATGCTGCTGTTGTCGCCGACCTACGTATTTATGATTCCCGCGTTCTTCCTGATCCTGATTGGCACAATTGCGCTGGCGGCGTTAGGCCACGGGCCGGTAAGCATCGGCCGTTTCACTTTCGATTTTCATTACATGATTCTGGGTAGTCTTTTTACCATTCTCGGCATGCAGATTCTGATGACCGGGCTCTTCGCGAAGACTTATAGCCAGACCCTGCGGCTCGGCCGCAATGATCGCGTCCTGCGCTTCATCAATACCTGGTTCAGTCTCGAACGCGGGCTGCTGTTCGGGGCCTTCCTGTTTCTGACCGGCTTGGTCGTCGATACCGACGTGCTGATCGGCTGGTTGCGGCAGGGTATGGGAGCGTTGAACGCGATCCGGCCGATCACGCTCGCGTCGACCCTGATGATTATCGGCGCGCAGACGATCTTCTCCTCTTTCTTTTTGAGCATGATGTTAAGGCTGCCCGCCGATCCGGACGGCGATTGATTTCGCGCCCACGTTTGCGAATCGCGATCGTCTACGATTGCCTTTATCCCCATACGATCGGTGGCGCCGAACGATGGTATAGGAGCTTGGCGAGCCGTCTCGCGTCGCGTCACGAGGTGACCTACCTGACGCGCGTGCAATGGCGTGACGGCGCAAACCCTGACGCGCCCGCGGGCGTCAAGCTGGTGGGGTTGGGCGTCAACACTCCGCTCTACACGCAGTCCGGCCGGCGCCGAATCGGTCCGCCGATCCGCTTCGGTCTCAGCGTATTTATCCACCTGATCCGCAACCGTCGCGCCTATGACGTTGTCCATACCTGCAGCTTTCCCTATTTCCCGATGATGCTGGCGGCGGTCGTGGCGCGTCTCGGCGGTCCGCCGGTGGTCACCGACTGGATCGAGGTTTGGCCGCGTGACTACTGGAACAGCTATCTCGGGCGCTACGGCGGGTGGATCGGCGCCTTGATCCAGAGGCTGTGCATCCGGCTGACCGATCAGGCCTTCACCTTCGCGGATTTGACGGCCACCATGCTGCGACGGTACGGCTACCGGAAGGAACCGGTCATTCTGCGCGGCATGTTCGCCGGCGACGAGGCGGCGCCAGCGGTCGAGCCGGACCTGAAGTCCGCCCGCGCGCCGCTGGTCGTTTACGTCGGCAGACATATCCGGGAAAAGCATGTGACGGCGATTCCCGCGGCGATCGCGCGAGCGCGCGAGACGATCCCCGATCTTCGCGCGATCATCTTCGGCGATGGCCCCGAACGGCCTCGGTTGCTCGCGGAGGTCGCGCGATCGCGGCTCGAGGGGTGTATCGAGTGCCCCGGTTTCGTCGACTGGTCCGCCATCGACGAGGCTCTGCGCCGTGCCATGTGCCTGCTCCTGCCCTCCGAGCGCGAAGGGTATGGTCTTGTGGTGCTGGAAGCCGCGGCGCGCGGCACGCCGGCGATTGTCGTGCGGGGGCCGCATAATGCCGCCGCGGACTTCATCGAGGAGGGCGTCAACGGCTATGTCGCGCCCGACGCGGGACCCGGAGCGTTGGCTGCCGCGATCATTCAGGTCAGCCGAAATGGCGCCTCGCTGCGCGTCAGCACGGCGGCGCGATTCAAGCGGTTGGCCCCGACTTTCGCTATCGAAAGCTCGGTTGATCGGATCGAAGAGGCTTATCGCGCGGCGGCCGGTTTGTCCTCCACCAACAGGACGTAGTCGCCCGCGACGCTCGCGCGGCGGAATCCGGCGGCGGGTTGTTCGCCGGTTGTCGCCAGAAGCAGCGCGGGCCTGTCGAGCGCGGACAGGCCGCCATGCATGGGGATGACGGGGCGGTCGAGCATCAGGGAGAAGAACAGCCGTGCGCATTCCGGAACGCCTTGCGTCGCCACAATGCGTCCCGGCCGATCATCTGCCGCCGTAACCAATTGCGCGATAAAACTGCGCTGCACGTCGCACTCGCGCGCCCGTGGCAACTCGACGCAAGTCCAGTAGGTCAGGGCGACGGCAAGATGCAGGCCCGCAAGGATTGCGATGATACTCAAGCGGCGGTGTGCAAAAGGTTCAACCAGATACCACAGGCAGACCACGAGCGCCGGAAGTATCGGCAGTACGTAGCGGGTATCCGCGTCGAAGTCCCAAAACGCGTAGAGGATAAGATAAAATGGAGTGACCAATGCATATGGATCCGCGCGGCGCCTGACCCAGCGCCACCATCCGAGGCACAACGGGACGAAGACGATCGTGTAGAGCAGGGTGTCGACGTCGAGCCAGGCATGGCCGTACGCCTTGAACATCCCCGGGAGAATCAGGCGCCCTAAACCGCAGATCTGCAGACGAATGCCGTCCAAAAGGCGCTGAACGAGCGGAATGCGCGAATCGAAAAGGGCGCTCAGATGGGTGCCAAACATGTGCGTAGTCGCGAAAGTGCGCTGCGAATAAATCACGAAGCCGATAGCGGCGGCGGCCGCCGGAAGCAATATCATCGCTATCGTCGAGACGGCCGCCGCGACCGAGAGCGTCCCCCGGCGCACACGGAGCAAAGCGGTGACACCCAGCGCGATAGCAAACAGAACGCCGGCTTCGCGAATCAAGGTGAGCAGAATCAGCAGTACCGCACCGCCTGAAACATCCAAGATGCGGCCGCGACCGGCTGAACTGTCGAGCGCACGGTCGAGAATGCCGACCGCCCAGATGGCGGTGGTCATAAAGGCGAGTTCGCTCAGCGTGCGATGGTAATAAAACCACAAGGTGACGTTGACCATCACTAGCGTTGTCAGGAGCATCGCTCCGGTTGGGGTTTGGCGGGTCATCCAGCGGTAAAGGCCCAACATGAAGGCAAGCGCCAGCAGACATTGGATCGCCGCGAGCGCCAGGAACGGCAGCGGCGATAACCAGAAGGCCGGGCTGATGAGGATCGGATAGCCGGGTGGATACGCGATATGGGAGTAGCCGAACATCCGCAAGCCGTGATGCGCGGCGAGGCTGCGGGCGATCGAAAGATAGGCCGTGGCGTCGGGCGTGGGCAACCACCAGGGGTTGACCTGGATGACGAGTAACAAGGTGAGTGCGGCGAACCAGCGGACCGGATGTTCAGTTTGCCGTTCGAGCAAGGCTTCGAGGCGATCAGCGACTCGCATCAGGCTTGGACGTCGCCGCTTCGGGGCAGGCCGCTTGAACCGCGGGCGGTTGATGCGGCACTTCGATACACCTCCAGCACCGCCAGCGCGGTCCGCCGCCACGAAAGCTGCCGTGCACGCTGCAGGCCGCTCGCGACCATCCGGCCCCGCAGCTCGTTATCGCGCAATACCCTGGCGAGCTGTGCGGCAAACGCCGCGGGGTCATGAGGATCGGCATAGAGCGCCGCCGTGCCGCCCGCTTCGGGCAGCGAGGAAGTGTTGGAGCAGACCACCGGCGTGCCGCAGGCCATGGCCTCCAGCACCGGCAGGCCGAACCCTTCGTACCACGACGGGTATGCAAAAACCGCCGCGTGCCTGTAATATTCAAACATCTCGTGGTCGGCGACATCTTCCAGGATGCGAACGCGACCCGTGAGCGATTGGAATTCACCTCGTGTCCGCGGATCAACCCAGTGCCACCCCTGCCGCCCGATGATAACGAGGTCGAGATCGTGACCGCTCGCGACCAGCTGGCCCAACGCCGTCAGCAACAGGGCGTGGTTTTTCCGCGGTTCCAGCACACCGACGGTCAGGATGTACGGTCGCGGCAGGCCCTTGCGCACGAGGAAAGAGGGATCGCAACCGCCGGGACTATGGGCCGCTCCGACCCCGGGATAAACCGTCACGACTCTATTCGCGCAGTCAGGTTGGAACGCGATGAGGTCCTTGCCCGTGTGGTCGGAGTCGACCATGATCCTATCGGCGCGGCGCAGGGCCAGACGCGCCGCGAGCTTGTGGGCCAGAACCCGAATGCGGGGATGCATCGAGGGGAAAAGCAGCGGGGTGAGATCATGCAAGGTTACGACCCGGCGTATCGAGCGCGGCAGGAAGATTCCACCGAATTGGTTGGGATAATGTATAACGTCGAGAGCGAATTCGCGCGCGACCTTGCCCTGATCACGGTCGAAAACCTGACCAAAGGCCGTACCTCGCCCGGTCGCAAAGAAGACCGCCCGGACTCTGGGGTGGCGATAGATGTCGAGGCATCCCTGACCATAGCGCATAAGCACAAATTCGCCCGAATAATCGACTTCCAGCAGATGCTTGATCAGTTGATAGATATAGACGCCGACACCGCCGTTCGCGATGCGCGCTTCGCCGTCGACGACGCGCTCTTCCAGTCCATCGGTGACTATACCGATCCTGAGGTTGCGTGCGGGTTGGCGGGTTTCCATCTGGTCTTTGGCGCACCACGCTCGCTGCCGACCGGGCCGCCGCTGGGTGGCGGTCGTGCGCGGGCTGGCCGGCGTCGAGTCCCGACCTTCTCTAGCGCACAGAATGGTCGAAACCAATATCACCCGGCAGGAATGGACATAAAAGAATGACGTTGGAATCAGCGCAATGGCGCAGCCGCTTGTTTTTACTGCAGAACCTTGTCCTCAAGGACTTTCGGATT
>JBKQPD010000026.1:0-5460 GCA_052145175.1 Binataceae bacterium (SeqCode) | reverse complement strand
ATGATGCCAAGGGATCTTGTGTCGCCAATCTATCCTATGTTTACAACCATCATGAACGCGAATTGTCGGAGCGCTTGGCCAGCATCCAGCATGCGCATCATGACCTGACGATTTCGACCATGCATGCCCATCTCGACCATGATCAATGCATCGAGACGGTCATGTTGAAAGGTCCCGTCATTCAGGTACGGCAATTCGCTCAAGAGAGCATCGCCGAACGCGGCGTGCGCCACGGACAACTGAATCTTATTAGCGTCGAATTAGGAAAACCCCATCGCCACGGCGGGGCTGTTCATCGGCATCTGAAGCCGCATATCTAGTCCCAGTGGCGCGCATCTTGCTCCATGCCCTCATCGAGCGCATGGCCGTGCGACGCGCCTACGCTGCCATGTCGCTCCTCGATGCGGCCGAACTTCCATACGGCGACGGAGAACCCCCAGGCAAGCAGGAACAAGGCGACGATGATGTATCCGAGGCTGCCAAAGTCGAGCTGCGCAACGCGGTCAAAAAATCGGCCGCGCAGGCCGAGCACGCTGATGAACACTTGCAAGAGCTCAATAGACCCGATCACGAGCGCCACGCCGACCGAAACGCCCGTGGTCGTGACATTGTAGAAAATCCTTCGGACGGGATTGAGGAGCGCCCAGTTGTATGCTTTCGACATCAGCACGCCATCCGTCGTATCCATGAGCGTCATGCCCGCGGCAAATAGGATTGGTAGCGATAGCACGGCGGGAATCGGTAGATTACCCGCGGAAGCCCCAGCGGTCATGGCCAGCAGGCCGACTTCTGAGGCCGTATCAAATCCCAGTCCGAACAGGACACCCAGCGGATACATCTGCCAGCTGTGACTCATCAGCTTCTGGAAACGCCCGCCGAAGAGCCGGTTGAGCAGGCCGCGCGGCGCCAACAGCGTCTCGAGATGCGCATGGCTGTGCGTCCCGGTCCGGGCCTGCCGCCAGACATGGAGGAGGTCAAGCAATACGAGAAGGTTGAGCATCCCGATGATCCACAGAAAAACACCCGAGATGCCGGCGCCGATGACGCCGCCGAAGTTCTGCAACTGGGGGAGAGTCTGCTTGATTGTGTTGGCTGCAAAAGCAATGGCCAGCGCCAGGCCCATGACAATCGTGGAGTGGCCCAGCGAGAAAAAGAGCCCTACGCCGAGTGGCTGCTGACCCTTCTGTAGCATATACCGCACGGTGTCATCGATCGCGGCGATGTGATCCGCGTCGAAGGCATGACGCAATCCGAACAGATAGGCGACGAGGCCGAGGCCAATCAGCGCCGGATACTGCGCAGTGAAATAGAGGTACAAGCCCCAGCCGAGGCCGTGGAGTAAAGCCACGGCGGCATAGAGACCGCCAAGCCGGTGCCACTCCCTCTGCGAGAAGTAAAGATGCCGCACCCGTTGGCTTCCCACGCTAGGTATGTCATGCATATGCTCGTAAGAAGAATGTCTAACTCCTCTTACAAATTATGCGATATTACCGATGGTTCTTGTCGAATGCATCCAATTGAAGGGTCTTTTCGAAAAAACATAAGCAGAACGCACAATCGCTGCCTACGTGAGGAGAGACTGGGGGATGAAGGTATCGACGACACACGGAGCTATCGCAAGCACCCTTTTGATGGGCGTCGCCTGCTCTTCGGCTCAGGCCGATCAGGCGCTTGTCACGAACGCAACCGACTCGGCGTCGGGGTCATTACAGGAAATCACGGTGACTGCCCAGCGGTTGGAACTGCTGGGAACGGCCTCGACCGCCAGCGAAGGGGTGGTCGATGACCAGGAGCTGCAGCTCGCTCCGCAGTACCGTCCGGGGCAGCTGCTCGAAACCGTCCCAGGTTTGATCGTCACCTTGCACAGCGGCGAGGGTAAGGCGAACCAGTACCTCATGCGGGGCTACAACCTGGATCACGGCACCGACCTCGAAACCTACGTCGATGGCATGCCGATCAACCAACCGACCCACGCGCACGGTCAGGGCTATACCGACCTTAATTTCATGATTCCGGAGCTCGCCGATCAGCTCACTTACACCAAAGGACCGTACTACGCCAACGTCGGCGACTTCGGTGCGGTCGGTTCGGTGCACCTCGACTACCGGGACACGATTGAAGATCAAGTGTCGGCAACGGCCGGCACGCTCGATTTTCAGCGCATTTTTGCTGCAGGCTCGCAGGCGCTGGGATCGGGAAACCTGTTGGCGGCCGTGGAAGTGCATCACTACGACGGACCGTTCGTGACGCCGGATGATGCGCGCAAGGAGAACTTCGTGCTGCGCTACAGTCGGGGCGACGACAAGAACGGCTATTCGATCACCGCCATGATGTATCACCAGACCTGGACTAACACCACCGACATACCGATACGCGCTATTACCGAGGATTTGGTCCCGAATCGCTTCGGCACGCTCAATCCGACCGACGGCGGCCGTGCATGGCGCTCGAGTCTGTCGTTCAATCTGCATGAGACGGTGGGCGACGGTCAGCTGACGGCCAGTGCGTTCTTTATCGACAACCAATTGCACCTCTGGAACGATTTCACGCAGTACCTGGTCAATCCCATTCACGGCGATCAGGAGGACCAGTTCGAGCATCGGGATGCGGTCGGCGGCCAGGCCGGATACACCTTGCCGGTGCCGTTGGGCTCGTTCGACAACGTGGTCTCGGTCGGTGTGCTCACCCGTGACGACATGCTGTACGTCGGGCGCTTGCCGAGCGAGGATCGGGTGCCATTGCCGGCTGCCGACGATCCCCCCTCCTTTTCCAACGAGGATCAGGTGTATCTGTTCGCCGGTGCGGCCTGGGTTCAGGCGACTACCCGCTGGACCTCCAACTTTCGCAGCGTGATTGGGTTTCGAGAAGACTATCAACATGGCACCGACATCGACTATCTGGCCGCGCTGCACGAGGAATCCGGGCCCGGCTATACCGGATATACCAACAGCGGCACGGTGCAGCAGGCGTTACCCCAGCCAAAGGCGAGCCTCATCTACACGGCGGCCGACACCCTCGAATTCTACTTGAGCGCCGGCCGAGGGTTTCACAGTGCGGACATTCGCGGCGTCAACCAGGACACGAGCGTGGATTTGGGGCTACCGCATACACCGCTTCTCGCGAAACAGGAAGGCCAAGAAGTGGGTGTGCGCGCGAACCCTATGCCCAATCTCGCCTTGACCTTCGCCTACTATAATTTGTGGCAGCAGTCCGAGACCATCATCGATCCGGACGTAGGCCAGGACACGGCCGGCCCCCCGAGCCGCCGTTACGGCTACGAGATCAACGTGACCTACCAGATCAACCGGTATTTCGAGTTCTACGGCAGCTACTCGGGCGATCACACGCATTTCACCCACCCTTTCGACGACGGCACCGGACACCTGGGCGAGTACATTACGGACGCGCTGCTCGCCACCGGCGCATTGGCCCTGTATGTGGCGAATCTGGGCCCCTGGAGCGGCGGCCTCAATTACCGGTATCTCGGAAACTACCCGCTATCGTCCGGGCCTTGCGTGGAATCCGCTGTAGTGCATGATTTCGGCGCCGGGTACACCTGCGCCAACTCCCCGACTTCTGCCGCGCAGGGTCAGGTCGACGGCAAGGGGTTCGGTGAATGGAACCTCGATGCGCACTATGCCTTTCCTGAGGGCTGGAGCGCCTCTCTCGGAATTTATAACCTCTTCAACACCCATGCCGCGGCTGCGGAGTTCTGGTATGTCAATCGTCTGCCGGGAGAGCCGGCCATCGGCGTTGCGGACGTTCACGAGCATCCGCTCGAACCCATCATGGCACGCCTTACGGTGGCGAAAAAATTCTGACCATGACCAGCCGCACCGGTATCCAGGAACATCCGCTCGAGCCGATCAATGCGCGATTCACGATTGCCAAGCGATTGTAGCCCCGGCGTTGGGTCGGTCGCGGAGGAGGCCCCGAATGGCAGCCGAGAACTTTGATCTCGATCAACTACTGCAACCGCTCCTCCCGGAGCGGTTTTTTTCCGAGTATTGGGAAAAGAAGCATCTGTTCCTGCAGCGTCGAGATCCAGACTACTTCCAAGGGTTGATGACCCTACATGACTTGGAGACGATGATATCGACGTCGGCCATGCGCTATCCCGCGCTTCAGCTGGCCAAAGGGGGCAGCTATCTGGCGCCGGAAATCTACACGCGTGACGTGAAGCATGGCAGCGAAAGCTTCGTGGGCGTGCCGGATTTGCAGGTTGTTTCCGAGCATTATCGGCAAGGGGCCACCGTGGCGCTGCCGGCAATACACCGCACCTGGGAACCGCTCGGACTCTTGTGCGACGATTTACAGGCGCAACTCGATCATGCCGCACACGCCAATGTCTACATCACCCCCGGGAACGCGGCCGGCTTCACGCCGCACTATGACACCCACGAAGTGTTCGTGCTGCAGATCGCCGGCAGGAAGCGCTGGTTCTTGTACGATCCGCCGATCGAGTTGCCGCACCGCAGCCAGGTATTCAACCCGCAAGGCTACGCCGCGCCGCCGCCCATGGCGCAGCTTGATTTGAGCGCCGGGGATTTGCTGTATTTGCCGCGGGGTTACGTGCATTCCACCACCACGTCCGAGAGTTATTCGGCGCACGTCACCATCGGGATCAGTGTCTACACGTGGGCCGACTTGGCGAAGGAGTATCTTCAGGCCGGTATCGACAGCCCGCAATTGCGCCGGGCGCTTCCACCCGGATTCGCGAGCCGCAGCGAGTTGAAGCCATTGCTGCGCGAAAAAATGATCGCGGCTATGGATAAGATACGTACCGGCGCCGACACCGACAAATTGATCGATGTATTCACCCGCCGTGTGCGGGCGAGTCGGACCAAACGTCCGGAATCCTTCCGGGCCGATACTTTCGTAATCGACTCGCAGTCACGTCTCCAGGCCCCGGCGCCGTCGGAATATAAAGTTACGCAGGAAAGCACCAAGATCGTTCTCGAATTTGAAGGACGGAGACACATTTTCCCCACTGAAGCGCTTGCTGCGCTACGTGCCATCGCCGAGCGCCCGTCCTTTCGGACCGCCGAACTTACGCCGTGGTCGACCGCCGAGGCAAGACTGGGGTTGAGCCGCTATCTTTACGACATCGGGTTCTTGACCTCGGTGCAGTGATTACGCACTTCGGCAGCGGTAGGCACGACACCCCCCAAACATAATTGATGTCATAGCCGACCATGTGTCATCAAGTGCGGGGGGGGCTTCAACGATCCACTGATTGGCTCATTACGCGCCTCAGCTGCCGGGAGACCAGCCCTAGCGGGGGGTCTCCCGGCCCTGGCAAATACGAGAAGGAACCCTTACTCAGCGGAGACGTGTCATGCACCGCCCGAACCGCGTATTCGTATACCTCATTTTATCGTCGTCCCACGCCGGGTGGGCAGCGCACATCGGATTCTCGGGACCGCGAGCATCGATAGGCCAATCGTCACTCCGTCCGGC
>JBKQPD010000025.1:0-30896 GCA_052145175.1 Binataceae bacterium (SeqCode) | reverse complement strand
GCCGATCCTGGTCGCCGCACTGCGCGCTCACGACGCGCAATTCAATCGCAAGGTTGACGATACTGAAAAAGCCGCTTAAATGACTATTTGCCGCGCACTCAATTCCAACAGCGAAACGGGCATCGCCTCTTCTGACATTGTCCTACCCCACATCGGCGATTTGCTCCGCCAACTTGGGATACATTAGATAAGGCCGATGAAACGCCCGTCAATCGAGAAGACAGGGAAGTGCGCAGAGAATTGAGGATCGTTCTCAATTGCGCGAAGTACACAGTCCCGGATTAAATCGTGGCCAAGGCTAATTGAACGGAGAGTTCGGTGCTACGAGTCATGGTTTTCGCTACCGTGACACCGTGGCCGCAGCGAGCGGTGTGGAAAAGGAAAGAATTGCGAAATTTATGGCGCGCGCCGGGGTGGCGTCGCGCCGTGATTCCGAGCGGCTGATCAACGAAGGGCGCGTATGGCTGAACGGCGCGGTCGTGGCCCATCCCGCGACGATGGTCGGCCGCGATGACCGGATTGTCGTCGACGGCAAAGTCGTCGCGAGCGCCGAGCCGTCGCGCCTCTGGCGGTATCACAAACCCGCCGGCCTCGTGACGACTACGCGCGATCCGGAGGGGCGTCCCACGGTTTTCGCCAAACTGCCGCCGACGCTGCCCCGACTCGTTTCGGTCGGCCGTCTTGACGTCAACACCGAAGGACTGCTGCTGCTGACCAATGACGGCGGACTCGCGCGCTATCTCGAGCATCCGGACAATCAGATGTCGCGCACCTATCGGGTGCGCGCCTTTGGCATGCCCGACGACGCGGCGCTTGCCCGGGTGGCGAACGGACTCACGGTTGACGGCATCCGCTATCGTCCGGTCGGGATCAAGCTCGATCGGCGTCAGGGCGGCAACTGCTGGCTGACGCTCACGCTGCGCGAGGGCAAAAACCGCGAGATCAAGAACATGCTCGAAGCGATTGGCCTGCGCGTCACCCGGCTGATCCGGACCGGCTACGGCCCGTTCGAGCTGGGCGACCTCGCCCCCGGCGTGACGGACGAAGTGCCGCGCAGACGCCTCGCCACGCTATTGCCGGGCTTTTTCAAGTAATACAAGGGAACCTCTGCACAAGCCCTATTTGTCCTCCTGAGCCGGTAAGCATCGCGAGCCGTGTCGAAGGACCTACGCGAAGCGATTCCAAAGCATTCGCTTGTGCAGAGCTTCCCTTGTGTTTACTGCGCCATGTAGCCGCCATCGACCGGCATCGGCAAGCCGGTCACGTACGAGGCGCGATCGGAGCACAGCCACGCGACCGCCTCGCCGATCTCCTCGGGCTGGCCGATGCGTTTCATCGGTTCCGCGCGTGCGTAGCGTTCCTCCATGTCCGGCCGCTTCTCGAATGCGCCCATGAGCATCGGCGTATAGATCGGCGCCGGGCAGACCGCGTTGATGCGCAGGCCGTGGCGCGCATATTCGAGCGCCGCCGCCTTGGGTCAGTCCCGCAACGCCGTGTTTGGCGGCGGTGTAGGCCGGGACACGAATCGCGCCGGTCAGCCCCATGATCGATGACGTGTTGACGATGGCGCCGCTCTTCTGCTTGAGCATCTGCATGATTTCGGCGCGCATGCAGAGCCATACGCCGGTAAGATTGATCGCGATGACGCGATTCCATTCCTCGAGACTGTACTCGTGCGTGAGCCGGCCCGCTCCGCCGATGCCCGCGTTGTTGAACGCGCAATCGAGTCGTCCGTAGTGCGCGACCGCGCGCGCCACCGTCGCGTCGACGTCCGCTTCGTTGGCGACGTCGCATTTGACGAAGATGCCGTCCGCGCCGGACTCTTTGATCATCCGCAGGGTTTCGTTGCCGCCTGCCTCGACGACGTCCGCCAACACGAGTCGCGCCCCTTCCCGCGCGAAGATGCGCGCGGTCGCGCGCCCGATGCCCGAGCCCGCGCCGGTGATCAATGCGATTTTGCCATCCAATATTCCCGCCATTGCGTCTTTGCTCCTTATCGCTGCGAAAGTGCCCCAAGGCTTATGATCTTTTGACGGAGAAGGCTAATCTGGCGAACGCGGTGCGAGCTTCGCAGGGGACAAGTCGTGACTCCGCAGGAGGATTTTTGCCATGGCGCGAATCAATGGCGGCGAGATGCTGGTGCGGGCGCTCGAGCGGGAGGGCGTACACGACGTGTTTGCGCTGCACGGCGGGCATCTCGATGCGATCTTCGGGGCGTGTCGCGAGCACAACTTCCGCGTGATCGACACGCGCCACGAGCAGGCCGCGGCGCACATGGCCGACGGCTGGGCGCGCACGACCGGTCGCCCCGGCGTCGCGATGGTCACGGCGGGACCGGGCGTGACCGACGCTGTTACCGGGGTCGCCAACGCCTACCTCGACGCGATTCCGATGGTCCTGATCGGCGGCCGCAGTCCCTTGCTCGACGACGAGATGCTGCCGTTGCAGGGCGGGATCGATCAGGTCGCGCTGATGCGGCCGATCACGAAATGGGCGCGCTCGGTGGTCCATGTCGAGCGGATTCCTGAGTTCGTCGCGATGGCGTTTCGGCAGGCGGTCTCAGGCCGGCCCGGCCCGGTCTTCCTCGAAGTTCCGATCGACGTGCTGTTCGCGCGCGCGGAGGAGGAAAAGGTCGTCTTTCCCGAGAACTACCGGCCCAAGTCGCCGGCCGGGCCGGGCAGCGCCGCGCTTGCGCAGACCCTGCAATGGATTATCGAAGCGCAGCGTCCCGCGATTCTCGCGGGCGGCGGCGTCTGGTTTGCGCAGGCCGCGCGCGAACTCGCCGAGTTTGCCGAACTTACGCATATCCCCGTGATGGCCAACGCGAAGGCGCGCGGCGCTCTATCCGAAGACCATCCGCTGTGCTTCGGCGCGTTCGGCGCGATCCATCCGGCGGCCCATCGGCGGCGCGGCAATCAGAGTGCCGACCTCGTGATCATGCTCGGGACGCGCATCGGGTTGGCGACGGGCGGCCGCAACAGCCTGATCCCCGCCGACGCGCGGGTCATTCAAGTGGATATCGAGGCGGAGGAGATCGGGCGCGGCCGGAGTATCGAGCTCGGGATCGTCGCCGATTGCGGCGAGTTTCTCCGCCAGGCGATCGCGGCCGGGCGCGGGACGAAGTTCGCCGGCCATGAAGCGTGGATCGAGCAGTTGACCGCGATGCGCGCGGGGCAGCGGCAAAGGTGGGAGGAGGCGATGAAGACCGAGCGCCCGATTCATCCGGCCCGCATGGCGCGCGACGTGATTCAGGCGCTGGCGCCCGACGCGATCGTGGCCGCCGACGGTGGTGAAACGGCCGCGTGGATCGCCAACGCCTTCCGCGCCCGCCAGCCGGGCAGTTTCCTCAGCCACGGCTACCTGGGATGTCTCGGGATCGGGCTGCCGTTTGCGTTGGCCGCCAAAGCGGCTCATCCGCAGCGGCAGGTGGTCTGCGTGATCGGCGACGGCTCGGTCGGCCTTAATTTCGCCGAGTTCGACACCGCCGTCCGTCATGACCTGCCGATCACGGTGGTTATCAATAACGACATGCAGTGGGGGATGTCGAAGCACGGACAGGATCTTGCTTGGGGGCCGGGGAATACGATCGCGACCGAGCTTGGCGTGGTCCATTACGAGCGCGCGGCTCAGGGACTGGGCGCGCACGGCGAGTTTGTCGAGAGCGCGGAGGCGATCGCGCCGAGCCTGCAACGGGCCTTCGCCAGCGGCCGTGCCGCCTGCGTCAATATCATGACCGATCCGGCGATTATCGAGCCCGGGACGCTCGCGATGTATAGCGTGATGAGTGGCGGCAAGCCGCCCAAAACGGGTGCGAAACCTGACGCAGCACCGGTCGCCGCCAAGACGGACGAAACAATGCTGCCCTACTACGGCACCCGCAAGATCGATCGTTGAGGCAGTCGCCGCGAGGAGGCAGACCAATGTTTGAAGGATTCGCGCGCAAGCGCATCAAGACGTCGGGCGCGGAGATCGCGCTGGTGCAGGGCGGGAGCGGAGCGCCCTTGTTGCTCCTGCATGGTTATCCGCAGACTCATGCGATTTGGCATAAGGTCGCGCCGGCGCTGGCGGGTCGGTACACGCTCGTCATTCCGGATTTGCGGGGCTACGGCGCGAGCAGCAAGCCGCCCACCGATGATCGCCATCTGCGCTACTCGAAACGCGCGATGGCGCTCGACATGGTGGAAGTGATGCGCGCGTTGGGGTTCCCGCGTTTCGCGATCGCCGGTCACGACCGCGGGGCGCGCGTCACCTATCGCCTCGCGCTCGACCATCCGGATTGCGTCCAGCGCGCGGCGGTGCTCGATATCGTTCCGACGATCGAGCAGTTCGAGCGGCTGAATCGCACGACGGCACGCGCCGCGTATCACTGGTACTTTCTCGCGCAGCCGGCGCCCTTTCCCGAGACGCTGATCGGCAAGGACCCGGATTACTTCCTGATGCACACGCTCGAATCCTGGTGCGGCACGCCGGGAGCTTTTACGGCGGAGGCACTGGCCAGCTATTGCGAGGCCTTCCGCGACCCGGCCGTCATTCACGCGAGTTGCGAGGACTATCGCGCCGGCATCGGCGTCGATTGCGAATTCGACGACGCTGATCGCAAAGCCGGTCACAAGGTGGCGCCGCCGCTGCTCGCGTTATGGGGTGCGCAGGGCCGCCCGCATCGCGATCAGGCGGTGCTCGAGGTCTGGAAGGCGTGGGCGGACGACGTGCGCGGCGAGCCGCTCGAATGCGGCCACTTCATCCCGGAAGAGCGCCCCGAAGAATTGACGAAACTGTTGCTCAATTTTTTTGGCTGAGGCAATCAGCGTAACTTTCCGCGATTGGCCGCGCCTCTCGTTCTCGCGATGCTGAAAATGGGTGGAAAAGTGAACGTTCGGGCCGGTGTCATTTATGCATTGTGCATGGTCGCGCTGATGGGCCTCGCGTCCGCAACTTACGCCCAAAACGATGAAGGGGGGCCGGGCGGCGGCAACTATGGCGGACCACCACCGCAGGGCGGCTACGAGGGTCCTCCGGAGGGCGGAAACTATGGCGCTCCGCCGGAGGGTGGCAATCCGCAGGGTCAAGCCATGCGCCAGCAGATGCGGCAGGAGATGATCGCGGCATGTCAGGGCCAGTCGGCCGGCGATGCCTGCTCGGTCTCCCGCGGCGACCGGACGGTCAGCGGTACTTGCGGCGAGAACCGCCAAGGGCAACTGCTCTGCCGGATGGCGCATCGCCGCCACGGCGGTGGGATGGGTGGCCCGAATGGTGGTGGGATGGGCGGCCCGAACGGCGGTGGAATGCCCCCTGACAACGCTCCCCCGGAGCAATAACGCAATCAATTTCCCGTCAGGCTTTGAGCATCGTCATCGCGTGGCGGGCTGCCACGCGATACATCGACGAAGGGCTGATGGCGTCCTCGCGGAGGCAGGCCTCGGTGAACTTGACGACGTGCTCGTCGCCGTTAGCGACCGCCATATCGATTAGCGTCTCCGCCGAATCCTTCGATGATTCCTCGACAAGTGTCTGCGGCGCCGCGACCGCGAACGTCGCATACAGCGCGCATCCCGTCTGCCAGACGTAGCGCAGGGCCGCTTGTACGGCTCGCGGACTCAAGTGTGGTAGCAGCGACCGGACGGCCGCGGCGCTCGTCACACCGTGGATAAAGACTATCGTGCTCAACGCGTCGTGTGCGTTGGTCAGATAGACCCGCGCGAAAGTCTCGGTCAACCGCGAAAGCGTGCGGGCGGGATCATTCTCACTCCCGAGCAGATTGATCGCGGTGGCAAAGTCCGGAGTTTGGTCCAGCGCGGCAAACGACGACGTGATCGAGCCTGCGAAGATCCGCTTCGCCGGCGGAACGATAGTGACCCGGGTGATCGCTTCGAGCGGATCGAGCGCGGATGGATTGGGCATTTCGCGTGTCGGCAGGGTCGCGTAAGTGGACGCCCAGTAGGCGAGCCCGTCGGCCAGTTCCGCCAGCCGCGTGGAGGTCGCGGACTGTCGCAGCGCGCGTGCCGCGTGCGCGGTCCGAATCACGCCGTGCGTCGCCGCCGCCGAGATTCCCGGTGCGAGCCGCGTGACCCAGCGGTCGAGGACCACCGGCCACGGAGCTTCGCGCAGATCCTCGGCGATCAGTTCGCTCCAGTCGGTAAAGCGCTCGGGGCGTGCCAGCGCCGAACGCCAATCGTCGCGCGGAATGCGCTCAATGGCAGCCGGACGCGGGATCATCCCGGACCGATAACGCGCAAACCAGCCAGCGACCGCGTCGGCACGGTTCATCGCGCAGAGCGCCTCGATCGCCATCGGAGCGTGATTGGAGAGCCCGCTGCGCAGCTCCGGTCCCGCGTCGCCGATCGCTTCGAGCGCTTCGTCCAGAATTTCGTAGCTTTGCATCGCGAATCAGACGCCGCCGAACGCCCGGTTCCCTTTCCCTAGACCAGCTCGATCGTTACGCGTCGGCCGACCATGGCGGCCGCCCGTTGCAGGCTCCCGAGCGTAATGTCGTTCTTCGGATCAAGGATACGGTCAACCTGGGTACGGCTCGTCCTGAGCAGCGTCGCCATCCGGTTTTTGGAGATTTTCTTTTTCTTCATGGCTTCGGCGAGCTGCCAAGCGACGACCTCTTTGACCGCCAGCGTTTGCGCCTCCTCGAAGATGCCCTCCTCCTTGAGGAAGTCATCAATGCTCGAACCCATATGCTTCTTGCTCATCACTCCAACTCCTTCTGACGCTCCTTGACCGGCTCGCCACAGCCCGCCGCGCGGTAAAAAATCGGCGGAATTTTTTGCGGCTGTGGGTCGTTCGCCACCTGAACCTTATTTGGTGCAATGTACTATAGAAGGTTCATGCCGGCAACCGTTCGGGAAGAGAAGGGTAGTGGTTCAGTTTCACACTGTTTGTTTCTGTAGCGCTCTCTCTTCTCTGTCACTCTCGCGCGTGGCCGCCGCGCGAAGAGTCTCGGATTCCGGGATTCCTCGCGCGCCAGACAAGCCAGACGCGCGGGAATGACAATACGGGAGAACCCAACGAATCAGACGCCGCCGAACCACTCGTAGCCCTGGTCTTCCCAATAGCCGCCGACCTTGTTGGGTAGAAAGTTCACTTCCGTCAGATATTTGACGTTTTTGTAACCGAGCTTGACGGCCGAATAGAGCCGGAGCGGCGCGCCATGTTCGGCCGTCAGCGGATGGTCGTTCATGCCGTAGGCGAGCAGGGTCTGCGGATGCATCGCGCTGGCCAAATCCCATCCCGACCAGTAGCCCGCGTCGAACGAGCGGAACTCGACGTACCGCACGCGCGGGTCGATCCCGACGCGCCGCGCGACCTCGCTCAACCGCACACCACGCCACGCCGCCACCGCCGACCATCCTTCGACGCAGTGATGCCGCACGCGCATCGCGGTGGACGGCATCGCGCGCAACTCGTCGAGCGTAAGCACCATCGGATGGTCGACCAGGCCGCCAACCTTGAGGCTCCAGTTGGCCGGCGCCTGCGGCATCGCGGTCGAGATGAAATAGACCGGGAAATCTTCCTCGTCGGTGGCGGCCGACTCAGGCAGTTCGGGGGCTAACCTGTTCGGCGAGAAGAGCAATCCTTCGACGCGCTCGTTCCAGCCGCGCATCAGGTTAAGGAAGGCTCCGGCGGGACGGCTCTCGCAACCGGCGAGGAGGGAAAGCGCCGTGGCGCCGGTGATAAACTTGCGGCGCGATAGCAGTTTAGTCACGATTGCCTCCCGTCACCATCTTCACGATCTCCCGCGGATGGAGCGCGACCAGCATCAGATGGGTCGCCACGAACATCACGAGCAGACACAGTCCGGCGAGATGGACCACACGGGCGATATCGTAACCGCCAAACAGGGCCGTCAGAAAGTGCAACTGGACCGGCTTATAGATCGCGAGACCCGAGAGCACCATCACGATCCCGAACAGCACCGCCGAATTGTAGGCGAGGCGCTGCAAGCCGTTGTAGAAATCCGGCGCGGGCGGATTCTTGCGCAGCCGCGCATAGTAGGCGAACTGCCGGATCGCGTTGATTGCGTCGCGCCGCGGGAGGAAAAAGCGACGCCGCCACTCGCCGCTCGCAAACTGGTAGCCCAGATAGAAGAGCCCATTCAGGATAAAGAACCACGCGATCGCGAAATGCCAACGACGGCCGCCCGCGAGCCATCCGCCGATCGTCAGCCACTTGGGCGGCGGGGTGCCCTGGAACGGATACCACGAATATTGATCACCCTGCGGACCGAGCGACGGGTAAGCCGACAAGATCTGGAGACCGCTGCCCGCCATCAGGGTCAGAAACAGTACGTTGCACCAATGCGCGATCCGGATGGCGAGCGGCTGCTCGCGCCGCCTGGCCCGGCGGCTCGCGAGAGGAGGCGCGACGGGAGCCGCGTCGGACTCGGGAGGGGCCGCGACAGGGACCGCGTCGGGTTCGGGTGCGGGCGGGACCAGGGTCTCGTCGGATTCGGGTGACGAAGCCATAATATCTCCTCGATGCCTACTTGCTCGCTTGCGCGAAGCCGACAAAATTGAGCGCCGCCGAGTTCATACAGTAGCGCAGGCCAGTCGGCGGCGGACCGTCATCGAAGACGTGTCCCAAATGGGCGTCGCAGCGTCGGCACACGACCTCCGTGCGGGTCATCAGGAAGGAGTTGTCGCTGCGCGTGGCGATGTTCTGCGGAGCGATCGGCGCCCAAAAGCTCGGCCATCCGGTACCGGAATCGAACTTGGTGGCCGAACTGAAGAGCGCGGTGGCGCAGCAGATGCAGCGATAGATTCCCGGCACCTTCCATTCGTCGTACTTGTTGGCGAAGGGTCGCTCCGTCCCCTGATGGCGGGTGACATCGTACTGTTCGGGGGTCAACAGCCGCTGCCACTCGGCGTCGCTGTGTACGACCTTGTCCAGCGAAGCCAGCCCTTCATTCTTGCCGACAGCAGAAAACTCGGCCAGCGTCACTTTGCCAGTATCACCGGGCTCGGCGGCTGACGCGGCGCGGGCATCCCCGGCCCCGAGCTTGCGCAACAGAAGGCCGGAGGCGAGCGCGCCGCAACATACCGCGCTGAGCCGGAGGAACTTGCGGCGCGAAAAGTCGATTCCCGGATGGCGAGCGGATTTGGCGTCCAACTTAAGCTCCCTTACGATACGGCGGTTGAGCGTCAGACGTTTCGTATCGTGTCGAGCGTAGTTCGTCAGGTGTGTGAGTCATCAGCCTAGCGGTCACCGCCGATGCACACCAGATACGGGGGAAAGTCGATTTTGGATTGCGCCGAACGACCAGGTTCTGGAACCAAAAGCAATCGACGAGGGTTTACAGCGAGATCGTTCGGGGCTATTGGAGCTGGAAGTTCTGCCGGAGGTGTGAATCGATGCCGCTGCTCAGGATGTACGCGCTAACGACGATCATATTGGGCTTCAAAATGTTCGCGAACTCGCTCGTGCAGGGGAAAGGACGCGTTGGGAGCAATATTTTCACGAATCCGGAAGACGCCAAACTCTTCGGTGGCAAGCTGGAGGCGCAGGAGGCCCCGTCAGTACGGCGGGCCGCATCCGTCTGGCGCAATGACCTGGAGAATATCCCCTTCTTCCTGATTGTTGCCGGGATCTATGTGATGGCCACGGGTCTCTCGGCCGAAGCCTTCGAGATCTACTGCGTGATTTTTGTCGTCTGTCGCATCCTGCATACGATTTTCTATCTTAACGCGGTTCAACCATGGCGTACGGTCGCGTTTACGATCGGCACCGGCGCGATGTTCGCGATGATGATTCATCTTTTGATCGAAGTCGTTTTCGTCTGATTCGAGTTGGAAATACCAACGGCTCGACACTAAGCGTCGAGCCGTTGGTGCATAATCCGATGGCGGATGTTTATTGCTATTTATTCGCGCTCATCTGCGCCTGTGAACCCTTTTCATAGGGATACTCGAAGGCTGGATCGCTCTTCAATACAGGCAGGACCTTCTCGGCGAAGAGCTTGAAGCTGCGCTCGAGTTTCGGGTACGGCAATCCGCCGAACGCGAACGTCCCGATAACGTGTTCCAGCGGCACCGTATGCTGGATGTAACGCAGTTTCTCGAGCACCTGCGCGGGCGTGCCCGCGGCGTGCAGGCTCTTGAAGAACTCGACCGCCTTGTCCTTGGCTTCCGGGTCGGCCGCTAGTTTGTTGTAGGTCTTCTCGAGCTTTGCGTAGAACTCGTAGCCCTTGACCCCGCGCAGATGGCCGTCGCCGAAGTGATAGTGGTTGTCGATAGAATCCCACATCGCTGCCATGTGTGTGTGGCCAAGCTCGGCAGCTTCACGCGGGTCGTCAGAGACCAGCATATTGAGGAGGCTGATCGGCGGGCGGGGCTTGATATTGTTGGCCTGCGCCGTTTCTCGATAACGGGCGTAGTCGGCGGCAGCGTCCTCCCAGCTCCGTTGTGCGATGATCAGGACGCCGAGTCCCAGCTTCGCCATGATTTCCGCTGACTCGGGGCTGACGCTGGACGCGTAGAAGCGTTCCTCGGGATGGGAAATCGGGCGCGGCCGAATCTGGATTTCCGGAATCTTGTAGTACTTGCCGTCGAACGAGAAGCTCGGCTGGGTTAGTCCTTTGCGGACAATGATCGAGGCCTCGACGAATCGGTCGCGGGCTTCCTCCATGTTGATACGGAAGCCGTTGTATTCGACCGTGGCCGCGCCACGGCCGAAGCCGAAGATCGTGCGGCCGCCGGAAAGGACGTCGAGAAGCGCGATATTTTCGGCGACTTCGACCGGATCATGCCAGGGCAGAACGATGACCGCCGTGCCGAGCTGCACCCGCTTGGTGCGTCCGGCGATATAGGACAAGAGCTGGGTCGGGTTCGGCGACATCGTGTAGCCGGTGAAATGGTGATCGAGCGCCCAAACCGAATCAAAGCCCAGATTTTCCGCCATCTCCATCAGGGACAGCTCATCCTGATAGGTCTCGCGATCCGGTTTGCCGCCAAAACTCGTCAATTGAAGCGTCATGCCTACTTTCATTGGTTTCTCCTTGGTCAGCCCCCATGGAATCTTGCCTCACTCTAGATAACTGCCGGACGAAAAAGCAAAGGCCGTCCGCTGGCCAAACAATCGACTGTTCTTGTATAAGTGGAGCAGCATCAAATTTAAGCGCAGCTTGCGCATATCACCGGCCTCACGGCCGCGGTCCGTACCCACACAGGAGGGAACCCCGATGGCGGATTTCGACATTCAGATTAAGGGCGGCACGGTTGTCGACGGCACGCGCGTCCCGCGTTTTCACGGCGACGTCTGGATCAAGGACGGCCGGATCGCGCAGATCGGTGGCCGCGCCCCCGGCTTCGCGAAGAAAACGATCGACGCCGACGGCCTGATCGTCGCGCCGGGCTTCGTCGATCTGCACACCCATTACGACGCCCAGATTCGCTGGGATCCCTACTGCACGATCTCTGGCTGGCACGGAGTTACGTCACTCGTGCTGGGCAATTGCGGCTTTGGCTTCGCGCCGGTCAAGCCGGATTTTCGCGACCGCTCGATGCTGACCATGACCCGCACCGAGGCGATCCCGTATGCCTCGATGAAAGCCGGGATGACCTGGGATTGGGAGACCATCCCGGAATATATGGATTCGCTGGACCGCGCACCCAAGGGCGTCAACTGTATCCAGTATATGCCGACCGCGTCGCTCATGACCTATGTGATGGGGCTCGACGCGGCGAAGACGCGGTCCGGCACGGAGGGTGAGCGCGCCGAGATGCGGCGGCTGCTGGCCGAGGGGCTCGACGCCGGCTTGTGCGGATTCTCAATTCAGCGTCTGGGACGCCATTCGGGCCAGGCCGATTACGACGGCTCGCCGATGGTGACCGACACGATGGTCGACGAGGAGATCCTTAATCTCGCCCGTGTCCTGCACGAGCGCGACGAGGGCTTTATCGAGATCACGCAGGCGACCGGTCATATCAAGGAAGACCTTGCGTTCGTCGAGAAGCTCGCCGGAGTGGCCCAGCGGCCGATTCTGTTTCAGGCGATCACGGCGAGCATCACGAATCCCGAAATCCATCGCAAGAGCCTCGCGTGGGTCGAGAAGATGCGCGCCAAGGGATTGCCGATCTTCGGCCAGGGCGGCACGATTCGCGCCGGTTTCGCCTTCACACTCGAGCACTGGAATCTCTACGACGTGTCGGCGGCCTGGCGCGACCTGCTCACCGGTACGAAGGAAGAGCGCGCGGCCAAGATGCGGATACCCGCGATGCGCGAGGCGGCCAAGAGTGAGCGCGCGATGTACGCGCTCGACAAGAACGCCCCCGGGATCGGCGGCAGGCTGCGTCGGCTCGTCGTACAGTGGGTCGAAAACAAGCCCGAGCTTGAGAAGTATGTCGGCAAGTCGCTCGGCCAGATTGCCGAGGAAGAGGGCAAGCATCCGGTGGACGTGATGCTCGACTTGTCGCTCGCGACCGACCTCAAGGCTGAGTTCCTGCAGCCCGAGCGCGAGTTCAACCCCGACTACAACGCCGAGATCATCAACAATTCGCAGTACACCTTCCCCGGCGTTTCCGACGGCGGCGCCCACACCAAGTTCTTTACCGGTGGCGCCTTCACCACGGACTTCCTGCGCTGGCTCGTGCGTGACACGCAGAAGGTCACGCTCGAAGAGGCGCACTATCGCCTCTCGGCCCTCCCCGCGCATGCGGCCGGCTTCCGCGATCGCGGCGTGCTGCGCGAGGGCACCGCGGCCGACGTCGTGGTCTATGATCTCGACGGCTTGGGCGTCGAGCCGGACTGGATTGGCGAGGTGGCGCACGACCTGCCCGGTGGCGAGTGGCGGCGCGTGCAACGGTCGAAGGGCTATCGCTCGATTATCGTGAATGGTGAGGAAACCTTCGCGGACGGCAAGTGCACCGGCTCGACGCCGGGCAAACTCCTGCGTCACGGCAAGGCCTGATCGAATTTCACCCTTAGTTTGATTGGCAAAGGCGGGGCGACGCGTAGCGTCGCCCCGCTTTTGTCTTCGCGCTCGAAGCTTAATGCAATTTTAATCTTTCTTTATCTATTGGCAGCAGCTAGATTGATACAATTCCTTCAGGAGTTACAGCTTTGGCAAAATGTCGCCGATTGCATGCCTTTCCGTCGCTTTTGATCTTCGCTTTTAGCGTTATACTCGCGCTCCCGCCGGCCTCCTCGTTGGCCGGGCAGGCTCCAGTAAGAATGAAGCACGCGCCGATCAAGGTCGCGCGTGACAAGAATGGCAACCCGCTGCGCCAGACTGAGGGCCTGACTCCGGGACTAGCGGCGGCGCAAACCACCAGCACCAACTGGTCGGGTTATGCGCTACCGGACTTTGAGACCAAGCATACTTACACCGCGGCGCAAGCGACCTGGATCGTTCCGTCGGTCCTGTTTCTGGACGCACCGGCGGGCGCGACCGTCGAATACTCCGCGAACTGGGTGGGAATCGGCGGTTTTTGTGAAAACGCCGCGTGCACCAAAGCCGACAGTACTTTGATCCAGCTGGGGACCTCGCAAGAAGCGACGCTCGACGGAAGCGCTGACTACTACGCCTGGTACGAGGCTTTGCCGGCGGCTGAGACCTTGATCCCCACCATCGCGGTGAATCCCGGCGATGTTATGACCGCTTCGCTGGCGTGTGCGGCGCCCTGTTCGGGCAAGGCCTCGTGGACCCTTTCGATGACCGACGAAACCACTGGTAAAACGTGGAGTAAGGTAGTCAAGTATCAATCTTCGAAGCTTTCAGCCGAGTGGATCGAGGAAGCCCCTTACGACGGCGGTATTCTGCCCTTGGCCGATTTCGGTACGTCGAACTTCAGCGCTTCGACCGCGGATAAGGTCACGGCGAAACTCTCCACCGGGGATAGCATCGTGATGATGGATCCCTCAGGCGAAACGTCGAACGTCTCCGCGCTCAGCTCGACGCTGAACGGATTCGACGCCTGCTGGGGTAGTGACGGAACCCTTACGCCCTGCGTTGCCCCCTGACGCGCAGCGCGACCCATCGTGTAGAAACGTTTGACCAGGTTGCCTTCTTCGGAACGAGGGCCGGACATGCAATCGTGTCGCTCTTGACTGCTCCGCCTACGATCCTCAGTTAGCGAACTGGTCAGGCCGCCTGCTTGCGGTGCGTCTACGTCACCCCGCTTGTTTAATCAGCTGAAAAAATCTCTGTCTCATGGTGTCGCTTTAGTCCAGAGGAGGTAAAGGGACCGTCAGCGTGTCGTACACGGTGATTCTCGGTCCGTAAGCGGCCTGAAAGACCCCGATACCACTGGCGGGCCGGATCAGATTGGTGCGGTCGAAGATATTCAGCAAAGTCACCCGGTCGGTGAACTTACCAAGACGGGGGACGAAAAAGTCCCGAGCCGCGCTCAAATTGAACTGCCATACATGGGGAAGCTGAGTCTCGTTCGCAAATCCTCCCCGCAGTCCGCTGCTCATCAGACCATCTAAAGTGAACTGGTAGTCCTTCCATCGATAGGCGGCGCCGCCGGAACCACCGACCAACGGCGTGTGATCGAGCACGAAATAATGGCGGTCGATGTACGCAAGCTCGTCAGGTGGGAAATTGTATTGGCCGGAGGCGACGCCGATATCCTCCTCCCGAGCCACGAAGAAGTTCGCGCGCAAGGCGAGGTCGTGCAGGCTGTACGTAAGCGAGTGTTCGGTCCCGCCGCCGTAGCCGCGGACGTAATTGAATGGTGCGTCGATCGGCACGAAGCCGAACTGGCCTTCGTCTAGGTAGTGGCGATCGAGCCTGAAATAGTTGTCTTGCGCGTACGCCAGGTGAGACGTGAATTGGTGGGTGAAGCCGGCATCCCAGAGGTAGTCGGTTTCGGCGTAGGGCGACGTGTTGCCGGTCGGGGTGGTTCCCAGCGCGCCGGTCGTGCCCTGCAGGAGTTTGGAGATCCCCGACGAGACATTTTGGAAATTGGGCAGTTGAAAATTTCGCGCAAAGCCAGCGTGGAGGACGGTATCGGCGCGCGGCTTGTAAATGAAATTGATCGTGGGGCTGAACTGGCTATCGATCGTAAACCCGGTCACGCGGTCCCAACGCGTCCCGACGTTCACGCTGAACTTTTCGGCAATCTGCCAGGTGTCCTGAAGATAAACGCCATAAGCCAAATTTATTTTGTTCAAGTTGGCGGCGACCGTGATCGGGAAGATCGCGGGCTTGCCGGCGACGATCGGAAAAACCTGCGAGGTCTGATCCGATTCCACCCCATACGCGCCGAGGTAAAAGCCGCCGCGCAGGGAATGCTGCGCGCCGAGCCGATAGCTCAGATCGCCCTCAACGGTGTTGGCCAGATCACTGGTGAAAACGTTCGAGGAGATGCCTTGGTAGATGAGATCGCCTATCGGATCCGGGTAGAACGTCAGCGCGTTGTAATGGGCGGAATAAGCCAGTTGATAATCGGCCTGCGATCCAAGCTCCCCGTTAAGGGCGACTACTCCGTAGTAGTCTTGTTGGTTCAGACCGGATTTGATCGCGCTCGATGGGTAAAGTGCGGGGTTAATATGGTCAAACTGGAACTGGGGGAGCTGATTGGGCTGGTTAGGAAATTGGTTGAACGAGAGCGTCATGCCGGAGATCAGGCTGAGCCGGGTCGTCGGGTTGAGCGCGTAGGTTAGATAAGCGAATCCCTGCCCCTGTGTGACCGCGTCGTGAATCGGGTCCGGGGCTGGCACGGCCGAGCTGAAGCCGAGATTGGACTGGAGATAGAGGCCGGTCAGGTAATAGCTGAACTTTCCGCTGCATCCGCCCAACTGGAAACTCGGCGAGACGGTGTCGCGTTGGCCGCCGGCGATAGTGAGACTGTTGTGCGGATCGTCGCATCCGTCTTTGGTCTGGATGTCGATAACGCCGGCGGTGCGGTAGCCGTACTGGGCCGGCAGTACTCCATCGATCAGGCTCACGTTCTTGACGAAATAGGCGTTCAGTAGCTGCGTGAACGTCGGGTCGTTGTTGATGTCCAACGGCAGCAAAATCCCGTTGATCTGGTACTGGATGCCCATATGCTCGCCGCGGATGTGAATCTCCTGATTCTGATCCAGCGCGACGCCGGGCATCTGCAACATCACCTGGTTGAGCGGCGTTGCTTCGCCTTGAGCCAGGTTTGTGATGTCTTTCGCCGTCATCGTGTACTGGTTCGCGCCGGTTAACGAAAGCCCGTTCGGCGGACGGATGCGAGCGGCGCTTACCGGCAGAGTCAGCGCTTGTGTTGACTCCAGCACAAGGTCCAGGCGCTTCCGCGCACTCTCCGGCAAAACAACCCGCGTAGTTGCAGGTTTGAAGCCCTTTCTCAAGGTCGTCAGCGCATACGCGCCAGCGACGGATGCGGGCAATCGAAACCATCCCTGATCGTCAGTAATTGCTTGGCCGAGAGTTCGCCTGTCGCCTGATTGCAGGGTCACGACGACACCCTTTATCGGTCGATGCAGGGCGTCTGTAACGGTACCGGTGAGATATCGAGCCGCGGGTTCCGTTGGCCTTGCGGATGCTGCAAGACTCAAAGATGCCAGGCAAAATAGCAGCACGACCAACGACAGAAGCGCGCGGCGGGTCGTCTCGAAGCAGGCCATACATTCGCTCCTCGATAGAGAATCGGGCCCTCACCGTTGCTACGGTAAGTGCGCCCTACGGCCGTACCTGCGAGCGGCCGCCATCGGAAGCGCGGGTGGCTTTGACGTTTTCATTTAACAAAACAGGGTAGCTCGTTCAATGGAAACGCTGGCGAACTCGTCAGGCCCCTGCTTGCGGTCCGTGCGATGGATGGTGTTCTCTGATGGTCCGATGTCGAGAATGCGCAAAGCCGGACGTCTATGGCGCGACGAAGAGGCGCGCGACGCGGCCGCGACGGTGCTCGCGCCCTGTCGCGCGGATTGCTTCGTCTTTGAACCGCGGACCTGGTTTGGCCGCGAGGCGGGGCTCGAACTCGAGCTCGGCGCCGGGCGCGGCGATTTCATTATCGCGCGGGCGGCGGCGAATCCGGACTGCGATTTTCTGGCGGTCGAACTGGACACCCAGGTCGCCCAGCTGATGGCGGTGCGGGCGGGACGGCGCGGTCTCGCCAACCTGCGGATTCTGCGGATGGACGCCCGCTCGCTGGTCAATCTGATGCTCCCGGCGCGGCGGCTGGACGCCTGTCATATCTACTTTCCCGACCCGTGGCCCAAGGGTCGCCACGTCAAGCATCGTTTGTTCACGCCGTATTTTGCGCAGAGCCTGACGCGGGTGCTCGCGCCTGACGCCCCGCTGCACGTCGCGACCGACGTCGGCGACTATGCCGCCGCGATCTTCACGATGCTCGAGGCGGCCGGCTTTGTTCGCACCGCGCTGACGACTCCGGGCGCGACGGCCACCGGTTTTGCGCGCAAGTTCATCGAGGAAGGACGCGAAGTCTACGCCGCCACCTTCGTCCCGCCCGCGTGACGGCCCGCACATGGAATTCACGCAGCATTCAAGATGGCCTGGACCGGCAGCCGGAGGGCTTACTTGCCTTGGCCCCCTTCAATGTTTAACCTTTCTACATTCGCTATGAAGCAGACTCGATTTATCGTGTCCATCTGCGGGCTTTCTTTGGCGCTCGCGGGATGCGCCGCCCGCACACCGCCCAGCGGCGAGAATTACTACGTCAAGGCGACCAACGAATACAGCCAGCATTTCTATCAGCCGGCGATCGCCGACTATCAGAAGCTGATCGACGAGTACCCGTTCAGCCCCTATGCGGAAGAGGCCGAGTTGAATATCGGTCTCGCCCAGTACAAGAGTCATGACTACCCGGAATCGATCGGCGCGCTCAACGATTTCATCCGGATGCATCCGACGAGCAAGCATATCGAGGAAGCGTCGTATTACCTCGCGATGGCCCATTACGATCAGATCGGGCGGCCCGATCAGGATCAGACTCACACCGAGCTTGCGCTTGAGCAGCTCCAGTCGATCGAGCGGCGCTTCCCCGAGAGCGACTTTGCGCAGCTCGCCCACGAACAGATCGCCATCTGCCGCGAGATGCTCGCCCGGCATGAATACGTGATCGGTGATTTCTATTACACCCGGGCCAACTACAAGGCCTCTGAATCGCGGATGGCGGAGCTGATGGCGCTCTATCCCGAAACCCCGATTGCGCCCGACGCGCTCGACCAGCTCGGCCGGACGCTCGAGAAGCAGGGCAAGAAGTATTCGGCGGCGCAGGCCTTCACCGCGCTCAAGACGGATTATCCGAAGACCAAGTACGCGGCCGATGCTGACCGCGAGCTCAAGAAACTGAATCAGCCGATCGATACCGAGGATGATCCCCTCAAGCTGGTGTTGGCCGAGAGCGGTTTCAGCGCTGACGATTTGAACGCGAACCATGTCGCGGTACACGAAAGCCTCGAAAATATCAGCCCGTCGAGCGACCAGAACTACGGCCCCGACGGGTTGCCGATTTTGCCCCAGTCAGGGGCTAAAACAGCGGCACTCGCGGATTCGGCCGTCACCGCCAAACCGGGTCCGGCCACCTTGCGCACGATCCGGCTTTCGTCGGCCGACCCGCCCATGTCAGTGATCTTCGATCTGACGGGACCGGTCGCTTACGACGAGAATCTCGAAAGCGGCAATGATTCGTCGACCCTCACTGTCTATATGAAGGGCGTGACCCCCGACTCGAATCTGACGCGCCACCTGACCTTTGACCGCTCGATCTTTCATGATTGCCAGGTCGAGACCGACGCCAACGGGACCAAAGTGACGGTCAACACGACGCCGGTGGCGCGCTTCGCGATAACTCCGGTGGCGAATCCCGACCGTCTGCTGGTGACGTTTACCCCCGTAACCGGCGCCCCGACCGCCGACCAAGCCGCCAGCGCCGCCGACCAGCCGCTCCCAGCCAATTGAGCCGGTTCGATCGAGAATAGTCGGTCTCGCGCCGCAGCGATACCGTTCAGTCTGGAACGAAGCTGTGAAGCTTGAGATCGTCCTGCGATAGCTCAATGGGTCTTTACTAGATACGACGGGGGACAACCTGATTTTCAAGTGTACCTCGGGGAGCTAAAGCAGCTTGCCAAGCCCACTCCAATCGTTGACGTGGGCTATTTAATGTACGTACGATAAATAGTGAAGGTCGAATTCGACGAGAATAAAAGTCAGCGCAATGCCAAAGAGTGGCGGCTGCCGTTCACCATGGCCGCTGACTTTGATTTCTCGACAGCGCGGGCCGTTGAAGACTTGCGCAGCCGCTATCCGGAACGCCGTTTTGTAGCCCTGGGTTATATAGGTCGTCGGCTACATGTGCTCTGTTTTACGCCAATTGTCGACGGCATCAGGGTCACCAGCTTACGCAAGGCGAACACACGGGAGGTTAAGATCTATGGCAAAGAAAAGTCTGACTGACGCCGACGGCGAGGTCCGTGAATTGACTCGCGGCGATATCGCGGAAATGAAACCCTTTAAGGACGTTTTTCCCGACCTTCACGAAAGCTGGAAGCGAGGACGCGGTCGGCCACCCAAGGAACAGCCCAAGCAGAGTCTCACTTTGCGCCTTGACGCTGATATAGTCACTTGGCTGAAGCAGCAGGGCGCCGGATATCAAACGCGCATTAACCGCATTTTGCGGGAGGCGATGAACCACACGTAAAACTCCGATTTTCTGCTGATGCTGACTCAAGCGGAGCGTCACTCACTCGGCGTAAGGTTAGACGGTTGTCAGCTAGCTGCGAACCTGAGAACCGAACATTGCCACGATGCCTGAATCGATCATCTTCGATTCACGCGCCAAGTCTGGACGCGCCTGACGGCGTTACGACTAGGCAAAGACGTCGTCGAACCGCACGCCCACAAAGCTCAGCACGATCTCGCTATAGAGCCGTAGACCCCACAACAAGCCGTCGATCGGCATCCGCTCGTCGTTGCCATGGTAGAGCGAGCCGAATGGCATGCGGGCCTCGAGCCGCACCGGCGCGAAGCCATAACAAACCGCGCCGAGCTGCGCGTAGAATTTGCTGTCGGTGGCGCCCGGCAGCATCCACGGAATCGCCCGGGAGCCGGGATCGGCGGCCTCGGTGCGGGCCTTGATCAGCCGGAAAAGGGGCGTATCGTGGCTCGCTTCGGAGGGCGGTGCTGATTTGACCACTTCGAGCAGCGGTTCGACTCCGACGATTTCGCGCAGCTCGCTGAGGAAGCTGCGCTCGTCCTCGCCCGGCAGCGTGCGGCCGTCGAGGATCACGGAGGCCTCGCCGGGGATCACGTTATCCTTGTAGCCCGCGCGCAGAATCGTGGGTGAGACCGTGTTCATCAGCATCGGCCGGAAGAGCGGGGGAGCCTTGTCCGGCGCGATGCCGAGCTCCTGCAGCGTGGCGCGCATCAGGGGCGTGACCCGCCGCCGCATCGGCGTCTGGGTGATCCGGATGATCAGTTCGGCGAGCTGCGCGATAGCGGTGTCGGACCGCGGCATCGAGCCATGGCCGGGCGCCCCGGTCATTGTCATGCGCACCGTGACGAAGCCTTTCTCGGCGACCTGGATTGGATAGAAACGCCGCTCCCCCATGAAGAGGGTGAAGCCCCCGGTTTCATTGAGGACGAATCCCGCCCGCACCAGCTCCGGATGGTTTTCGACGAGATAGCGCGCGCCCAGCTCGGAGCCGGCCTCCTCGTCGGCGACGGCCGCGACAATCAGGTCGCGTTCGAGGGCAACCCCCGCGCGTTTGAGCGCGAGGATCAGACCGAGGTCCATGGCGCACTTCGACTTCATGTCGATCGCCCCGCGACCCCAGATACAGCCGTCGGCGACCTCGGCGCCAAACGGCGCGCGGCTCCAACGCCCGGCCTCGACCGGCACGACGTCGGTGTGCGACGACAGCATCAGGGGCGGCACGGTGGGGTCGCGCCCCGCGAGACGCGTGATCAGATTGGCGCGAGTCGGCGCGGCCTCCACGACGGTCCCGTCGAGCCCCGCTCCCAGCAGCGCCCGGCCGATAAAGTCGGTGGCGAGCCGCTCGTTGCCCGGCGGATTGGTGGTGTCGAGCCGGATGAGCGCCGCGAGATTATCCAGCGTTTCTCTTTCGAAGTGCTCCCAGGGAATCCTCATCTGAACAACTGCTTTCCTGCATCGTGCCGCACGGGCTACGCGCAGTCTATCGATCCGCGACAGCGTTTGTGTAGTGTCGCGGCGCGGCGGGCGGATGGTCCGCTGGCGCCCGACTGCGGGACCATCACAAACCTTGACGGTTTGCGTGTGCGGTCCTAATGTCAAACAGGCGATCAAGTGGACCAACTACCGAACATTATTCCGCTCTTTCCGCTACCGAACTTTGTGCTCTTTCCGGGTCTGCCGGCGCCGCTCCATATTTTCGAGCCGCGCTATCGCACGATGGTGGCCGACGCCAGCCAGGGTGACGGCATTATCGGGATGACGATGCTCAAGGGTGACTGGGAAGGGAATTATCAAGGTTATCCTGACCTCTATGCGCTGGGATGCGCGGGCCGGATCACGACCTTGGCGCGCTTGCCTGATGGCCGTTTCAACCTGATGCTGGAGGGTATCAGCGAGTTCCGCGTGCTGCGTGAGATGCGCGATCACGCTTATCGCACGGCCGAGGTCGAATGGTGTGCGCCCGCGCCCGGCAGCCTCGAGCTGGAAGCCGCGACGCTCGCCAACTTGCGCGACCTGTTGCAACGTTTCATCGGTAAGTCGGCCGGCGACCTTTGGCGATCGCTCGTGGAGGAGCGCGGTCTGCGCGGCGCCGACCTGATTAACTTCATCTGCTTTAACCTCGACGTTCATCCGATCGAGAAGCAGACGCTGCTTGAGGCTGGTGCTTCGCGCGCCAACTGCCTAATCGATGTGCTGACCTTCAAGCTGGAAGAGCGCAAGCTTGGCCCCGATCGCACGGGCGGTTCGGGCCCCCTGCAGTAGCCTAAAACTTCCGCATTTTAGGAATCGCACGCGGATCCGTGCAATGGCAGGTTCGCAATAAGCTGCCGCCATACCAACCTGTCTCGGCAAAAGCGCTAAATTTTTGGCGTTGGCGACGCCTATCCAGCAGGCATCAGGGCGTCTAATTAGCCGGTGATCGGCCGCGAACAGTGCAGGATTTCCTCGCAAAATGCGAGTTGGACTTAGCAAAAAGGTAATCGTGATGATTTATGCGCGATATATTAGCCGCATACTCTCCTACTAAGCGCGCGCACAATCGCTCTACCGCCCTATCGATATGGGCATCAGTTTTGCTTGTGTATCGCGTAGCGACGTATCAGGAGAAGTTCTTATCCGGTATCGCCGTCTTGGCGGCAGCGACTGGGGAAAGCGGGTGGACAGGCCGATGGAATGGGAAAATGGTGTCTTAGGGTCGATCTTTGTTCCCGATATCATCACTCCGGAGCAATTCTACGATTCGCGTCGTGATGACGGCGCGGGCGGTCCGGTCAAACGCCTGATGATGGCGGTGCTCGAGGACGCGCTACGCTGTTTTCAGAATAACGCGGACGCGCATACGGGGCCACGCAAGCGGCTCTTCGCTGAAGCGGAGCAATGGCTCTGTGCGGATAACAGCGACGGTCCCTTCTCGTTCGAGACGGTGTGCGAAACGCTGGGGATCGAGCCGCAGTTCCTGCGCAAGGGTCTGCGCGAATGGCGCAATCAACAACTCGCCGGGATCTCGTCCCGCCGATTGGCGCGACGGTCGCCGGTGGTCAGGAGCGGTAAAATCTCCGCACCTACGCGACGAGCCGATCGTCGGCAAGCTAATCGCGCGAGTTAGCGCAGTCCGATTCAGCTCAGGCATCCGATTCAAGTTTGATGAAGCGTGGCGGGAGGCCTCTCCGGTCTCCCGCCGCGCTTGCTTTTAATCCGTCAGGTGCTGGCGGCTCGACATTAGCGGTTCAGATGGCTTGATACATCGTCAGGCCGTCGCGTTCCAGGCGTTTGGCGCGTCCTTCGATGCGTGACAGCTCCAGATGGGCCAGCGTTTCGAAAGTCGCGGCCATCACATGCATGATCGGGCGATCTTCGTCGCCGAATACCTGCGACGCGACTTCAAACGCACATTTCGGCTTACGCCGGATCAGATCGAGCATCTCGGCTTCGCGATAGCGGTGATGCTCGATCAATTGATTCGCTCGATAACGATGGTCGTTGAAGACGCCGCCGTGAGCCGGCAGGACCAGCTCAACGTCGAAGCGCTGCACCTTGACCTGCGAATTGATGAAATCGCCGAGCGGATTGCCGACCGGCAGGGAAGGATAGAGTCCGACATGTGGCGTGATCTTCGGGAGCAGGTGGTCCCCGACAATCATGACCTTTTCCTTGCGCAGGTAGATTACGCAATGACCGGGAGCGTGGCCCGGCGTCCAGATTACCTCGAACGTGCGATCCCCAACCGGGATGAGGTCGCCGTCATTGAGGAACCGGTCGGGCTGCGGGAGCGGATTGTACATGTCGGTCCCGAACCACATCGGGCGCATCCCTTCCGGCGGATGCTGTTCGATCGGGAAGCCATGTGTGCGGAAGAATTCCACCGCGTCGGGCCGTGACGAAGGGGGCCCGAACGTCAACATCCGGGTGATTCGTTCGACCTCTTGCTCATGCAGCAGCGTAGTGGCCTGACTGCGTTTTTTGATCGTCGCCGAAGCGCCGAAATGGTCGACGTGATGATGCGTGCCGATCAACGTGGTCAGATCTTCCAGCCGTATCCCGACCTGCTGGAAGGCGTCTTCGAGCGCCGCGACACTGTCGGCGGTGTTCATCCCGGTGTCGACCAGGGTCCACGCGCCGTGACAATCGATCAGGTAAACATTGATGATCGTCGGCCGCATCGGCAGCGGCAGGAAGATCTCGTAAATTCCCGGGTGTACCTCGGCTATCTTTGTTGCTGGCATATTCCTGACTTTCTGGACCAAACATGTCCACCATTACCGCGCCGACAGCGTCGGCTTGGCGTTCGTCCGGTCGGTTAATTCCTCGGCCGCTGGCGGCCCCGCTCCGTGACGGAGCCGCGGGTCCGCGTCGGCCAAAGTACGTTATTCGTGCAATTGATCCCGGACGATGAACGACGCCTTTATCGCCACCCTCCATTGCGTTACCTGATTGTGGTCGATGCTGACCGAGATATCCTCGACATGCGCGTGATGGATACCTTTGATGGTCACACCGGCCCGGGCCAGCGCGATCTGGACCGCGTCTTCGATTGAATTTGTCGAAACCCCAATCAAGTCAATAATTTTTTCAACCATAACAGAGCGCTCCTCGGCTCAGAATAGCTTCTATCGCAATTTGACCTGTTTGCTCGTCGGGCGATAGCTTGTGCTTCACTGGCCATTTGCTCATAAGGCTGTGACTGAAACAAGGCGCGTCACGAGTGACGTTCCGCGGAATTAGCTGGAGGATACATGGGCTACGACAAGCAAGCGGTGAGAGCTCTTCTGGATCGCGTCAAGGCCGAAGGCCGCAGTGCGTTGAGTCCGTCCGAGGGACGCTTGCTGTGCCAAGCCTGCGGGATCACGGTGCCGCGTGAGGAACTCGCGACCAGCCCGGGCGAGGCGTCCCGGATGGCGGCCGCTATCGGGTTCCCGGTCGTGATGAAGATCGTTTCACCGGAGATTCTCCACAAGACCGAGGCCGGGGGCGTCGTCGTCGGGGTGTCGAGTACGACGGAGGCCGAGGCCGCTTACTCCCGAATCGTGGCGAGCGCGCGGGCGTATCGCAGTGACGCGAAGATAAGCGGCGTTCTCATCCAGCGGATGCTCGCCGGGGGCCACGAGGTGATCGTTGGTGCCTTGACCGATCCGAGCTTCGGTAAGGTCGTCGCCTTCGGCTTGGGCGGCGTGCTGGTCGAAGTGCTCAAGGATGTGACTTTCCGGTTGGCGCCGACCAGTGAAGCCGAAGCGCTCTCGATGCTCGACGGAATCGCGGCGGCGGAAATCCTGCGCGGCGTCCGCGGCGGTGAGGCGGCCGACCGCGCGACCCTGGCCGCGACCATCACGGCGGTCTCGAACCTGGTCGCCGATTTTCCCGAGATCCGCGAACTCGACCTCAACCCGGTGTTCGCACGTAATGACGGCGCGGTCGCGGCGGACGTCCGCGTGTTGCTCGACTTCGCGCCGGCGGCCGAGCGCTACCGGCCCGCACAGGACGAAATCCTGCGCGCGATGACCCGCATCATGCAGCCCGACGCCGTCGCCGTGATTGGCGCCTCGCCCGAGGACGGCAAAATCGGCAATTCGGTGATGAAGAATCTGATTAACGGGGGCTATCAAGGCGCGATTTACCCGATTCATCCGAAGGTGCCCGAAGTGCTGGGGCGCAAGGCCTACAAAAGCGTCAAGGATGTTCCGGGCAAGATCGACGTGGCCGTCTTCGCGATTCCGGCGCCGCTGGTCGCCGGCGCGTTGCAGGAGTGCGGCGAGAAACAGATTCCCGGGGCGGTGCTGATTCCCTCGGGCTTCGCCGAAACCGGCAACGTCGCGGGCCAGGACGAAATCGTCAAAGTGGCGCGGAAATACAACGTTCGCCTCATGGGACCGAATATTTACGGCTTCTACTATACGCCGAAGAACCTCTGCGCCACCTTCTGCACCCCCTACGACATCAAGGGCAAGGCGGCGCTTTCGTCGCAAAGCGGCGGAGTCGGGATGGCGATTATCGGCTTTAGTCGCTCGGCCAAGATGGGGGTATCGGCGATCGTCGGCCTGGGCAATAAGTCCGATATTGATGAAGATGATCTGCTGACGTTCTTCGAGCAGGACCCGAATACGCAGGTCGTTGCGATGCATGTCGAGGACTTGAAGGACGGGCGCTCCTTTGCTGAAGTCGCGCGCCGCGTCTCGCGCAAAAAGCCGGTGATCGTGCTGAAGGCGGGGCGCACCGCGATGGGCGCGCGGGCGGCGCAATCGCATACCGCGGCGCTGGCCGGCAACGATCTCATCTACGACGACGTGCTGCGCCAGAGCGGCGTGGTCCGCGCGATGGCGCTGAATGACATGCTCGAGTTTGCGCGCTGCCTGCCGATCCTGCCGACCCCGCGCGGCGAAAATGTGGTGATTATCACCGGTGCGGGGGGCTCCGGCGTGCTGCTGTCGGATGCCTGCGTCGATAACGGGCTCAAGCTGATGGCGATGCCGGCGGACCTGGACGCGGCGTTTCGCAAATTCATCCCGCCCTTTGGCGCGGCGGGCAATCCCGTCGATATCACGGGCGGCGAGCCGCCAACGACTTATCGCAACACGATTGCGCTGGGGCTCGAGGATGCGCGCATCCACGCGCTTATCCTGGGCTACTGGCACACGATCATCACGCCGCCGATGGTCTTTGCGAAACTCGCGGCGGAAGTCGTCGAGGAGTATCGCCGCAAGGGTATCGACAAGCCGGTGGTCGCCTCGCTGGTCGGCGACGTCGAGGTCGAGCAGGCGTGCGAATATCTCTTCGACCACGGTATCCCCGCGTACCCGTACACGACAGAGAAGCCGGTCTTGGTCCTTGGCGCCAAGTATCGATGGTCGCGCGCGGCGGGGCTCCTGTGACGCTTGCGGCGGTGCCGTTTACCGATTAAACCGTAGCGGCTACGGAGGTGGTGCAATGAAATTCGGGTTGTTGACGCTCTTCGATCACTACGCCGATGACTGTTCCGAAGAGCAGTACTACCAGAACTTTTTCGATGAAGTGTCGTACGCCGAGGAGCTCGGCTTCGACACCATCTGGATCGGTGAGCATCACTTTTGCCGGTACATCTGCCCCGCCCCGCAGATAGTTGCCGGAGCGATCGCCCAGCGCACGAAAAAGATGCGCATCGGCACCTCGATCGCCCTGCTGCCTCATCATGATCCGATTCGCCTGGCCGAGGACTATGCGCTGGTTGATCTGCTGAGCGGCGGCCGGCTGGATTTCGGCGTCGGCCGCGGCTTCATCAAGGCCACTTACGACGGCTTCAATCAGGCGATGGGTGAGAGTCGCGAACGTTTTGACGAATGCCTCGAGATTATCGAGGGGGCCTGGCGGCAACCCAACTTTTCGTACCAGGGGCAGTTCTATAAGGCCAACAACCTCACGATCCTGCCGCGGCCAATTCAGCGGCCGGCGCCACCAGTTTATATGGCCGCCGCGCTGTCGCCCGAGTCTTTTGTGGCGGCGGGCAAGAAGGGCCATTCGTTGATGCTGGCGCCGTTCTTCCAGTCCCGCGCCACTTTGAAGGAAAACGTCCAGCTCTACCGCGAGACGCTGCGGCAGTCAGGACACGCGGCCAGCGACGTCGAGATTGTTGCCGGCTATCATAGCTTCGTTGACGAGACCCCGGCCCTCGCGCGCAGCAAGTGGGAAGACCACTACATGCGCTATCTGCATTTCGTCGGCGGTCTGGTTAATCCAGCAGAATATACCAGCAGCGATTATCAAAAGTGGCGGAAGTCGATGGCGGGCTTTCAGAAAGTAACTTTCGAGCAGATGTATCCCGATCAGGTGCTTTGCGGCGACGCGAACCAATGCGTCGAACGCGTGGGACTGCTCGCCGAGGAATACGGCGTCAGCCACTTCTGGGTCTACATGGATTTGGGCGGCCTCGAGCACGGCGAATTGCGCCGTTCGATGGAGCGCTTTGCCACCCGGGTGATCCCGCAATTCCGGTAAGCTTTGGTGACCCGGAACTTATTTGCTTGACTTTTGCGACAGTTTGGAATGATTAACCTTTGGAGGCTATGCCATGTCGAATAAAGGCTTTTCCCATCTAGGGTTGTCCACGCTCGACCTCGACAAGACCCGCGCGTTCTATGAGGGCGTGCTCGGTTTCAAGGCCGTGGTTTGTGACGAGATAACGATCAAGGAGGGCGGCAAAATCCGCCATATTTTCTTCGACACCGGCCGCGATCAGTTGATTGCCTTTATGGAGGCGCGCGGCGTCGACGGCGTGCCGGCCGAATATGACACCTCGATCAATCGCGGACTCGGGGTGCCGTCGGCCTTCTATCATTTTGCCTTCGAGGCGGGCAGCGAAGCCGGACTCGAGGAAAAGCGCCAGGAACTGCTCAGCAAGGGTGTTGAAGTTACCGAAATCACCGATCACAACTGGGCGAAGTCGATCTACTTCAAGGATCCCAACGGCTTGCAGCTCGAATACTGCTGTCTGATTCGCGAGTTCAACGCCAACGACGCCAAGATGCAGCCGCGCTTCGAGATTCCCATCGGGGCCCTGGGTTTGACGAAGCGGGTCGCGATCAACAAGGCCGGACCGCGCTAGACGAGCCGACCGCGGGCGTGGCGCTCAGGCGGGCGGATCCGCCAGCGCCATCGCCTTCTGGTAGGCGGGGCGCTGCGCGATCAGCGCGACGTGCTTGACGATGTTCGGATAGGGCGACAGGTCGTATTGCAGGAACTTGGTCAGCATCCCGAAGAAGAAATTCATCATGAGATCGGCGGCGGTGAAATCGTTGCCGACGAAATAGGGGCTGCGGCTCAGCTCGCCATCGATGTAGCTTAGCATCTCGACCGTGCGCCCCTTGAACGCCACGGCCATCGGCGATGACTGATCGACGCCCGGCATAAAGCCCGAAAGGAAAAGGTGGACGAGGCCCTGGGTCATCGCGGAACCCTCGGCGAAGTGCATCCATTGCAGATAGCGCGGATAGTCCGGCGAACTCACCGGTACGCCCAGCTTGCCGCTCGCGTGGCGATTGATGATGTACTCGACGATCGCGCCCGACTCGATCAGGGTCAAATCGCCGTCGCTGATCGCGGGAGCTTTGCCGAGCGGGCTCACCTTTTTGAGCGCGGCCGGCGCCAGCAAGTCGGGACCGCGTTGGAACTTCTCAAGCTTGTACGGGAGGGCGAGCTCCTCCATCAGCCAGATGATGCGCTCCGAACGCGACATATTCAGATGATAGATCGTGATCACGGTTGAGCCCTCCGAATTGCGAAGTGGGCCAGACTGTACCCAGCGCGCATGAAAACCGCAACCTTCGGTTGGCTGCCCTACGCCAGTTGTGCGATTGTCTTGTCGCGTTTAACCGCTAACGATCCATGACCACTGAAATAGATCTGCAAAATGTCGATTTCGCCAAGATTATCCGGCCGGGCGACCATATCGTTTGGGGGCAAGGCAGCGGCGAGCCGGTGACGCTGGTCGAACGGCTGGTTGAACAGCGGCACGCGATCGGGCCGGTCAGCGTGTTTCTCGGCGGCACCTGCTACAGCAATACGCTGCGTCCCGAGCACGCCGATGTGATCACGTTTTCGGGCTTCGGCGCGATCGGAGCGTTGCGCCGGATGGCCGCGGCCGGCGCCTTGCAGATCATCCCCTGCCATCTTTCGCAGACTCCCGGCTATTTTCGCGACGGCAAGATCGGTTGCGACGTGCTCTTTTTGCATCTGAGCGGGCCAGACGAGCGGGGGCAGTATAGCTACTCGCTCGCCAATGACTATTTGCAGTTCGCGATGGCGCGAGCGCGCGTGGTGATCGCCGAGGTCAACGAATTGGCGCCCTGGACCTACTTCGACGGACGGCTCGATCCGTCGCGGCTCGACTATATCGTGCGCGTTTCGCGGCCCGTGATGGAGATCCAACCGGCCGCGTTCGGGCCGGTCGAGGAGGCGATCGCGGGCCATATCGCGCGGTATATCGAGGACGGCACGACGATCCAGATGGGAATCGGCGCGATTCCCGACGCGGTGCTGGCGGGCGTCAGCGACCGCCGCGATCTCGGGATTCATTCGGGACTGATCGGTGATCGGGTCGCGGACCTGATGGAAAGCGGGATCGTGACCAATGCGCGCAAACCGATCGATACCGGCTTCACCGTCGCCGGCACGTTGCGCGGAACCAAGCGGCTCTATGACTTCGCCCATCGGAACCGGGCGATTCGCCTCTTCACCCTGATGCATACCCATCGCGCGGAAATCCTGAGTCAGCTCGGCAAGATAGTCGCCGTGAACTCGGCGGTCGAAGTGGATCTCACCGGCCAGGTTAACGCCGAGGTGGCGGGCGGCGTGTATGTTGGCGCGGTGGGCGGCCAGGGCGATTTCGTGCGCGGCGTGCAGATGGCGTCGGGCGGCCGTTCGGTAATCGCGCTACCGGCCACGGCGCGCGACGGTCAACTGAGCCGGATCGTCGCGCGGCTGGGCGGGCCCGTCACTACTGCGCGCAGCGACGCCGATCTGATCGTGACCGAATTTGGCGTGGCCGATCTGCGCGGACAGCCACTGGACGCCCGGATTCCGCGCATGATCGCGATCAGTGATCCGAAGTTTCGCGAAGCGCTCGAACGCGAGGCCCATCAGATGACCAAACGTAGTGCCCCGACGCCCGGATGAGCGCGTCGCCAGCTCAACATAATTACCCGAGAGGAAGAAATACGATGCCAACCGCAGTCGAAATCGGACAAGAGCTCGAAAGCTTTTACCGCGGCTATATCGACGCCTTCAATCGTGAAGACCTCGACCATTTTCTCGGTTGTTTCGGCATCCCGTATGGATGGGTTACGGGTGAGCGCGGGCTGACGGTCACGACCAGCGAAGACGATCACCAGAACAGCTTCAGCCGCATAATGCTGGATATCAAGCAGCGCGGATGGGCGCGATCAGGAATCGATCGTCTGAAGACGTGGGCCCTCGGCGACAACCTCGGGATGATCCTTGCGGACTATACGCGCTACAAGGCTGACGGCTCGATCCTCGAGCAGGGGCGCGCCTGCTATACGGCGCGGCGCGACGGGAAGTCGTGGAAAATCGTGGCGCTCAGCGAGATCAAGCCACCCTTCCTCGGCCCCGGCGACGTCCCGCGCTAAGCGCTTAGTATTCATCGTCGATTACGCACCGCCGGACGCCGGCGTATTTTTGTCATTCTGAGAGTTTGTGAATTTTTGTGCCGTCGCCTACTTGGTGGGAACTCCGTGTGCCCTCACCCGCCACGGCTTCGGCGAAACGCCTCACCGTGGCGACCTCTCCCTGGACAAAGGAGAGGTT
>JBKQPD010000024.1:0-11569 GCA_052145175.1 Binataceae bacterium (SeqCode) | reverse complement strand
TGTCATCCTGAGCCGGCGAGCAACGCGAGCCGGCTCAGGGTGACGAATGGGATTTCAAAAGTAGCCACAAAAGTCGCAAGGTCGCAGGCTCGCGTACCGCTAGCCTGAGCTATTCGAACATCTCGGGCTCGTGCGAGTTCAGTACCACCAGACCGCGATAACCATAGTGGAGCCCTGATATCGAGGTGACTACGACGGTCAGATGGAGCACGGCCTTCCAGACCCGCGGGTCGGTTCCGCCGAGGCTGATCAGCGCGCCTACCACGCAGGCCAATTGGAAGCAGGTGGCGGTTTTGCCCAGATAGCTCGGCCGCACCGGCACGTGCTCGTTGACGTAGAAGGAAACCATAAAGTAGCCGAAGACCAGCACGATATCGCGAATCACAACGACCCCGAGCAGCCATCCGGGCAGCAAGCCGTCGATCGTCAGCGTCACGAACGAGCTGAGCAAGAGCAGCTTGTCGGCAAAGGGATCGAGGATAGCGCCGATTTCGGTGCGGCAATCGAACCACCGCGCGACCGTGCCGTCCAGCGCGTCGGTCAGGGCCGCGCCGATAAAGACGTAAAGCGCCGCGCGCAAATCATGCTTGCTCAGGAGCGCCAGAAAAATCGGAATCGAGAACAGGCGGCAGAGCGTCAGGATGTTCGGTACGTTGAGCAGATGCCACAGGCTCATCCGCTCGTAACGTGCAGCCAGTGACAGTGCAGCCCGATTTGTCGTAGACGCCATCGTATCCGTCAGAAATTGCCCAGTCAGTTCAATGACGACTCTGCCGGAGGCCCCTCCAGCGCCGCCTTGCGCAGTCTCCCCGCGACCGCGGGACTGACCCGCGCGCGCATCGCCACGACGCCGTCACTGTACTCCTCGCTTAGCACTTCACCGTCCCTTCGCGCCATCGCGATCAGGTCGCCACGCGCCGAAGGCAGGGTAACGCTAATCTCTTCGCGGGAAGAACCCACGGTCTGCGCGACGGCCGCGAGCAGCCGGTCGAGACCGACTCCCCGGAGCGCCGAAACGGCCACGTGACCATGCTCGTAATGCTCGCGCAGTCCGTCGGGCACCAGATCCACCTTGTTCAGGACCAGCAGCCGGGGCTTTTGGCCCACGCCGATCTCTTCGAGCACCTGATCGACCACGCACATGTGCTCGTCGAAGAGCGGCGAGCTGGCGTCGGCGACATGCAGCAGCAGGTCCGCGGTGCGGACCTCCTCAAGCGTCGCCTTGAAGGCCTCGATCAGCATATGGGGTAAACGATGGATAAAGCCGACCGTGTCGGCGAGCATCACCTGCATATTCCCCGGCAGTTTGAGCCGCCGGATCGTCGGGTCGAGGGTCGAAAAGGGCCGATCGGCGGCCTCGACACTCGCCCCGGTAAGCGCGTTCATCAGGGTCGATTTCCCGGAATTGGTGTACCCGACCAGCGCGACCGTCGCGTAGGGTACTTCGACCCTGCGCCGTCGCTGAATCGAGCGGGTTCGTTCGACCGCGCTCAGCCGGCTCTTGAGCCGGGTCAGCCGTTCGCGGACGCGGCGCCGGTCGACTTCGAGCTGGGTTTCACCGGGGCCGCGCGTGCCGATCCGGCCCCCCGCGCCACTGCTCCCGCCGGTCTGCCGCGACAAGTGAGCCCACTGCCGGGTCAGCCGGGGTTGCAGATAACTCAACTGTGCGATCTCGACCTGCAGTTTGCCTTCGAGCGTGCGGGCGCGTTGGGCAAAGATATCGAGGATAAGCTGGGCGCGATCGACCACGCGCAGCTTGATCTCGTTCTCAAGATTGCGGGCCTGGGCCGGACTCAGGGCGTCGTCGAAAATCGCGACGGTCGCCCCCTCGCGCTGCGCGAGGTCCCGGACCTCCAGCGCCTTGCCCCGGCCGATGAACGTGCGCGGGTCGATTATCTTGAGCTTCTGCTGGACCTGGCCCGCCACCGCGGCGCCCGCGCTTTCCGCCAGCGCGCCGAGTTCAGCCAGCGAATCCTCCGTCTCCATGCCCTCGTGCGAGCCGGTCTCAACCCCGACGAGGATGGCGCGTTCGTGCTCCTGGAAAGTGTCAAATGAATTCAGGGATCGCCCTCCGCAGCTAATAATAGCAAACAAGGGCGCACTTCGTGAAACCTCTGACCCGGCATTTCGTCCAATCACCAGAAGTGCGAATCCGCGAGTTAAGCCAACCCGCTTGCCCACGGTGTCGGCAAGTAGGAAGATCGAAGCTTACGATGATCCAGGTGACGGTGCCCGTATGAGAGACATGAAATGGCTGCGCCTAGTGGTCATATTCGCGTTGCCGCTAGCGATGCTTGCGGCGTGCTTCACCGGCGGGACCGCTCGCGCCCAACAGGGATCGTTCAACCCGCCGGCGTCGCTACCGCCGAATCAGTCTCAGGGTGGCGGAACGACGCTCGACTTGCCGGTCACGACGCGGCAGCCGGGCGCGGCCAGCGCCGGCCATCTACCGTCGCTCGCGCCGCAACAGGGCCAGGAACTGACGCTGGCGCCGCACGAATTGCGCCGGCAGGCGGGCTACGAGCAGGTCACCGTCACGGTCACGAATCAGCACGGCGGCTATGAGACCGGTCTCACGCGCGACGACATGAAGCTCTACCTCGACGGCGTCCAGCGGCCGATCGAGTTCTTCCGCCATGATACGAATGTTCCGGTCTCGGTTGGGATCATAGTCGACACGTCGGGGAGCATGCAGCCGAAGATTCCGCAGGCGCAGGCCGCGATCGCGGAGTTGATCGGACGGCTCAACGAACGCGACGACGTCTTCCTGTTTGCCTTTTCCGATCGGCCGTATCTGCTGCAGCCCTTCACGACCGACCACCGCATGGTCTTGAGCCGCTTGTCGCTGCTGCACGCGTACGGCGAAACCGCGCTGTTCGACACTATTATCGACGGTCTCGTGATGTTGCGGCACGGCCGCTATGACAAGAAGGCTCTGCTCGTCGTCACCGACGGGATGGATAATCAAAGCCAGTCGGATGTCCAGCAAGTGGTCGGTTACGCGCGGCGGATGGGGGTGCTGATCTACTCGATCGGGATTGGCGATCCGAACCCGGCGCCTGTATCAATCCAGTTCGGCCCCTTTTCGCTCGGCGGCAGCCCCTATGATCAAGTTGACGCTGCGACGCTGCACACGCTTTCGGTCGAAACCGGCGCGAAAACCTTCATTCTCAAGGAAGTTGGCGACGGTGCGGCGATTCGGGCGGATTGCGAGTCGATCAGCAACGAGCTGCAATCGCAGTATACCGTCGGATTTATAGCTCCCGACGCCGCCGCCGGGGGTTATCGTAATTTGCGCGTCGACGTCCCGACGCATCCGGAAGACACCGTGAGAGTGCGTAAAGGTCTTGAAGTCAGCCCAGGTGTTGAATCTGCCTCTGCGGATTCGCCTGGTATGCCCTGAATAGTTATTCATCGCGATCACACGGGAAGTCTTCGCCGAACGGTCCTTTACTGTACCGGCGGGCTTTGCTAAGCTCGCGTTCAACTTAAAGTAGGGAAAGAAGCAAGACCTGATGCCGCTCGAGGCCGCTCGTAAACAGGAAATAATCCAGGCTCATGCCACCGCAGCGAACGACAGTGGTTCGTCTGAAGTGCAAATCGCGATCTTCTCGGCGCGCATCGAGCAACTCACCGGTCATCTCAAGAGCCACGCGAAAGACCATCATTCGCGGCGCGGACTTCTGCGTCTGGTCGGCAAGCGTCGCCGGCTCCTCGATTATCTGCACGCGCAGGATTTCAACCGCTACAAAGGGCTGATTGAGAAGCTCGGCATCCGCCGCTAGCCCGAGTCGCTCCGCTCCCACTGGACGCGCGGCCACGGAACTGCGCGTGCCCCCGCACGGCGTATCAGGCCCGTAAGGCGCATCAGGAGGGTGATTCCCGGAAACTCGCGCGCGAGTCCGGAAGCCCATTCCGCTTTTCCACAGGTGTGAAGAAATGTACCGAAAACTAGAGATTGATTTTGCTGGCCGGCGCTTGTCGCTCGAAACGGGAAGAATGGCCAAACAGGCGCATGGCGCGGTACTCGCCCAGTACGGTGATACTGTCGTGCTGGCCACCGTGGTCTCCGCCTACCAGGGGCGCGAGAAGGTCGACTTTCTCCCGCTGACGGTCGACTACCAGGAAAAGACGTTTGCCGCCGGACGTATTCCGGGCGGCTTCTTCAAGCGCGAAGGACGCCCTTCCGAAAAGGAGATCCTGACTTCGCGGCTGATCGATCGTGCGATGCGCCCGCTCTTTCCCAAGGGCTACGACAAGGAAACCCAGATCGTTGTGACCGTGCTCTCGGCTGACCGCGAGAACGATCCTGACGTGCTCGCGCTGATCGCGGCCTCGGCGGCGCTCGAAGTCTCCGACGTCCCGCATGGCGGACCCGTCGCGGCGCTGCGGATGGGGCGGATCGACGGACGTCTGACGCCCAATCCGAAGTACGCTGACTTCGAAGACAGCGACCTCTCGATGGTCGTGGCCGCAAAGCCCGACTCGATCGTGATGCTCGAAGGCGGTGCGGATATCGTTGACGAAGAGACCGTGCTCGAGGCGTTGTTCATGGCGCACGAGGAACTGCGTCCGGTGTTCGAGTTGCAAGCGGAGCTGCGTCGCTTGGCTGGCAAGCCCAAACGCGCGTTCACGCCCAAGGTGCTCGACCCCGAGCTGCTCGCCACGGTCAAGACGCGGATGACGGCGGACCTTGAAGCGGCGCTGAAAATCGCCGGCAAACGAGACCGCGACAGCGCGATCTACGCGCTCTCGGACCGGGTGGTCGAAGAGCTCGCGACCCGCTATCCCGAGCGTGGCAGTGAACTCAACGAGGCCTGCGACAAGGTGCTGCGCGAACGCGTGCGGCGCGTAATTATCGAGCAGGACAAGCGGATCGACGACCGCAGCTCGACCCAGATCCGCGAGCTGAGCGCGCAGGTCGGAGTCCTGCCGCGCACCCATGGTTCGGCGCTCTTCACGCGCGGCGAAACGCAGGCGCTGGTCACCGCGACCCTGGGTACTTCGTCCGACGAGCAACGGGTCGACGCCCTGCTCGGCGAGCGCTTCAAAAAGTTCATGCTGCATTACAACTTCCCGCCGTTCTCCACTGGCGAGGTCAAGTTCCTGCGCGGCCCGTCCCGCCGCGATACCGGCCACGGCGCCCTTGCTGAGCGCGCGCTGATGCCGGTGCTGCCGGCGGAAGCGGATTTTCCCTACACCATTCGGGTCGTCTCGGAAGTACTGGAATCCAACGGCAGCTCCTCGATGGCCACCGTATGCGGCGGCAGCCTCGCCCTCTTCGACGCCGGCGTCCCGCTAACGGCGGCGGTCGCGGGGATCGCGATGGGCCTGGTCAAGGAAGGTGAGCAGTTCCGCGTCCTGACCGACATTCTGGGCGACGAGGACCATCTGGGCGACATGGACTTCAAGGTCGCCGGGACCAGCGAGGGCATCACCGCGATCCAGATGGATAACAAGGTCGGCGGCGTGACGCGCGACGCGATGCGTCAGGCGCTGCTGCAGGCGCGCGAGGCCCGGCTGTTCGTGCTGAGCGTGATGCAGAAGGCGCTCGAACAGCCGCGCACCGAAGTTTCCTCCTATGCCCCGCGGATCGTGACCCTGCATATCAAGCCCGACAAGATTCGCGACGTGATCGGACCCGGCGGCAAGGTGATTCGCGGGCTGGTGGAGGATACCGGCTGCAAGATCGATATCGAGGATGACGGCACGGTGCTGATCGCGTCGGCCGACGGTCACGCGATGGAGCGCGCGATCGCGGCGATTCAGGCGATCACGGCGGAGCCCGAAGTCGGCCGCATCTATCACGGCACGGTGCGCAAAATCGTCGAGTTCGGCGCCTTCGTCGAGATCTTCCCCGGCACCGACGGCCTCCTGCATATCTCGCAGATCTCCAATGAGCGCATTCGCCGGGTCGAAGACGTCCTGCACGAGGGTGACGAAATCCCGGTCAAGGTTCTCGAAGTCGATCGCAGCGGCAAAATCCGGCTCTCGCTGCGTGAGGCGCAAGAGGAACTCGAGCAAAAAGCCAAGTAAAAGGACCAGCAGGGCAATAATAAAAGCAGGTCGCGATGATACAAAAGAGCGTGCTCACGAATGGCGTCCGGGTTCTTACCGAAGCGATGCCGGCGATGGTCTCGAGCACCATTGGCATCTGGGTCGAGAATGGCTCGCGCTATGAAGACGGCCCGCAGAACGGGGTCTCGCACTTTATCGAGCATCTGCTCTTCAAGGGCACGAAGAAACGCACGGCCGCGCAGATCGCCGAGCAGGTCGACGCCGTCGGCGGCGTGCTCAACGCCTTCACCGGGAAGGAATACACCTGCTACTACGCCAAGGTGCTCGGCGAAGATCTCAAAATGACCACCGACCTCCTCGCGGACATCTTTCTCCAGTCGGTCTTCGCGCCCGACGAGATCGATCGCGAGCGGCAGGTCGTGTTGCAGGAAATCTCGCAGGCCGAAGACACCCCCGACGATTATATCCACGACCTTTTCAATCTCCATTTCTGGGAAGGCCATCCGCTCGCGCTGCCGATTTTCGGTTCGGTCGAAACGGTCAACGCGATTGACCGCAAGATGCTGCTGTCGCTGATGGATCATCGCTACCGGGCCAACCGGGTATTTATCGCGGCGGCCGGTGCGATCGATCACAAGGACCTGGTGCGGGATTGCGAGCGGCTGTTCGGCGTGATCGAGGGCGATGGCGCCTACGGACCGATCACCGCGCCGAGCGAGCATCTGATGGTCCTCAATCATCTCAAGAAACTCGAACAGGCCCATCTCTGTCTGGGCGGCCGCGGCGTGAGCCAGGTCGACCCGTTGCGCTACGCGGCCTACGTCTTCAATACCGCACTGGGTGGCGGGATGTCGTCGCGGCTCTTTCAGGAAGTTCGCGAGAAACGCGGCCGCGTCTACAGCATCTACTCATTCCTCTCGGCGTTCCTCGATTGCGGCTACTTCGGGATCTACGCCGGCACCTCGCCCGAGTGGGTCGACGAAGTGCTCGAGGTTACGCTCAAGGAAGTCAGGCAGGTCATTCGCGAGGGCCTCAAACCGGCCGAACTCGCGCGCGCCAAGAGCCAGCTCAAGGGCAACATGTTGCTCGGGATGGAATCGACGGACAGCCGGATGAACCGGCTCGCGCGCAACGAAATCTATTTCGGCCGCGATATTCCGCTCGAGGAGATCGCCCGCGGGATCGAGTCGGTCACCAATGATCAGGTGGTCGAACTGGCGTCGTCATGCTTCAACGCCGAACGCATGGGGATGGTGATGCTGGGCGATCTGAAGGGCCGTGAACTCGGCGCCGACGTCTTCTCGACGCTGGGGTGATCGCGCGCCGCCAGGTAAAAGCGCAGCCCGGCATACAAGGGTTCGAGCTTTTATCGCCGGATTGCTGCGTGGGTTCGCCAGCATGATCGATCAATAACCCGATCATAGTTGCCTGTGGCGCTCTTATGCAGCTTGTCCGATATTCGCCTTGGGCACGTTGGCTAAAAGCGCGTCAGGTTGGTACGCGACACCGCCCCGATAAGCGGTCGAGAGCCGTCGGAGTTCACGCGGGTAACGCAGCGGGTCTCCGTCCACCACAAGGAAGTCGGCGTAGCGCCCGGCAGCGATGCTCCCAAGGTGCTCTTGCTGACGCAGATAGCGCGACGCAACGGACGTCACGGCTTTGATCGCCGCCATCGCCCCAATCGCTTCGGCGAGCAGTTCGATCTCGCGAAGCAAGGCAAACCCTGGCGGTGGGTAGGCCACCCCCCCGCAATCAGTCCCATCGACGACCAGTCCCCCGGCCTCGTGCAGGATGCGGGGCCACCTTCCCGGTCTCGCTCAGTTAGTTCGACGCCATTGCCCAGTTTTGGGCGTCTTCTCCCGGTGCATAACGGATGATGCTCTGCGACGGATTGCGATTGACGAGCGGGCGCAAATAGAGCGGATGCCGCATGCTGCGAACTTCGTGCTCGATGGTAAACAGCACTTTGCCGCCGTCGGGATCGACGATGTCCTGGAATCGATACTGATGCTGATCGCTCTCCTGGATAATCAGGCCCTTCGCAGCCAGCCGGCGATGCGGCCCCGAGAAGTCATTGATGTAGATCTGAATATGATGCTGATCATAGGGCTGAATCGGCCGGTCGGTCTCCCGGAAGAATAAATTCTGCCCGGTCCCGGCGGTGACGCAAGCAAAACGGCCCTGCGCGTCCTCCAGCGGTGCCGCTTGCGCGCCCAGAATCTGTGAATAAAAACGCGCGATTCCGTCAGCCGCTCCCGCCGGCACGTCGAACTCCACGTAGGGGATACCGACCGCCATCGGACCGAAGCGCTTGTTTGGTGCAAAGCAACGGATGCGGTTGCCCCATGGACACACCGCCTCAATGTAACCGTCGCGCTCATGGAATTCGAATCGGGTACCGGCGAGTGACTCGCCTACCCGGCCCAGGCGCCGCGGCAGGGCCTCGTAGTCGGAGACCACCACGCCCACATGGCCGCGCAATATCTGGGGTTTGCTGCCGGGAAGATGGAATTGCTGGCGGCCGGCGTTGACCCACATGTTGGCTGGGCCGGTCATCATATAGGGGTCGCGCGTCAAACCCAGCCCGTTGATGTAGAACAACGCGGCTTTCTCCTGGTCGGGAACCGTGACGTTAACATGTTCAAGCGCCACGATATTGCCAAGATCCTCGGCGGCCCGATCATAGGTCTTGCCCTTCTGAAACAACATGGCCATGCCGCCCGGGGCGTCAAGGCTTGCGTCTCCCGTCACGGCACGAATCCGGGCCGGTCGCGATGAGGACGTGGTCGCAGCGCCCTGCCCGTTCCCGGCTGCACACAGCTCCGCCATCTGATGGGTAAAGAGTTCCTCCGAGATGACCCCGTTGCGATAAGCCTTGAATAGCTGCTGCACCTCGAAATCTTTGCTTGCCATAACTTACGCTCCTTCAAAACTGACAGTTTCCGAAGAATGCCACAGAACACGTAGCTCTAGCGCGAACGACTTCAGCATAATCTCACGTGCCACAGGCCGAACCGTTGCCGACTTTCCACGCTTTGAATATGCACCCGACCGCATCCAATAGCCAAGCCGATTACACGCCTGACCCGGACCTTCTCGTGCAGATCCTGCATAGCAGGGCGCGCCCCGGATGCGCTACCGCTTAGGTTTGAGTCGGCCAAGCGCTTACAGCGCCTTCGCTTTCAATTTGTTGGAGAATACGTGGTAGCGGGTCTTTCACCTGGACGAATTTTCAAGGGCGTGCTTGCCGATGTAAAGGCCGCGGCCCATCAAGCCTTCGGCGTCGTACCCCACTTGCATGCCGGCAAACTCAAACGCCCACGTCATCTCGTCCCGCGTGAACAGACCCAACTCGATACGGTCGCGGTAGTGCTCGATGCGGTGCGGCGTGCCGAGCAGATAATGATGTTGGAGAACCGATTGCTGTCCTTCCTTGATGCTGCTGCTAAACCGGTAAACCCTGTTGGCTCCGATCTCCCCAGCAAGGATGAACGGCGGTCCGGGATGCCACTGCTCCGGGGCGAACCATGGTTCGATTATCAGCGCACCGCCGGGCCTTACGTGCCGCACCATACAGGCAAGCGCGCGCTCGAGCCGCGCGAAGGTTTTAACGATACCGATCGCACTGAACAGGCAGGTGACGACGTCGTAGGTGCGCCCGAGATCGAAGTCCATCATGTCGGCACGGGTATAGTTGCCCGAAGGGTTCTTTAGCTGGGCAACGCGTAAATAGCTCTCGTTGATGTCGATACCATCGATCGCGTAATGACGCTTGAGAAATTTCGCGTGCTCGCCAGTACCGCACGCAACGTCGAGAATCGAGCGCCCACCGGGTACAACCTCTTTGATTAGGGCGTGCAGGCGGTCGCATTCACGCGCGTAGTTCTTGAAATGATAGATCGCGTCGTAAAGCTCCGGGCTGTCTACGAACTCGCGGGTAGGCGGCATCCTAATGCACCTTCAATTGTGAATCCGGTCAAACCGCGAGGCGAGGAGGGCGCAGTAAATTTCGCCTTCGCTTACTTCTCGCGGACGCCGATCGCGCCTGCGCCGCGCAGCTTCGCCAAATCCACCGTACTGAAGCCCCATTCGCGCAGCGCCTCCTCGGTATGTTCCCCCGGCTTGGCTGGCGGCCGTTGAATCCTGCTCGGCGTGCGGCTGAAGCGCGGCGCCGGACCAGGCTGCACGACGCCGTCGACCTCGACAAAGGTCCCGCGCAACTGGTTATGCGGATGCTTGGGCGCCTCCGCCATGTTCAGCACGGGCGCGAAGCAGATATCGCTGCCCTCCATGTTCTTGCACCACTCGGCGCGGGTCTTGGTCTTGAACAGCGCCGCGAATTTTTCCTTCAGGTCAGGCCATGCCTTGCGATCCATCTGGCGCGGCATCTCTTGCCCTTCGAGGCCCGAAAGTTTCAGCAATTCGGCGTAGAACTTGGCCTCGATCGATCCGATCGAAACGAACTCGCCGTCCTTGGTTTCGTAAACGTCGTAGAAATGCGCGCCGGTGTCGGCGATGTTGTCACCGCGCGTGTTTGACCACATGCCCGACGCGTGCATCCCGTAGATCGCCGTCAACAGTGACGCCGCGCCGTCCACCATCGCGGCGTCCACTATCTGTCCCTGGCCGGACTTCTGCGCCTCGAGAAGGCCCGCCAGGACGCCGAGCGCGAGATATAATCCACCGCCGCCAAAGTCACCGACAAGGTTGAGCGGCGGCACCGGGGCCTGGCCCTTGCGCCCGATCGAGGCCAGGACACCGCTCAACGCGATATAGTTGATGTCATGGCCGGCGGCATGCGCGAGCGGTCCGTCCTGGCCCCATCCGGTCATGCGCCCATAGATCAGCCGCGGATTGTGCTTGAGGCATTCGTCGGGCCCCAGGCCCAGCCGCTCCATCACCTTGGGGCGAAAGCCCTCGAGCAGCGCGTCGGCCTTTTCGATGAGCTTCATCGCCGCCTCGGCGCCTGCGCGCCGCTTGAGATCGATCGCGACCGATTTGCGCCCACGGCTGAGCAGGCTGTATTTCGCTTCGAGGGGAATTCCGAGGGCAGCATCCTCCGTCCGGTCAATCCGCAGCACCTCGGCGCCCATGTCAGCCAGTAACATCGCGCACATCGGTACCGGGCCGATCCCCGCAAACTCAATAATTTTATAACCGGACAGTGTACCCATGATTAAGGCCTCCAGCGTAATTCGATGACACAACCATGACGCTGCGCACAACCTCGCCCGCTTCCAGCGCCGTCATCGACTGATTGATGTCGTCAAGCGGGCAGGTGCGGAAGACAAGACTCGTCAAGCTTGAGCTGCTAATTCATGTGGAAGTCGGCCTTCTTGCATCCTTCCTCGCTGCTGGAAGACGATTTTCCGTGCGGGCTGACTAGCTACTTCGGAACTGCGCAGCACCTTGTTTCCAATAACTCGACGCGGTCGGCGACCTCGCTCACCGCTGGTGATAGAGGGGGTGTCCCTGGAACGTCGTGTGCACCCGGCTGAAGTGCTCACCTTCCAGGTTGGCGAAGTACAGATCTTGTAAACCCGCCCCGCCA
>JBKQPD010000023.1:0-102776 GCA_052145175.1 Binataceae bacterium (SeqCode) | reverse complement strand
GAGTTTGTGAATTTTTGTGCCGTCGCCTACTTGGTGGGAACTCCGTGTGCCCTCACCCGCCACGGCTTCGGCGAAACGCCTCACCGCGTCGACCTCTCCCTGGACAAGGAGAGGTTTTAGGAAGCGGCGCTGCTCTTAAACACCTCTCCTTGTCCAGGGAGAGGTCGCGCGAGCGTCGCGAGCGCGGGTGAGCGCATCTCACTCGGCAGGGCGAATGTGACTCTGCAAAAGTTCACAAACTCTGAGCGAATCAGGGGATCACTTTCAGCGCGCGCAGTGTCGGACGGTCGTTTTTAACTTTGGCCGCGGCGGCGCTCCGCTAGCGTAGCGGGCGAATGTGCGTTTCGTAATAGGGGCGCATCGCGGCGAGCGCACGCTTCTGATGGTAGGCGAGCTCGTCGTCAGGATAGCGATGCTCCGGGCCGAGCACACAGGCCGCACGCGCGTGACAGCGCGGCGTGCAATCCGCTTCGCGTTCGACGCGATGCGTAAGGCATCGCGGGATATCCCAGCCGGAGGCGCCGCTCACCGCGTCGGCGGGGCAGGCGGTCACGCAACTACGCACGGTGCATCCGGGACAGGGATCGAAACCAAGCGCGGCGCCGGGCGCGTCGATCGCGACGTCGACCAGCAGGGCGGCGCGAAACGCCAGCCAGGGTCCATACACCGGATGAACAACGACGCCGACGATACTCGGTCCGGCGAGGCCCGCCAGTTTGCCGAGCTCCATGAAGTTGAGCGTCGGCCCGCCAGCCATAAAAGGCCCATCGGCAACAAAAGGATAGACCGGCGTGCAGCGGACGCCCTGGGCTCTGACGACGGGCGCGAGCGTATCTTCGACGACGGCCCGGGTGAAGTCGTCGAGCGGGTTCGCGCGTTCGCGCCATCCCGGATGCGACGTCGCGAACGCGGTAAAGGCGCGCCAGAAATCGCCACCGCCATTGGCGACGACGATTATCCCTTGTGCGCCGGGAGCGGCCGCTGCCGCGCGCGGCGCCGCGCCTTGCGCATGTGCGTCATAGCGCGCGACGGAAACCGCCGCGACCAGATTCAAACCCCACGGCGCCGCCGCCACGCGAACGGTCTCGAGCAGATGAGCCATCCCGCTAATTTATCCGGCGGGACGAAGGATCAACAGGGAGTGGCGCCCTCAGGCGACATTCGCCGAGAGGAGGTTCTGCCGCTCGCTGAGCAGGGCGAGCCGCACCTCTTCCGTAATCATGCGCAGCGACGGGAGCAACCGGGCAACCTCGGGCAGCTCGCCGGCCCGCGCCGCCAGCTCGGCCGCGGAGGCGACGGAAGCCATCGCATACGCGCCAAAGACCGCCGCGGTACTTTTGAGGGTATGCGCCGCGCGTTGCGCCGTCGCGCGATCGCCCGCGTCGAGCGCGGAGGCCAGCAGTGCGAGGCGGGCCGGCGTTTCGGTCACAAAGAGATCGACGAGATCGAGCAAAAAGTCCTCGCCTTCGTCGCGCAGGCTGGCCATGGTCGCACTGCACAACACGGGTGACGGCGTGTGGTCGGCGGACGTTGGGGTCAGCGGGTCGTTGTTGTCCATGGGTGCTATTCCCTCGGATTCATGCCGCGTATGGGCGAAAATAGCGAATCAGCTTCTGCCGTACAGGCTCGAATGAAAACTGGTTGAAGGGTTTGACCATGTACGCCAGCGCACCTTCTCGGAGAAAGGTGTCGCGCGTCCGGTCAAACGGCACCGAACTCACAATGATCACCGCGACCGCGGACGACTTGCGCCGCATCGCGCGGAAGCATTCCGATGCGTCCACCCCGTCGACCGCGGGCATCATGAGATCCAGCGTGACCAGCTCCGGTTTGAACTCGTCAAAGAGCCGCAGCCCTTGCGCGGCGCTGTCCGCCTCACCCACCACCTTGCAGCCGAACTTGCCCAAATGGTGCCGGATGACACGGCGCGCGACGGGCGAGTCATCGATAATCAGTGCAGTAGTCCTCACGAGCCTGGCCTTTCCGTATGAAACTGCATTGACGCGAACTTTCGTCTCCGCTCGCAGTCAGACGCAAATCTCATACCCCTTGATGAGCGCGCCGGGAGTATCCGGGTCGTAACCAGTCGTAACCAGGGGGTGATCCCTGCTGGCACTCGATTCAGCGATATTTTCGGGGCGGATCGACTGGTACGGATGATGCTCGACCACTTGGCGTGACTTTGCGGTCGATGAGCAAAGACCGACTTGGACTATTCGCTATGTAGCGCAAGGCGACGCTGAGTATGAAGCCAATGGAATCTGTGTCCCACTTTCGGAGTGCGCGAAGCGTCCCGCTATGAGCCTCGAGGCGAACCACGACACGGAACGCGGAGGGCGCGGCCGGGCGGCGGTCACCACCATCGCCCTGATCGGCGACGACGCCGCGGCCTACAGCGAAATCCTGGCCGCGCTGGCGCAGATTCCCGAACCGCTGGTCGAAGTGGTTGAGCTGACCGGGGACAACGGCGACGCGCGCCAGCGTCCGCCCGCGATCGTGATCGTCACCCTGGGCGACGATGAAGAAACCTGGGCGCTCCAAATTCAGGAAATCCGCCAAGGGGCTCCGCGCGGCGCGGTGCTCGGCGCAATTTCCGGGCGGTCGGGCGGCAAGGTGCGGCAAGCGTTGCGCGCCGGCGCCGACGACGTCTTCTTTCTGCCGGTTGAACCCAACGATCTGTCGCGATGCCTCGTGCGGGTTTGCGAAACCCTGCACGGGGGTCGCGCCCACCGTGCGACTATCTGCTCAATCGCCAGCGTGGCGGGTGGTGTGGGCGTCAGCAGCCTGGCCCTGGCGCTCGGTTTTGCGCTGACCCGGCAAAACGCCGAACGCGTGGCCCTGATCGACCTGGGCCTGCAATGCGGCACGCTGGCGGCGATGCTCGACCTGACACCCCAATTCACGATCAGCGAACTGGTCGACCCGACCAGCACGATCGACTCGCTGCGGCTGGAGTCCTCGCTCGTCGCCCACCAATCCGGGCTCTATCTGCTGGCGGCGCCCAAGCGTATCGAAGAGAGCGAGATGGTTTCGGTGAGCACGGTTGCGGCCGTGCTCGAAGTGATGCGCGAGCTTTTCGATTTTATCCTGATCGATTGCGGCCATCACCTGAACGAGGCGTTAATCGCGGCCTGGGAGCAATCGACGCATCTTCTCTACGTGGTCGAACAGTCGGTCAGCAGCGTCCGCCCGGCGCAGCGTTTTCTCGAGATGTTCGAGCGTTTGCAGCTCACCGAACTCGACCTGCAATTCGTGCTTAACCGCTACGATCCAGCCAGCCCCTTTGCGGAAGAGAAGATCGCCACGGCATTACGCCGGCCGATCGCGGCGCGTGTGCCGCGCGACGACGCCGCGTTCCTGCAGTTTCAGCTGGAATGCGCGGACCTCGCCCGCCTTGCGCCCAAATCGCCGTGCCGGCTGGCGATCGACGAGCTCGCCGCGCACCTGAGCGGGGTCGAGCGTGCCCCGGTCACCGCCGCGGCCCAATCGTTCCTCGCCCGGATGCGGGTGGCGCTCAAACGGCGGGGGGCCAGCCTGCTCAATCCGATCTCTGGCCGCGGCTTGCGGCGCGCCGCGAAGCCGTCCGCGGCGGACCTTTAGCAGGGTGTTTAGAAAGGAGTCGTATTAGCGAAATGCAAGCGTGCGTTGCTTCAACACCCTGCGTGAAAGCTGGCTTCCTTCCGCCATCTTCTCCCCCTGACCGGGGGGAGATGAGCGCGAGGGAGCGGACCGTAAGGACTTTCGCAACGGCCTGCTAAGGGCGGAGTCAGGCATCGATGGGACTTATCGATCGTCTTCAGCCGGTCAGCGAAGCCCGCGCCGCCAGCGCGCAACCTTCGCTCTTTAGCACCGAGTCGAAGGGGGCGTCCGTCAGCGCGCCGATTACCGGGTTTCTGGCCGATATGCGCGCCCGGGTGCAGGATCGCCTGGTCCAGCGGATCGACGTCTCGCGCTTGGAAGAGGCCGGCTACGGCGCCCTGCTCGAACAGATCAGCCAGGTTATCGACGAGCTTATCGCCGAGGACAAAGTTCTCATCACCAGCGCCGACCGCGCCCGTCTGGTCGAGTCCGTCACCAACGACATGCTCGGCCTGGGACCCCTCGAGTCGCTGCTCCAGGACAACGAAGTCGCGGATATCATGGTCAACGGTCATGCCGACGTCTGGGTCGAACGCGGCGGCCGTCTGTACCGCACCGATGTCCGCTTCCGCGATGACGCCCACCTGATGAGCGTCATCAACCGGATCGTGTCGCGCGTCGGCCGGCGGATCGACGAATCGTCGCCGATGGTCGATGCGCGCCTGCCCGACGGCTCCCGGGTCAACGCGATCATCCCGCCGCTGGCCCTCGACGGTCCGGGTCTGAGTATTCGGCGCTTCGGCGGGCACGCGATTCAGATCTACGACATGATCCGCAACCAGTCGCTGACGAGCGAGATGGCGGAATTCCTGCGGCTCGCGGTGCTGGCCCGGCTCAATATCGTGGTGGCGGGCGGCACCGGCAGCGGCAAGACCACGCTGCTCAACTGCATCTCGTCATATCTTCCGGAGGACCAGCGCATCATCACGATCGAGGATGCCGCCGAGCTGGCCTTGCAACAGCCGCACGTCTTCCGTCTCGAAACGCGCCCGCCCAACGTCGAAGGCAAGGGCGACGTGACCATGCGTGATCTTTTCCGCAACACGCTCCGGATGCGGCCCGACCGGGTGATCGTCGGCGAGGTCCGCGGCGCCGAAGTGCTCGACATGCTGCAGGCCATGTCGACCGGTCACGACGGCTCGATGACCACCCTGCATGCCAACAATCCGCGCGACGTGTTGAGCCGGCTCGAAATGATGATGCTGCTCACGGGGGTGGCGTTGCCGGAAAAAGCGCTGCGCTCGTATATCGCGGCCTCGCTGAATCTGATCGTTCACGTTTCGCGCCTGGCCGACGGCTCACGCAAAGTGCTGCGTATCACCGAGATCACAGGCATGGAAGGCACGACCGTGCTCACGCAGGATTTGTTTGAATTCACGCAGACCGGCACGACCGAGGAAGGCAAGGTCCTGGGGCAGTTCCGCAACACCGGCGCGCGCTCCATCTTCAGCGGAAAAATCGAGGCCAACGGGCTCAGGCGTGAGCCGGCTTCGGCAAAGGTGGCTTAGGCCGGCCTCCGATGGAACTGCTCGTTTCGATCTTTTTCGCCGTGCTCTTTATCGTCCTGGCGATCAGCCTGTGGGCGAATCGGCATGCCGAGCAAGTCCAACGCCAGCGCGTCGCGGCGGTCCGGCTCGAGGGATCTTTTGGCGCCGTGCTCGATGGCACAACCGGCGCCCGGCGCGAGCTGACCCGGGGTACCGCAGGCCTGGGGCATCCGGTGTTAGGCTGGGCGGGCGACATACTGGCTCAAGCGGGATTTGACCTTGCGCCGGAGACCCTGCTCGTCAGCCTCGCCGCGCTCGCGCTCGCGGGCCCGGCGCTGACGACCATCTGGCTGCCGACGAATACCGCGATTATCACCGGGCTGAGCTTGCCGTTAGTGCCCCTCTTCTGGCTCCGCGCCAGACGCCGCGGCCGGCTGAAGACCCTCGCCCAGCAAATCCCCTATCTTCTCGATACGCTCAAGGCGGCCCTCGAGGCGGGACACACGCTGCTGCGGGGATTGCAGATGGCCGCGCAAAACAATCCCGAGCCCGTGGCTACCGAATTGCGCGTGATCGTCGATCAGGTACGCGTCGGGGTGAACTTGCCGATGGCGCTCGAATCGATGTACCGCCGGGTGCCGATCGAAGTTTTGGGCTTTTTGGCGGACGCGGTGAGCGTGCAGGAGGAGACCGGTAGCAGCCTCGCTCAAATTCTTGAGCATGTGGCGCAAAGTATCCGCAACCGGCAGCGGCTCGCCGATCAGATCAGGGTGCTCACTTCGCAGTCACGCATGAGCGCGATTATCGTGGCCGCGCTACCCGGCATAATCCTGGGCGCGTTTTCGCTGATGCGGGGCGACTATACCGCTATTCTCTTCCACGATCCGCTGGGTAACCGGATGCTCGAAGCCGCCTGCGCAATGGACGTGCTGGCGTTTTTCGTGATGCGCGAAATAGCACGCGTGGATTACTGACATGGCAAATGGGGCGCTACCCGCGGCGGTGATGGTCTTTATCCTGGGCGTGGCGAGCGCCACCGCCCTCTATCGCGCGCTGTTCGGCGGCCGGCGGATGCGCGACGATCGCTTGCTGGAGCCGAGCTACAGCCTCGGCGATTCTTCCACGGCGATCCTGCGCGGACAGGGCAATACCAACGGTTTCGGCGCCGGCCTGCTGGACGCCATCACGCGTCGTTTCAGCAAGCCGCCCGGTCTGACATCGAGCCAGCGGCGTATCGCCACAACCTTGAGCCATGCCGGTCTCAACGGTTGGGACAAGTTGGTCATCTTCCGTTTCATCCAGTTGTCAGCGGTGGTCTTGGGCGGCTTCGCCGGCGCCGGTGTGGGCTCTCTGTCAGGCAGCTTTGGGCTGCAAATCGGGCTGCTCTGCGGGACGTTGGGCTATCTCTTGCCAGTACGGATTTTGCGGCGCATGGCGCATAATCGCCAGGTCCGCATCGTTCACGAATTGCCGGCGACGCTCGACCTGCTGACGGTTTGTCTGGAGGCGGGACTGGGGTTGGCCGAAGCGCTCCGGCTGGTCTCCCGCCGCGCGGAACGGCGGGGCGGCGTTTTGGGGCTCGAACTTGGTATCATGACCGGCGAGTTGGGCGCCGGCGTGTCGCTCAGCGACGCCCTGCGTAATCTGGCCGACCGCACCGGCACCGAAGATCTGAAATCAGTTTCCGCGCTGCTGATTCAAAGCGATCAGATGGGCACCCGGCTCGCCCCGGCGCTACGGGCGTCCGCCGAGCAGTTCGGGACTCGTCGCCGGATGCGGGCCGAAGAACGCGCGCAAAAGGCCGCAGTCAAAATGTTGGTGCCGCTGGTGCTGTTGATTCTGCCGGCGATGCTGATCGTCGTGCTCGGACCCGCGTGCCTGCAGGTCATCACCACCCTAGGCAAGTAGTTTGATGGACGGGGTCGCCCCCCTCCTGAGACGCGTTCGCTCCTTCGTATCCGCGACCCCGTCCCGATCGGCCGCCTCGGCATCTGGCAGCGAGCGCGTCGCGACTAGACCCAGTTCAACCGTAGCGAGCCGTCCCTGCTGAGTCAATCCACTTTCTGTCAAGCACGATTAACCTTTAGTCGATTTAGCGGAGGCGTCACGTTTGACGCGGCTCCTCCGGCGGGTCCGGCGCCGGTGCGCTTTCGGCCTGAATCGCCGGCACTCCCGGCACGGCTAGTCTGAGACCGGGTTCGCGTTTGATCGCGTCGACCAGCCGGCGCGTAATCTCGTCGGCGGTCTGGACTGCGCCGCTCAGCCGCGTCGGGTAGCGGAGGATCATCTCGAGGCCGGCCTGACCGAATTGCAAACGGCTTTGCGGCCGCGGCGTTTCGACCCGCAGATTGAGTTCGCTCTCAAGCGCCCGATACTCGCGCTGCACCGTATCGCGATAGCGCGCGAATACTTCGTTGACCACTTCGGTCACGAGCTTTTCCGCCTGACGATAATCGCAGTCGGGCGCGAGCGTCAGCCGCAACTCATTCCAGACGAAGCTGGTGCCGGGAAGCTGCCGGAAAAAATTGCTGTTCGGCTGAAAGACCACCGAATTGGGGAAAATCACCGCGCGGCCGGTCGGCAGCCGGCCACGGTCGTCACTGCCCAGCTCCATCAGGGTCAACTTGAAGAAGCCGCTATCGAGCACGTCGCCGGTGATGCCCGCGATCGAGACGCGATCGCCGATCCGGATCCCGAAACGGCCGCTCAGATAAAAATAGCCCGCGATCGAAAGGATGACATTCTGCAGCGCGAGGGCGATGCCCGCCGCTGCAAAGCCCATCACGGTCGCCAGCGCGCTCAATTGGCTGGCGAAGCCGAGCACGATCACGAGGGCGATTGCGGCAATCACCGCCAGACGGCGTAATTGCAGCAGCTTCTGGCGGCGCTGAAGATCCTCGACGTACCTGAAAGTCAGATGCCGCCAGACCACGGCGGCGACGAACACCGCGCCGAACACCAGCGCGAGGCTGATCGCGCGAATGAGCTGATGGCGCAGCGCGACGTTGAACCACTGATGGACGCTCGCGCGCCATCGCGCGAGGTTGCCCGAGTAGAGCTGGAGCAGCACGGTCTGTTTGGACAGCGGCTCCAACGCGCCGCTGATCAGTTTGCTGCGTTCCGCGAGCGCCTGGAATTCCGCCTTGGTCCGTTTGACCGCCGGCAAGTCTTCGTTCCCGACCTGCGCGGTTTGTGCGAGCCCTTCGCGATCGATCGCTGCGAGCATCCGGATCAGCCTGTCACGCAACCTCCCGATAGCTTGCGCCAGATTGTCGGTAAGCTCGATCGCGTTGCCCAACGCCTGTTCTTTCTGGCGGAGCGCGAGCAGCCGTTCGAGACTTCCCGGCAGCACGGAAGGGCTGGCCGCGGCGCCGGACGGCGGCGGCGCGTTAGCGGCATTGGGCTGCGCCACCGAATGCTCGAGCTCGTCAATCTGCGCGTCCAGGCCCAGTGGTGAACCGCCGGTTGTGCCCGTGCTCTGTTCAAAATCGATGAGCGCGTTAAGTGAGTCGATCCGCGATTGGACCAGATCGGCCTGCGCCAGATTGGCCGCCACCTCGCGTGCGATGGAAGCGCGCGCGTGAGGGCCCGCACCGGCCAACCGGTTGCGCAGCGCGCTGGTCGCATCCTGCAAATGCTCCAACAGCGCCTGCATTTGATCCCGATGGCCGATCAGCTTATCGAGCCTGGGCGCATTCCCTTGCGCGCCCGTGTGATTGGCGCGTGGTGGCGCGGATGGAGGCACGCCGCTTTCTTTGCGGACGCTCCCCCGCAACTGCGCCGCAGCGCGCGCGAAGGTGAAAGCCAGCCCCAGGACCTCGTCCGCCATACGCCGATCGTCGGCCAGGAACAGCGTCTCCTCGGGCTCGCCGGAGAGCCGGATCTGCTCGCCGATTTGCCGATGCCAGGCGATTACCGTGCCGAGGAATGCGATGATTTCGTCGCTATCGATCTGAGGCGCGGCGGCGGAGGAGGTCGCAGCGGCGGCGGAGGTCGCAGCGGCCGCTGGGGTGGCCTGCGTCGACGCAGGCGTCGACGATAACGATAACGTGGCGCTGGGCGACAGCCGGGTCGTGCCGGTCTGGCCTGTCGCCGCCGACGGCATCGTCAGCCACAAGCCGAGGCTCAGGATCAAGGCCGCGGCGCGCAGCCGGCTGACCGTCCAAGTCATCACAATCGCCACTATCAGCGTCCGCGGAAGTCTGGGAGCTACCCGATAGTATTTTGGAAGCGGGGCGCGGGCTAGCCATCCGGACGGAACCGGAGCGTTAACTTCGGGGGATTGCGATTAAATGTACGAGCGGGGATTTAGTTGGCGTTATTGCACCGATGACGTGGAAGGGAGCCCTCCACGCCATCGGTGCTTTGCTACAAGCGGAATTCATCGGAGTGCGACTGCCGGCCAGGCAACGTGCTTGAAGCCGTCGTCGCCGTCATTACTCGCTGACACCCGATGAGCCTCGGCAGCCGCGGTATTCCGGGGCAAGACGGCCTCGTTCGCGGCGATCAGGCGACGGAGCGCCAGCTCGACGATCTCCTTGCCCTTGAGCGGGGTGACGGTGCTGGGATGCCGCAAATCGCGGGGATTGTTCAGCCCCCAGATGAACCAGTTGGCGATCATCAGTACGGCGGTGATTCCGATCGCGAAAGTGATAACCGAAGTTGATGCGAATACCATATGCTTGACCTCCCGTCTGTTGACTTGGGGAAGAAGCATTGTACGTGCCATCACGAAACTCTCGATTTTAAAGGATATTTGGCTGACAAGCTAAGAATCCTATCGAAATGCGAAGAAGTGGCGTTCTCATCTTAGCGAAATGCGAAATACCTGACGGATGGAGTCTTATCGCACGATGGAAAAACCCTCGGACCCCGATTTTCATGTCGACCCGGCTTCTGCGATCCTAAGGCATTGTGAGTGCGGCGGATGAGACCTCGCGTGAGGCGGTTGAGGGCACGCTCGATCAGGTGCTTTACGTCAATGAGTCGAACGATTATACGGTCGCCGTCCTCGAAACCGACGCCCCCGCCGGGGACCTCGCTGGCCGGCGGCGGATCACGATTGTGGGCAGCCTCGGCGGCCTGGAGATCGGCGCCGGCCTCAAGCTGACCGGCCGCTTCGAGAAGCATCCGCGCTACGGTGAGCAGTTCCGCGTCCAGGATTACGAGGTTCTGCGACCGGCCGGGGTCGCCGCGCTGGAACGTTATCTGGCCTCCGAAATCAAGGGGGTCGGCCCGACCCTCGCCCGGCGGATTGCGGCCCATTTCGGTGAGACCCTGGCCGCCGTGCTTGATACCACGCCCGAGCGTCTGCACGAAGTCCGCGGCCTGCCGCGCCTGGTGGCCCAGCGGATCGCGACCGCGTGGCGCGACTCTTCGGGCCTGCGTGAGCTGACGGTCTTCCTCCGTGGTCACGGGATCGGCGCGTCCCACGCGCGGCGGATCCACAAGGTCTATGGGCGGGAATCGTTCGCCACGATCCGCGACGACCCCTATCTGCTCGCCCGCACCGTCGCGGGGATCGGGTTCCGCACCGCCGACCGCGTCGCCGAGAAACTGGGCGTCCCGCGCAATTCGATTCAGCGCGCCCGCGCGGCCACGATTTACCTGCTCGAGCGGATGGCCGAGGAGGGCCACGTCTTCGCCCCGGCCAGTCACCTCGAAGCGCAGTTCCAGGCGACGCTCGAGATGGATCCCGCGCTGGTGCGCGCCGCGCTCGAGGATCTCGCGGCGAGCGGTGAAATCGTCGTCGAGGAGACGCCGGAATACGCCAGCGTCTACCTCAAGCGGCTACACGAGGCCGAAGTGACGATCACCGATCGCATCCGGGTGCTGGCCGCCGGTCAGCCGATGGGCGCCGCGACCGTCACGCGCGCACTGCAGGCCGCGACCCAGGCGAGCGCCAGCTTCGAGCTTACGCCCGAACAACGTCAGGCGCTCAGTTTCGCGCTGCGGAGCCGCGTCACGGTGATCACGGGTGGACCCGGCACCGGCAAGACCACGTTGCTCCGTTCGTTGCTCGCGGCGCTCGACGCCGCCGGGCTCAAGCCGACGCTCGCGGCGCCGACCGGACGGGCCGCCCGCCGCCTGTCCGACGCCACCGGCCGCGAGGCCCGCACCCTCCATCGGCTGCTCGAATATTCGCCCGACACGCAAACCTTCGTGCGCAACGAGTCCCTGCCGCTGCGCACCAATTATCTCATCGTTGACGAGGCCTCGATGATGGACGTCGAGCTGGCCGCCAGCGTACTGCGTGCGCTGATGGCCAATTCGTCACTGCTGCTGGTGGGCGACCGCGATCAGTTGCCCTCGGTGGGTCCGGGCAGTGTGCTCAAGGACGTGATCAATTCGGGGCTGGTGCCGGTGGCCCAGTTGCGCGAGGTTTTCCGGCAGGCCCGCCGCAGTCAGATCGTCGCCAACGCCCATCGGCTGAACCGCGGCGAGCAGCCCGAAAGCACCAACGACCCGGCCAGCGACTTCTTCTTCTTCGAGCGCCACGCCCCCGAAGACGTGCTCAGCACGATCAAACAGTTGGTGCAAAATCGGCTGGTCGGCCGCTTTGGGATCACCGACGCGCGCGATATCCAGGTGTTGACACCGATGAACCGCGGCCCGCTCGGCGTCCAGGCGCTCAACCGCGAATTGCAGGAGTTGCTCAATCCGCGCGGCCGCGAACTGCGGGCGGGTGACCGTATCTTTCGCGAAGGTGACCGCGTGATCCAGCTGCGCAACGATTACGAAAAGCTGGTCTTCAACGGCGCGATCGGCCGGATTGCCGCGATCGACACCACGCGCGGCAAGGTGGGCGTTCAGTTCGACGAAGGCCATGCCGAATATGATCTGGCGGAGCTTGACGCGCTCGGCCTGGGCTACGCCATCTCGATTCACAAGAGCCAGGGCAGCCAGTACCCGGCGGTCGTGATCCCGATTCATCAGACCCACTTCCTGATGCTGCGGCGCAATCTGCTCTATACGGCGATTACCCGCGCCGAACGCGTCTGTATTCTGGTCGGGACGCGCAGCGCGCTCGCACAGGCCGTCCGCAACGAGGACGAGCGCCATCGCTTCAGCCGCCTCGCGGAACGTCTCCGGATCGATTAGCCATCAAACTCCGAAATGGACTTGCCACTTGTGACATGCTACAAGCCGATGAAAACCGCGCCCGCATGTTTGAAGGGAGTATGCAGAATGAACCGTTGCCCTGGCACTGATTGTGAATCAAATGGGTTTAGGTGGTCGAGCAAGCTTACCTTGGCACTGCTTATCTGGCTTTCCTGCAGCGTCGCCGGAGCCAGGTTGGCAGTAGCGCAGAGTGTGCCCAGCGGGACTCTCGAGCTGTCAGGGGGATCGGTTGCCGCGGGCATTGGATATACTTGGGGCCACGGTAGCCTCATATTTGACGGCAGGAAGTATCGTCTGAAGGTCGAGGGCCTATCGATCGTGCAAGTTGGTATCAGCAAATATACCGCTTCGGGAGCCGTTTATGGCTTGACGAAGCCTTCCGACATCAACGGAATTTACACAGCAGTCTCGGCGGGCGCGGCGGTCGCGGGCGGTGCAAGTGCGACCACCATGAAAAACTCGAAGGGAGTTGTGATCCAGTGGGTAGCTACTCACCAGGGGCTTAACTTGAGCCTCAGTGCCAAGGGTGTGAGCATTCATTTGGAGTAGCAGTTCACGTCGTGACCGCTACTGCGTTGGTGCGGTGACCGCGAAATCGGCGGGGAGATTGCAGCAGAGCCAGTAACTCGTGCCGGCGCGTGGATCCGCTTCGTAGGCTTCCAATGACCCGTCGCCGTTGACCTTCACCGCTTCGTAACTGGTCGAACCCGAGCCCCGGGTCGCGGCGAACACGTAGTAATGATCGGATTCGAGCGGCTCCGGCGGACCGCTGTCGGGAATCGACGCGATAAAGTGGGCGGGCAGTTCACCGTATTTCACTTCGGCGGGCGCGTAACGCTGCTCGCTCGCGCCGACCATCGGGACCCCGGCCAAAAACCCTTTTTCCACCCCGATCTGCCAGACGGTCACCCCGCCGTCGAAGCGGGCCGTGATCGCGTCTCCCTCCTTGGTCGGGATAGTCGTCAGCGGCTGTGCACCCGAATACTTGGTGACAGTCAGCGAGCTCAGGTAGTCACCCCGATGCGCATAACTGACGTGAATTTTGGCCTCGGGCCCGGCCGGAGTCTCGGCGGCGGGACTCGCCGACGCCTCGGCCGTCGGCGACGTATTCTGATGCGAGGCGCATCCCGCAATCACTGCGAGCAAAACCAGCAGGGCCCACTGGCGCAACGTCATTGAGGGGCCTGCCGCCAACCGTGATCGCGCTCCATCCAGCCATCTTGTCTCACCGGGAGAGCTTGCCTCATCGCGAAAACTCGATCGGTTGCGGGAGACTGCCCCCCGCGTTGTACCCGTAGACCATCCAGCCACCGTAATCCGCACCTCGCGCCAGCACAGCGCTCATCATCAAGAGCAAGGCGAGAAACCCGATTCCGCCGCGCCGCGGCAGGGGCCGGCCCGCCACGCCCCAGACCAACGCCAGCAGGCTCAGCACCCAGGCCGTGATCATCAGGTACTCGTGATACTCGAGGATATTCTCGCGCACCGCGGGCGCGACCATCACCGCGCCGCCGGCCCGCAGTCCACTCCACACCGCGGCGGTCGCCCCCAGCGCACCAAAGGCGAGTAGCCACAACGCCACCCAGGCCCAGTGATCGCGCCGCGCGATCGCCGCCGCCAGGTAAACCACCGTCGCGCTGGTCAGCATCGCGATCGGATAGTGCACAATCAGCGGATGGAGGTTTTGCAGGACGGCCGCACCCGGCCAATTCGTCACGAGGCGCAGCGCCGTTTCCATGGGTGACGCGATTAAGCTATTTCACCGCTTTGACCGTCAGGTAATTCACGCCGCCTTTGCTATAGGCATCGCCCGTCACGGTCACTTCGTCTTCCATTTTGCTGATTACGTCGTCGGGCAGCGGCTCGTTGTTCTTGGCCGGCAGCAGCACGTACATATTATCGGTGCCCTTCTCGACGAGCGCGACCGGGATGCCCTTTTTCGCGCATTCGGTTGCGCATTTCTTGTGATCCGGACCATGCGCGCCAAGCGTGATATAGCAAAAGCTGTCTTCGAGCGTGCCCGTTACGCTTTTTTCGGCGGCCAGAGCGGCGCCGGCCAAACCGGCGCAGACGGCCAATCCCAGTGAGACTGCCAAGGTTTTTCTCATCATCCCTTCTCCTGATCCAAGAGGTTTCCGCCCGATCCGATACGGACCCACGACCCTCATCGAGATAGCAGAAAGCGGCGGACACGGCGACTGCCCGCGACTCGCGAGGCAAACGATATCGGATCAATAACAGGCTTTATTCGATTCGAAACAGTCCCGGCCGCCCAGCCGGGAACCGCCCGAAGGAGTCGGCGAGGCTGACGCTAGCGGCGGACCGGACGCGCTTCGACGGGCGAGCCAATTCCGCTGACCCGCTCCTCCCAGCGCGCGCGCCGCGCGCTGGCGCCCGCCGGACCCAGCCGCGCCAGATGGCGCTCGAGCACGGTCTTGAGCTCAAGGTTGAGCCGCTCGATCTCGGCCTCCTCGGCGAGTTTCGGGCGCTCCTGCCCGTCGTGGATTCCGCGGCGGCGGCGGCCGTAAAGCTCCTGCAGGCGCAACTCAGCTTTGGCCAGGGCGGCCTTGTATTTGTAATCGAGCCGGCGGAGCGATTCGTTCATTTCAGCCACCGCGCGAAACCGGTTGCGCAGCATCCACCATTCCAGCAGTGCGAGCGCCATCGCCCCGAACATCAGCGCCGCGAGCACGCCGAGGACGTACGCGCTGCCGCGCCACCACGAGAGCCCGCGCAGGTCGTGCCCGGCTTGCCGCACTTGCGTCGTCAAGTCCTCGACCTCGGTACGGCGCAGACCCAGCTCCGCCTCGCTCTTTTGGGCGCGATTCTCAGCCGCCTGCTGATCGAGGGCAAGCTGATTGACTTGCGCCGTCAGCTCGCGCTCACGGGCGAGGCCCGGATTAGGAATACGAAGGCTCTCGCCCGCGACCAGCTCGGTCTCGCCGGTCACGTGATTGACCCGGCTCAGGTCGGCGACGGAGACACCAAACTCGGCCGCGATCGAGCCGAGATTGTCGCCCGGCCGGAGCGTGTACGGGAAAGTCGCATGCGGCTGCAGCAGCCGCGACGGTGACGGGTTTGCGACGGCCGCGGGATTCGTCACGACCGGAGCGGGCAACGCGCGCGGCTCTGCGGCCGGAGCCGGGCTGGCCTGCTCAACGGTCGGGTGTTGCGGCGAGGCGCCGATCGGCTCTTCGGAGACCGCCCGAGCCACTGCTGGTCCCAAGGTGAGCACGGCACATACCACCGCGCTGGTCATCGCGACTTTGCCGCGGGCCTGCCACCTGCTCAACACGTGTCTGGTTTCGATCCGCGCCAATAGGTCTTAGGGTAATGGAAATCCGCCGTGATGCAAATGCAAAAAATCTCACCCAAAGGTGGCGATGCTCACCTTATTGTCCTCAAAGCCGGGCGCGAAGTCCGCGCTTGCAGCGCTTTTTGCTAGCGGTGCGACTCCGAAGCATACAAAATGGAAAATCCCGCATATGGGGCTGGGCACCAGGATTGCGTATCAGTGTCAGGGAGACCGCGTGACACGAATTCCGGAGGTGGTGGAAGGGCCGAACCGTAAAGCGGTAGGGCACGCGCCTACGGCTGCCGGAACAGGGCGAGGTATTCGCGGTTACCCGCCGCGCCGGTGATCGGCGATTCGAGCGATCCGGCACAATCCAGCCCGCGCCGTGCCGCATCCTCGAGCACTTCGCGCAGGGCGGCCTCGCGGAGTCGATCGTCGCGCACGACGCCGCCCTTGCCGACCTTGCCCTTGCCCACTTCGAACTGGGGCTTGACCAGCGCGATTATCTCGGCCGGGCGCGTAACCAGGGTCAAAACCGCCGGCAGCACGAGCTTAAGCGAAATAAAGCTCGTATCGATAACCACCAGCTCCGGAAGATAGGGCAGGTCCTTCGGCACGACGTGGCGGATATTCGTGCGGTCCATCACACTAACCCGCGGATCGACACGCAGATGCTCGGCGAGCTGACCGTAGCCGACGTCCAGCGCGATCACGGCGGCCGCACCGCGCCTGAGCAGAACGTCGGTGAAACCGCCGTTCGAGGCGCCGACGTCGAGCGCGTAACGCCCCTTGACCGTGGTGCCGAAATGATCGAGCGCGGCGATCAGCTTGTACGCGCCGCGGCTCGCGTATTCGTGCGCGCCGGGAATTATCGCGATCGGGACCGCCGTGTCCACCTTGAGATCGGGCTTGGCCGCCGGGCGGGAGTTGACGCGCACCCGGCCCGCCATAATCAGCCGCTGGGCGGATTCGCGGCTTTCCGCGAGACCCCGGCGCGTCATTTCGACATCCAGCCGCGAGCGCCTCGGCGTCACGTCACGACGGCCCCGCGGGGCTCCGCTTCGAGCACGCTCATACGCTGGCCCTCCATCAGAATGGGGTGTCGTCGTCATCCACCGTGCCCGCGGCGGTTTCGTCCCGAGGCTCGCCATCGCCCTGATAGGGCGCCGTCTTGAGCTCGCCCGCCCCGGTACGGGTCAGAACTTCGACGCGGCGGTCCACCTCGTCAAGCTTCTGATTCAGCGTCCGCACCAGTCCGACGCCGCGCTCGAAGGCCGTGATCGACTCTTCGAGGGAAAGCTCGCCGGAATCGATCGACTCGACGACGGCCTCCAGGTCGGCGAGTTCGTCCTCGAATTTGCGCGTCTGCTTGCTCGCCATCGCTTGGCCCTCCCGCTAAAGATCCCGTCCTGCGACATTGGCGCGGATTCCGCCACGAGCGAGACGGATCCGCAGTTCGTCGCCGACTGCAACCTGATCCGCGTCGCTGACGACGCGTCCGCTCGATCGTTGGGTCACGACCGCGTAACCGCGCTCGAGCACGCGGAGCGGCGAGACCGCGTCGAGCCGTTGCGCCGCGGCGCCCAGCTGCGCCCGACGACCCTCGCTGGCCATGCGCATCCCGGCGTCCAGCCGTTCGCGCAGATGCGCGACGCGCGCCCGCCGCGCGGCCACCGTCGCCCGCCAGGCGACCGGATTCATCAGACGCGCCGTCAACTCACGAACCTGACTGCGGCCCGCCTCGACCTGTGTCTGCAGGGCCTTGGCGAGCTCCGCCGTGGCGTCATCGAGTCGTTGACGCGCCTGCCTGATCAGCGTCTCGGGGTCACGCAGACGCGCCATCAGATGAGCGAGATGACGCCGATGGCCGCTGATCGTCTGGCGCGTCGCGCCGGTAATCGACGCGCTGATCGCGTCGAGGCGCTGGCGCACCTCGGCCTTGATCGGCACGACCAGTTGCGCCGCCGCGGACGGGGTCGGGGCGCGCAGATCGGCGACAAAGTCCGCGATCGTATAGTCGATTTCGTGGCCGACGGCGGAGACGATCGGAATCGTGGAACGGCGAATCGCGCGCGCGACAACCTCCTCGTTGAAGGGCCACAGGTCTTCGAGCGAGCCGCCCCCGCGGCCCACGATCACCACCTCGGCGCGCCCGTCGAAGCTCAGATCGTCGATCGCGCGCGCGAGCTCGGCCGCCGCGCCCGCCCCCTGCACGACCGACGGGCGGATAATGATATGCAGATTCGGATAGCGGTCGAGCAGGATGCGCAACAGATCGCGCAACGCCGCACCGCCGAGCGCCGTGACGATGCCGAGCGTGCGCGGCAGGCGCGGGAGCGGACGTTTGACGGCCGCGTCGAACAACCCCTCGCGACTGAGCCGCTGCTTGAGCTGCTCGAAGGCCAGCTGCAGGGCGCCGAGGCCACGCGGCTCGATCTCCTCGGCGTAAAGCTGCAACGTGCCGCGGACCTCATAGATATTCACCCGCCCGCGCACAACGATCTGCATCCCGTCGACCACGCGAAAGCGCAGCCGCCGGGAGGCCGAACTGAACATCACGGCGTTGATCGCGCCCCGGGCGTCCTTGAGCGTGAAATAGAGATGGTTGGAGGGGGCCATGCGGGCGTTCGATACCTCGCCCGCCACCCAGTACTCGGCGAGCTGCACATCGAGCGTCTCGCGCACGACCCGCAAGAGCTGCGAGACGGTGAGCGCGACGCGCCGCGGCGTTTCCCGCAGCTCGAATTCGAGTTGCCCGGCCATCGTGATGCAAACTTACCAGATCGGACGCGCTTTGGCGCGATCAGGTCAAAGCGCTGTAATCAGCCCTGCCGTCGCACGTCGCGGCAGGTCGACGGACCGCGCAATCCCGCATGTTATTGACCTGCGTTACGTAACGCGGTACGATCGGCGATGATCCGGTCGCTCCGCCACAAAGGACTGCAACGTCTTTACGAGCACGACGACCAGCGGGGCGTGATTACGGAACACGCGGCCAAGCTGCGCGATATTCTCGCGCGGCTTGATGCAGCAAGTACGGTCACGGACATAGACATACCGGGTTTCCGGCTGCATGCGCTCAAGGGCGGATTGAGAGGTTTTTGGGCGGTCACCGTGCGCGCCAACTGGCGGGTGATCTTCCGTTTTGTCGATGGCAATGCGACCGACGTTGATTATCTCGATTACCACTGAAGGGAGACTGAACGATGCCGATGAAGAATCCCCCTCACCCGGGCGGCTTTGTACTGCGACAATGTATCGAACCTTTGGGGTTGACGATCACGCGGGCCGCTGCGGCGCTCGGCGTCACGCGGACGACCTTGTCAGAACTGGTCAATGAGAAGCGCGGAATTTCTCCTGAGATGGCCGTGAGACTGTCCCAGGTCTTTGGCGGCAGTGCTGAGAGTTGGCTCACGCAGCAGGCGCAATACGACCTCACCCGGGTTCGCATCGACCGGAGCAAACTCAAGCGGCTCGAATTGGCTTAGACCAGCTTCGCGGGGGGGGGCGGCCGATTCTGCGACGCCCGGCCAGAATAAACACTCGCCTGCGCTCGCCTAGCCAGCGTTAGTCAGGGATTCGCAGAGGCCCCGCTTGCTGGGTCGCCGGAGTGGTCGGCCAGCGCCAGCTGCACTTTGTATTTGTCCCAATGCTCGAGAATGCTGATGGCCTTTTCGAGCTGGATATCCTTCATGCTTTTGTCCGGCTTACCCGCCGCGCTCTTGCCGGGCTTCGCGGTCGTATCCGGTTGGGCCGGAGTTTCCGGGGCCGCGCTCGCGCCATTATCGTCAGCGGCGGGCTTTGCCGGAACGGCGGGCTTTTGACCGTTCTGGAAATGATGCAGCAGGTCGCTTTCATGAATCTCGTCTTCATTGAGCTCGATCCCCGGCGCCTCAAGGGCGGCGAGCGTCGGCTTCGGCGGTTCGACCACCACGTCGGGCGTGATTCCCACCGCCTGAATCGAGCGGCCGTTCGGGGTGTAGTAGCGCGCCGTGGTCAGCCGCAGCGCGGAGTCATCATCGAGCGGCAGAATCGTCTGCACGGAACCTTTGCCAAAGGTCTGCGTCCCTTCGACCACCACGCGGCGCTGATCCTGCAACGCGCCGGCGACAATTTCGCTGGCGCTCGCACTGCCGCCGTTAACCAGCACGACCATCGGATAGTCGCTGAAACTCTTCTTCTTGTGGGAGAAATATTTCTGCGCCTGATTTTCCGCCCGGCCCTGCGTGTAAACGATCAGGCCGCCGTCGAGAAAATCGTCGGAGACCGAGACCGCCTGATTCAGCAGACCGCCGGGATTATCGCGCAAATCGAGCACCAGCCCGCGAATCGCACCGTGCTTGGCGAACTTGTCGAGCGCCTTTTCGACGTCGTCGCTGGTGCCGTCCTGGAAGGTCGAAATCCGGACGTAGCCGTAGCCTTCCTTAAGCTCCTTCGCTTTGACCGACTGAATCCGGATAACGTCGCGCGCCACCGATACGGTGAACAGATCGGGGATCCCCTCGCGATGGAGCGTCAGGCGAATCTTGCTGCCCTTCGGTCCACGCATCATCTTGACCGCGTCGGTCAGGGTCATGCCCTTGGTAAAGTCGTCGTTGATCTTGATGATCTCGTCGCCGGACTTGATCCCCGCCTTGTCGGCCGGGGTGCCTTCGATCGGCGAGACCACGGTCAGCGCGTCATTCTTGATGGTTATCTCGATCCCCAGGCCGCCGAAGCTGCCACGGGTCTCGACCTCAAGGTCCCGATAGAGGTCGGGCGTCAGATAGGCGCTGTGCGGATCGAGCGACGCGAGCATCCCGATGATCGCGCCGTTGACCAAGCGCTGGGTCGAGACTGGTTCGACGTAGTTTTTCTGCACGATAGCGAGGACGTTGGCAAAGGTCTGCAACTCTTTGTAGGTATCGTCGGGAAGCGCCTGGGCCCGCTTGACCGTGAGATCGCCGACGACGACCAGGCACACGACGAGCGCGATTCCCATCGCCCATAACCAACGGTTTCGATCCTTATTTCCTGACATTCCTTGTCCGCCTGTGTTCTTGGGATCCCGTCGGACAGCCGACGGTGATTGCTCCGCTCGGCCTTCTCAGCCCGGTTTGGCCTTGAGCAGATCTTCCAGCGCCTCGCGAATATCCTGATTCGCCCAATCATAAGGGCCCACGTGATGCGCCACGATACGTCCGTCGCGGCCGATTACAAAGGACTCGGGCAGGCCGCTGACGTCGTACGCCTCGCCGACGTCGTTACGCGGATCGAGCAGCACCCGGAAGTTGAAATTGTTCTGCTTGATATAAGCGGCCACCTGGGTCGGGTTGGAGTCCTCGCTGACGGTCAAAACCACGAAGTCGGGAGCCTTCCGAAACTGCTGGTGGAGCGCCTGAATCGACGGCATCTCCTCGCGGCACGGCGGGCACCACGTCGCCCACAGGTTGAGAAACACCACCTTGCCGCGCAACTGGGCCAACGACGCCGGCTTGCCGTCAAGCCCGGTCAGCTTGAAATCCGGGGCCATCCGGCCCGCCGCCACGGTCGCCGCCGCTCCCCCGTCCCGCCGGGCGAACATCGGTTCATCGGAGCCCGCCAGGCGGAAGATAATCGTGCCGACCCCGGCGACGAGCAGCAGGCCGGCGACGATCGCGAGCAGCTTGTCGCGACTCATGTCGAAGCTCGCAAGGCCACGCCTGGTTCCAGCGCGGGCGCCCGACCCGCCAGCCAGAGCCAGGTCGCGACCCCCACGCCGATCATTACGAGCGAGAGCAGTTGCGCCTCACTGAAACCCCACAACACCCGTGGGTTAATCCGCAAAACCTCGACCACGAATCGTTCCAGCCCGCCGAGGATGAAATACAGGCAAGCCTGCTGCCCGGCGAAGCTCGAGCGCGTCCGCAGCGACCACATCACAGCGAAAATCGCCAGAAACAGCAGCACCTCATAGATTGGCGTCGGATGGACCCGGACCCCCGGGAAGAAGCCGTCAACCAGCATCCCGTGCGCATCCAGCTTGAGCACCGTCGCGGGAATCAAGCCGCCGTCGGCCAGGTGCAGGTCGCCGTGCCAACCCACGATCGCCTTCGGGAAGGCCATCGCCCACGGCACGGTCGACGGCAAACCCCAATCGCCGTCGCCGGACAGCAGACAACCCATCCGGCCGAAGGCTTGGCCCAGTATCAATGGCGCCGCACACATATCAGCAACCGTCACGAAGCGCAGCTTATAATGGCGCGCAACGAACCAAGTCGAAATAATACCGCCGATCAGACCGCCGTACCAAACAAAGCCGGCACCCGATAACACGATCGACCACGGATGGACCATGTACTCAGACCAATTGTCGACGACGTCATAAACTCGCGAACCGGCAAACCCCGCGAGCGCACCCCAGACCACGAGCGAATCGGCAAGCCCGGCGGGAAGCCCCCGCCGACGACATTCGAGCGTCAGGGTGAAGTCGCCGGCGAGAAAACCCAACGCGGCCATCACTCCAAAACTGTAAATCGTTATGGGCCCGAGATGCAGGAGAACCGGGATCATCGTACCTACTTTATCGCAGCGCGCGCCGTCGCGCGATATCGCAACCGGGTTCGGTGATGGGTCAATCTGGGTTCTCCCACGCTGTCATTCCTCGACGCAGATCGCGGACTCGCATCCCCGTTCCGCTTCGCTCCACTGATGTCTACTATAGGACGCTCGGATGCGCGCGATTGTTCAACGGGTCAGCCGCGCCGAGGTGCGGACCGCCGGGCGGAGCAGCCGGATCGGCCGGGGCTATGTGGTCCTCCTTGGGGTGGGGCGCGACGACACCACGGACGACGCCGACTTTATCCTCGATCGGATAGCCGGGATGCGGGTCATGGCCGACGCCGTCGGCAAGCTGAACCTGACGCTGGAGACCGTCGGCGGTGAACTGCTGGTCATTTCGCAGTTCACCCTTTACGCGGATACGCGCCAGCGCCGCCCCTCCTTCAGCGCCGCGGCTCCTCCCGATGAGGCCCGGCGGCTCTACGACTATTTTCTCTCGCGGGCGCGGGACCGCGGTGTTAGGGTTGAGGCAGGCGAATTCGGCGCCCATATGGAGGTCGAACTGGTCAATGACGGACCGGTGACGATTATCCTCGACAGTCGGGAACGTTAAGATGCCACGAGCAGGTTTTTACGCGGTCGAATCCGGCAAGATCTCCTTCCGGCGCGACGGCAACTGGTACTCGGACGACGAACGTATTGATAATCCGCGAATCGCGCTGCTCTTCAGCAAGAGCGTCAAGCGCAATCCCGACGGCAGCTACTTTCTCAAGGTCGCCGAAGAGCGCGCCGCGATCACGGTCGAGGACACGCCCTACGTCGTGCGCACCGTCGAGGACAGCCCCGACGCCATTATCATCGTGACCAACGACGACGAGCGCGAGCCGCTCGATCCGACGACGCTCGTGGTCGGCCGCGACCATGTCCTCTACTGCCGGGTCAAGGCGGGCGCGTTCCCGGCGCGCTTTCTGCGCTCCGCCTACTACCATCTGAGCAGCCACTTCACGACGGAGGATGGCGGCGGTTTTGCGCTGGTCGTCGGCGGCCGTCGCTATCCGATCAAGCAACTCGCGTGACGCCGGCGCCCCAGCCGCCCTTTCACGTCGTGCTGGTCCGCCCCGAGATCCCGCAGAACACGGGCTCGATCGCGCGGTCGGTCGCGGCCACGAAGACGCGGCTCCATCTGGTCGGGCCGCTCGGCTTCTCCCTCGAGGATCGCTATTTGAAGCGCGCCGGGCTCGACTACTGGCCGCTGGTCGACCTGCGCAACTATCCCGAGTGGGCCGCCTTCGATGCGATCCATCGGACGACGGCGGCCAGCAACTTCAAGTGTTTTTCCGCACGAGCAGAGCGAACTTATCTCGAAGCGAATTATCAAACCGGCGATTTTCTTGTCTTTGGGAGCGAAACCAAGGGGCTGGGTGCGGAGTTTCTCGCGACCCGCCGTGATTCCACTTACCGCATCCCGATCTTCGAGCCGGGCGTACGCAGTCTCAACCTGTCGAACGCAGTCGCGATCGTGCTTTTCGAGGCATTGCGCCAGACGGGTCTGCTGGGCGGCCCACCGCGTTGAACGTAACCTAATTCTTCTTGGTCGAGCAGGAGCAGCCGCCGCCGCATCCACCGCCCTTGGCGACTGCACCGGCCCGGCGCGGCACCTCGATCGCGTAGCCGCTCTCCTCGAGCTCGCCCACCGACAGCCAGGTGAGTTCCGCCGCGATTGGACCGTCACAACGCACGCAAAGCCGCTCGACCTGTCCCGAACTCCCCATCGTTATATGGGTGAGCACGAGCGTTCCACACGCCTCGCAATGTGCGGCGGGGAAAGGCGAGGGGCTGGGCTGAAGTTCGGGCATCGTCAGTTTTACTTATACCAACGACGCCTCTGAGGGAACGGGACGCGCATTGCCTGGCTGAGCCTGGAGCGCTTGTCGCGCGTGACGCCATGATGTTATCGCTCGTACCCATCAGGAAGCGCAGCGAGGCGACACGATGAGCGAAGCGGCAAAGAAACCGGGAATGCTGGCGGACGTCAAGGTGCTGGATTTCACCCAGTATCTGGCCGGCCCCACGATCACGCGCTTGATGGCCGAGATGGGCGCGCAAGTGATCAAGGTCGAGCAGGCCCCGATGGGCGACCCGTCGCGGCTCCTGCCCGCGATCAAGAACGGCCGCAGCGGCTACTTCGTGCAGCAAAATCGCGGCAAGCGCAGCCTCTGCCTGGATTTCGCCAAACCCGAATCGATGGAGTTGCTGCGCGCGCTCGTCCGCGAGGTCGACGTGGTGCTCGAAAACTACGGCCCGGGCGTGATGGACCGGCGGGGGCTCGATTACGCGTCGCTCAAGAAGATCAATCCGCGGATCATCATGGCTTCGATCTCCGCCTTCGGCAAAACCGGTCCGTACGCGCACAAGGTAGGTTACGATTTTATCGCGCAGGCCTTCTCCGGCCTGATGAGCATGACCGGCGACCCCAACGGCCCGCCGATGTTCGTCGGGCTCGGAATCGCGGATCAGGGCAGCGGCGTTCACGCCTTTGCCGCGATCGGCTACGCGCTCTTCTATCGGCAGAAAACAGGGATTGGACAGCATATCGATATCTCGATGGTCGATGCGCTGTTCCATATGCACGAGGTCAACGTGCAGGCTTACGGCCTGACCGACGGCGCGTTCGTACCCCATCGCATGGGCTCGCATCATCAACTGATCTGCCCGTGCGGAGCGTTCAAGGGTCCGCAGGGCTATATCGTCGTGCTCGTGCTCGATCGGCAATGGGCCGCGATGGCCACGGCGATGGGCCGGCCCGATCTGATCAACGACCCGCGCTACGCCACGGGCGCGGAGCGCGGCAAGAACCAGAAGGAGCTGATCCCGATAATCGAGGCCTGGATGGCCGCGCAGGGGACCGACGAGGCCGTGCTCAAGATCTTCGAAGCGCATCGTGTGCCCGCGGCTCCCGTGATGTCGGTGGTGGGCGCGCTCGATCATCCGTACTTCAAGGCGCGCAACATGGTCCGCACCGTGACGGATCCGCTTCTGGGCGAGTTGACCATCACGGGCTTTCCGCTCAAGTTTTCCGAATTCCCCGACCTCCCCACGATCGAGGCGCCACTGCTCGGCGAACACGGCGGTGAGATGCTCAAGCAATATCTGGGAATGTCGGACGCGAAGGTCGCAGCCTTGCGCGCGTCCGGCGTGCTCATCAGCGAGCGGAAGTGACGGGAGAGGGTCGCGGAGTGCTCCGATGGTGGTCGCCGGGATTCTTCGCTGCGCGACGTTCTTATAGGGCTCGCGGAATCGCCGCTTGTCGACGGCTGCGCTCAGAATGACATTGCTACTTTTCTGTTTGCAAATAATCCTTTGTCATTCTAGGCCCAGTGTTCTCGGGTCGATGCCTCGTGCGCGTGCCCGATACTACTATGTGAAGCCACCAGACAATCATGCGAATCGGAGACGATTTTGTCTTGGTAATGGCACAAAGGAGCGGCAAGGAATTGGAAAAATGGAACTCGACCGAGGTGCTCGCCGGGATCACAACCTTCATGGCGATGGCTTACATTGCCTTCGTTAATCCCGCGATCTTGCAACCACTTGGGATGGCACCTGGTGCCGTCTTCTTATGGACATGCCTAACTGCTGCTGCAGCCTCTTTTTTTGCCGCGCGATATGTAAATCTCCCTACGGCGCTCGCATGTAGCATGGGCCTCAACACTTTCACTGCCAACTTTGCGAGAATTAATCATGTATCTTGGCCCAACTTGCTGTGCATTTGTGGGGTCGTCTCCATAATTATCCTAACGCTCTCGTTTACAACCTATCGCATCGAACTAATCAACTCGGTACCACCGCAAATTTTTGCAGCTATCAAAGCGGGTATTGGTGCGATGTTAGCGAACGTCGCTATCAATGAGCTTACCCTCTTCGCATCAGACGCGGGCCCCTTGCCGGCTCTCGTTCTGTTCACGATAGGGATAGGTATAGTCATTGGCGGCAAGTTATGGCTCGCGAATATTGATAAAGCTGGATCGTCGCGCGCCTATTGGTATGCCGAGACGCTAAATTCTTCTTCCTTGTTCCTATCCATTCTTGTGCTGTTTCCCTTAGCGTGGGTTTTTTACCCACCGGTTAAATTCGACCCAGGAAAATCACCAATCATGTGGGTCTGGATGCAGCCGGACAATCCATGGAAACATATAACGGGCCAAGCGACAGTAGGAACATCGTCAGGATATGCCATTGCGGTTTTTTTTATAATGATTATGGATATAGCGGGAAGTCCAGTAGATTTTCTAGAGAGTCGCAAATACGCCGATACGCCCGGTCAGAGCAAAAGGGCCGATTTGGTGGCTAAGGGCTTTATAGTAGATTCACTATCTAATGTTGTTGCTACGTTAGCTGGCGTGACCCCTCTTGTGTATTACGTGGAAAATCATGCCGGGTGGGAAGCCGGAGGGAAAAGTGGCATCTCGACAGTAGTGGTATCGCTGGGATTTTTCGCAATGGCCATATTTGGTGGGGTCTGTATGTGGTTCAGACTGCCATTCACGGAATTTATTCCCAGGGTCATTGTGACGCCGACGTTATTCTACGTTGGTCTGACTATGATTGCCGAGTCGTTTGTTGTACCCTCAACCGTGGCTGTAGAGGCAGATATGCAAATATCGTTGCCATTGGTAAATCTAGCTGCCTCGCAGCAGGCCGCCCCGGGTCAGGTATTTTATTTATTACCGGCGGCTATTACGACGGTATTCGCCACCAAAACGAGTTTGGATGTAGCGATCGCTGCAGGTATTACCGCCTATATGGTGATATCCCTTTTTCCTGAAAGCTATCTCGGAGTGGAACAAGTGAAAGGACGAAAAATTAACACTATTTATATTGCAGCCCTATTCGTTCTTGCACTGAATCTATTCATCGCGTTCGCGTAGAATGCAGTTGCGCCCTACAACGACGATTTAATACTGGATTCGATCCGGCATCTTTGCATATTGTTCCCAGACGGTGATTACCTCGTCGCGGAGTAGCTGTTGTGCTGGTATAGCGCGCTGGTGTGGGGGCTTGCGAAGTTCGGCAAAGATCATCCTATCGTCGAAATTGCCATATTTGAGGGCATCGTTAACGGTGGCTGCGTAATAGATGCGAGCAATCCCGGCCCAATATACTGCGGCAGCGCACATTGGGCAGCACTCTCCGGCGGTGTAAAGCGTACATCTGGTGAGCTTAAAGGTGCCGATTGTCTTGCACGCGTTGCGAATGGCCTCCATCTCCGCGTGCCAAGTGGGATCATTTTCGGCAACGACGCGATTTGCGCCTTCACCGATAATGTTACCGTTGTGATCAACGATCACAGCGCCAAAGACGCCGCCTGCCTTTTGCACAAGGGCAGTATCGGCCGCGAGCTCTATCGCGCGTCTCATGAATGTTTCATCTTGCGTGTTCAACGATTCTGCCTCGTGCGTTAGACTCCTACAGCTGGCAAAAGCCCTAGATTGCCCGAGCTGTTGTACATAGCTGACTATGCCTGCTGTCGGAGAAACCCAGATGTCTATGTGCGGGCAGCCACAATTTTATTTCTCGACCCCCGAGTAGTGTCAACAGTCGTGTGAAAAGGGGCTATACATCTCGCACGTACGGTTCGCCGAGCGCGCTGGGTGATTGCGCCTGACCCCCGACCATCGCGAGCACCGCCAACGTCATCACGTAGGGCATCGCGAGGAAGAGCTGATAGGGCAGTGTGGCGCCGGTCGCCTGGAGCGTATACTGCAGGGCGGTCGCGGCGCCAAACAGGAGCGCCGCGGCTGCAATTCCCCACGCCTTCCAGCGCCCAACGATAACAACGGCCAGCGCGACGAAGCCGCGCCCGCCCGAGATGCCCTCGTCGAAAGTACCGGTATAGCCGAGCGTCAGGTATGCGCCGCCAAGCCCCGCCAACGCGCCGGCCAGCAACAGTGCGACCCAGCGCTGGCGATAGACGTTGAGCCCCAGCGCGTCGGCCGCCGCGGGATGTTCCCCGGCGGCGCGCAGATGAAGTCCGTGGCGCGTCCGCGCCAGCGTCAACCCCACGATCGGCACCAAGCCGCACGCCACGTACACAATCGCGTTTTGCGCGAGCAGAGGCCCGATCACCGCGACCTGCGCCAGCGACGCACCGCCCAGTGACGCGAGCGGGACCACCGTTATCGCCTGCCCGGTTACGCCGAAAAGCCGGCGATAGCCGACCCCCGTCAGTCCCAACGCCAGAATATTGAGCGCCGTGCCGGCGACCACCTGATTGGCGGCAAGACTGACGATCAGTCCGGCAAGCAACGCATTGAGCATCACAGCGGCGCCCATCGCCGCGACCACGCCGAGCAGGAGACTGCCGCTGAACCACGCCGCGGCGAGTCCGGCGAAGGCCCCCAACAGCATCGCTCCTTCGATCCCGATATTAATCACGCCGCTCTTCTCGACGATCAGTTCACCGAGCGCGGCTAACAGGATGGGCGTCGCCATCGCGACGGTCGCCGCGAGGAACGCGTTAAGCACGTCAAGCATCGGAGCCCGCTGCCGGAGTCGTCGCGATACGCCCCGCCAGGCGCGAAGTCGCCAGCGCCAAACGCAGGCGCCGGCTCGCGCCGCTGTCGGCCGCCAGCAGAATCATAATCACCAACGCCTCGATCACCTGCACCAGCACCGGCGAGATACCGGCCGAACGCTGCATCGCCTGCGCCCCGTTATCGAGCGCGCCGAAGAGCACCGCCGACGGCACGATCGCGAGCGGATTGAGACGGGCCACTAATGCGACCGCGATCGCCTCGTAACCCCATCCCGGCGACAGCTTTTCGTATAGGCGATGGGTAATCGCGGCAACCTGGACGGCGCCGCCGAGCCCGGCGATCGCGCCGCTCATCGTCATCGTCCAAATCGTCAGCCAGGCGACGGGGATACCGGCATAGACGGCCGCGCGCCGATTACGGCCCATCGCGCGCAACTCGAAGCCGGCCGCGGTATGAAACAGCAGGATGTAACAGCCGACGGCGAGCGATACCGCCAACAGCATGCCGGAGTTTAGACGGCTGGGCGGAAAGTACAGGGTCAGCTCGGCGGCTGGCGCGATCGGCGCGCTCTGCGGAAACGCATGCGAAGGTTCCATCAGCGGCCCGTGGACCGCCCAGCTCAGCATTTGCAGCGCGATGAAGTTCAGCATGATCGTGCTGATTACTTCGCTGACGTCACGGCGCGCCCGCAGCCATCCGGCCAGCGCACCCCAGCATCCGCCCCCGGCGGCGCCGACCGCGAATAACGCGACCATCGCGACCGGCGGCGGCCATCCGGCGGTCGCCGGGCCGAGCGCCCCCGCCGCCAGCGCGCCGGCCATGAGCTGGCCGTCCGCGCCGATATTCCAGAGCGATCCCTCAAATGCGATCGCGACCGCCACCCCGCAGAACACCAGGGGCGTGGCCTTGACCAGGGTATCAACCGTCGCGATCCAGTTGCCAAAGGCGCCGTCGGCGAGCGCCACGATCACGACGCGCGGCGACGTCCCGAGCAGACCAAGGACGAGCGCCACGATCACGCCAGCCAGCGCAATCGCCGCCAGCGGTCGCATCGCACGGGCGAGCAACGTCATGCCGTCGCGCCCGCCATCAGCAAACCGAGTCGCGCCGGATTGCGGTCGGCCGGGGCCACCGCGCTTAGTCGGCCGCGGCTGATCACGTGGATACGATCGGACAAGGCAAAAATCTCGTCGAGGTCACTCGAGATAAGCAGGACAGCGCCCCCGCCCGCGGCGTATTCGTGCAATCGCTGATGGACTTCGGCGACCGCGCGCAGATCGAGTCCCCGGCAGACGTCGTGGGCGACGATCGCGCAGGGCGCGCTGGCGAAGGCTCGCGCCACGGTCAGCCGCTGGCGATTACCGCCCGAGAGCGCCGCGGCGAGCGCGGCCGGCCCGGCCGAGCGAATCGCGAAACGCGCGAGCAGCTCGGCGCAAAATTCCATCGCGCGCCGCCGCCGCAGCATCCCGGCCCTGCTGACGAAGCGCTTCCGCAAGGGCGCGGCCAGCAGCAGATTTTCCCACAACGTCATTTCGAGGATCAGGCCTTCGCGATCGCGATTCTGCGGGATTACGGCGATCGCACCGCCCTCGGCGATATCGATTCCCCCCGCCTGCGGCACGATCGCGCCGCTCAGGAGGGCCGCAAGTTCCGCCTGGCCGTTGCCCTCGACCCCGGCGATACCGACGATCTCGCCCGGAACGAGATGGAGTGAGAGGTTATCGAGCAGGCGGCGGCCGCCCGCCTCGTAAACGATATTTTCGAGCTCCAGCGCGATCGCCCCGGTGGGGCGTGGGGTACGATGGCCGACGCCGGGCGGCGGCAGTTCGCCGATCATCAGCCGCGCGAGTTCGTCTTCGGTGGTCTCGGTGGCGGGCAGCTCGACCACTTTGCGGTCGGCCCGCAGCACGGTAATCCGATCGGCGACCGCGAGCGCCTCGGCCAGCTTGTGCGTGACGATAATCACGATCCGGCCGGCGCTGCGCAGGCTGCGGATCATCGCGAGGAAGGCGGTCAGCTCGGCGGGCGCCAAAACACCGGTCGGTTCGTCGAGAATCAACACCCGCGGGTTGAAGCTGAGCGCGCGCAGGATCTCGAGCCGGACCTGCGTGGCGATCGCGCAATCGGCGACGCGGACACCGGGCGGCGGCAGAGCGAAATCGAGTTCGCTGGCGCGCGCGTAAGCCTGCGCCTTCACGTCGCTCAGCTCCAGCCCCACGCTGCCCTGGCTGGCGCCGCCCAAGGCCAGATTTTCCTCCCACGACAGCCGCTCGAACAGCATCGGCGTCTGAAAGACCGCGGCGACGCCGCGGCGCAGCGCGGTGGCGGTTGAGCCGTCGAGCAGCGAGGTTCCGTCGAGTTCGATCCGGCCGCCGTCCGGGGCGGTGCGGCCCGCGAGAATATTGATCAGCGTGCTCTTGCCCGCCCCGTTTTCGCCGACCAGCGCGTGAATCTCGCCGGGACGCGCGGCGAAGTCGACGCCGTCGAGCGCAAGTGTGGGGCCGTAGCGCTTGCTGATTCCGGTGGCGGTCAGCACCGTTTAATCCGGCCCGCCGGCGACACGATCATAATGTTCAATAACGTAGCGGCGCGCCTCGTCGGGCGTGGTGAGCGCGCCGTCGAGCTGGAGGTCTTCGACTTCGCGCAGGATTCGCTTGAACGCGGGGCCGGGCGCAAAGCCCAGCGCGATCAGGTCGTCGCCGCCCAGGAGGCGCGGTGGCCGCAGCGCCACGGCGGGCATCTGCGCCATCGCGCGACGGCAGAAATGGTAGAAGCCCAGATAGGACCCCGACGCGAGCGCATCGAGGCGCGAAAGCTCGAGCAACTCCGTGAACCCGTCCTCGGCGATCATGCGTTTGAGCGTCGCCTGACGCATCCGCGGCGCCATGCACATCCGCAGATGGTAACGTACGAGATAGGCCACCCGCTCCTGGGTCGCGCGCGAACGCCTGACCCGCCGCAAGACCTCGACCGCCATCTCGGCGCCGCGCTCGGTATGGCCGTAGTAGGTCATCTTGCCGTCGGCGTCGGTCGCGAAGCAGAGCGGCTTGGCGATATCGTGAAAGAGCGCGCCGAAGGCGAGCGTCTCATCGCATCCCGCCGGCAGCATCGAGAGCATCAACCGCGTATGGCGGTAGACGTCGCCCTCCGGATGAAAGTTCACGGGTTGGGGGCACGCGGCGAGCGGCAGGACTTCGGGCAGCACCACCGCGGCGAGGCCGCTCGCGACCAGCTGATCGAGCCCGCGCGCGGCGCCGCCTTCGGTCAGGATTTTGACCATCTCCTCGCCGACCCGCTCCGCCGCGGTACGTGCGACCGAAGGCGCGTTGCGCCGCATGGCACTCCACGTCGCGGGCTCGATCGCAAAGCCCAGCCGGGCGCTGAAGCGGACCGCGCGCAGGATACGCAGATGGTCTTCCTCGAAGCGTAACGCGGGATCGCCGATCGCGCGGATAATTCCCGCGCGCAGATCACGCCGGCCATGCACGAAATCGATCACGCGATCGTTCACCGGGTCGAAGTACATCCCACCGATGGTGAAATCGCGCCGGCGGGCGTCTTCTTCAATCGTGCCGAAGCTTACCGCCGACGGGCGCCGCCCGTCGTGGTACTCCGCGTCGGCGCGGAAGGTCGCCACCTCGAAGTAGTCGTCGTCAACGATGACCATGATCACGCCGAAGCGCGCGCCCACCGGGACCGTGTTGTCGAAGAGGCGCTGGACGACCTCGGGGCGCGCGTCGGTCGCGATATCGTGATCCTTGGCCTTCACGCCGAGCAGCCGATCGCGCACACAGCCGCCCGCCAGGTAGGCCACAAAACCGGCGCGCCGCAGCCGGTTGATAATCAACAGTGCTTTGTTTTCCCTGCCGTCTTGCACGTTTTGGATCGAACTTAGTGTTTGAGCTGCTGCCGAAGCGTGGGCGGTTGCGGCGCGGCCGGCGGCGGGTTTGCGGCCTCGGCAGCCGGGGCGGCTTCGTGAAAATAGACGCGTTGATAGACCCGCAGCAGTGCCGCGAAGACGGCGATCACCGCCGGTCCGGCGAAAATCCCGAGCGGTCCGTACGCCTCGATTCCGCCGGCCAGACCAAAGAACAGCGCCACGGTCGGCAAGCCGGTGCCGTGACCCATCGCGAGGGGTTTGACGAAATTGTCGATCACCGCGAGCGCGGCCGCCGCCCATATGATCAGCGCGAGCGCCGGGCCCCATCCGGCGGTGAAGACGAGATAGCCGGTGACCGGCACCCAGACCAGCGCCGTGCCGCCTATCGGCAGGAGTCCGCCCATCGCGCTGAGCGTTGCGAGTAGTGCCCAGTACGGCACGCCCAGCACGAGATACGCCAGGCCAAGCACGAAACCGTCGAGCAGCGCCGTGAGCATCAACCCGCGCATCACGGCCGAGAGGGTCAGGCGCAGCGTGTCGAAGACCGCCGCCTTGTCCTCTTCATGCAGCGGCGTCAGGTTGCGCAATGCCTCGTAGTAGGATTCACCGTCACGCAGTAGATAGAAGAACGTGGTCAGCGCAATCGCGAAATGGAATAAATAGAGCACGATATTGCCAGCCACGGACCCGACGTGTTTAACGATGTAATCACTGGTCGCCTTGACTCCTTCCGTGCTCAGGTAACGAATCTCGTCGTCGAGCCGAATCCCGTGGCGGGTCAGGAGCGCGTCGAGCCATGCTCCCGGTCGGGTCCCGCGAATCCAGGTGCTGGCGCTCGCCAGGCCGCCTTGATTGGCGGCATGCGGCAATCCGGCATAAAGACCCTGCGCCTCGCGCACCAGGCTGGTTGAAAGCCAAACCGCGGGAACCAACACCCCCATCGCGACGACTAGCGTAATCAGCAACGCGCAGGTCGAGCGGCTCTTGATCCACCGGTTCAGCCAGACAAGCGCGGGATGGGCGAGGAAGGCCAGCAGGATCGCCCAGACGATCGGCGTAATAAAAGGCGCGATAACCGCATAGAGCTCATAGGTGATGAGCGCCAGCAGCCCAAAGAAAAAAAGTACTATGATTCGTTCGCGATCCATCGCGGGAGCCGTGACCACGGAGTCTAGCAGACGCGGCGCGGAGGGTCGCGTCCGGGCGTGAGCGGTGGTACAAGTAAGCCAAGGTCGCGACTAGAGATAGACGGTGGAGATCAACGGCATCGCGCATATCTACCTGACGGTGGACAAGTTCGAGGAATGTGCGGCGTTTTATCGCCGCCTGCTCCCGGCGCTGGGCCTCGGCTTCGTGGTGCGCGACGAGCCCAACGAACTTTATTGTATTGGCGGCCGCACGGGCTTCGGGATCACGCGGTGCGCCCCGGAACATCGCGGGGCGAGCTTCGTTCAGGGCCGTCCGGGACTGCATCATCTCTGTTTCCGGGCGCGCTCGCGCGAGGACGTCGACACCGTGCATGAGCTGGTCCGCGAACTCGGCGCCACCATAGTCCGCGCGCCGGAAGTCGGCCGCTGGGCGCCGGGCTATTACTCGCTGCTGTTCGAGGATCCCGACGGCGCCCGTCTCGAGATCAACTATATTCCGGGCAAGGGCCTGCTCGCTGATTCGCCAAAGGAACGCTAGCCCGGCCGGGTCGGTTGCCGCGTCAAGGATTTTTGTTTACGCTCTCCCACGACTTGTTCAGCTTGATTAAGACTTCGCGCGCGAAGGCACGTAGCTCAGCGGGAGAGCACTTCCCTGACACGGAAGGGGTCGGCGGTTCAATCCCGCCCGTGCCTACCATTTCATCTATTTTCGTCACTCATCATGAGCGCTGACATCACGATCGTCGCCAACGGTCAGGCGCGCGTGGTCGCGCCGGGTACCCGCGTGCGCGAAGTGCTCGACGGCAAAGTCGGGCGCGACGTCGTTGCCGCGCGCGTCGACGGTAAGCTGGTCGACCTCTATCGGCCGCTGACTCACGACGCCACGGTCGAGCCGGTCGCAGCCGAGAGCCCCGAGGGTATCGACATAATCCGCCATTCCACCGCCCATCTGATGGCGCAGGCGGTCCAAAGTCTGTTTCCCGGCACCCAGGTGACGATCGGGCCGACCATCGAAGACGGCTTCTTCTATGACTTCGCGCCGCCCCAGCCCTTTACGGCCGAGGACCTGCCCAGAATCGAGCAGAAGATGCGCGAACTGGCGAAGGCTGACCTGCGGGTGGAACGCACCGAGGTCCCGCGCGCGGAAGCGATCGCGACCTTCGAGCGGATGGGCGAGCATTATAAGGTCGAAATCCTCAAGGATATCCCCGAGGAGTCGGTTTCAATCTACCGGCAGGGCGACTGGATGGATCTGTGTCGCGGGCCGCATGTGCCGTCGACGCGCTTTATCCGCGCTTTCAGGCTGACCGGCGTCGCGGGGGCGTACTGGCGCGGCGACGAACACAACGCGATGCTCTCGCGGATCTACGGCACCGCCTTTGCCACCAAGGAAGCGCTCGAAGAGCATCTGCGGATGGTCGAACTGGCGCGCCAGCGTGACCATCGGCGGCTTGGCCGTGAAATGGGGCTCTTTCTGTTCGATCCGATCGCGCCGGGCCAGCCCTTCTATTTGCCCAAGGGGATGGTGATCTTCAACGGGCTGGTCGACTATGTGCGGCGGCTTTATCGGCGTTACGGCTTCGACGAGGTGATTACGCCGCAAATCTATCGTAACGAGCTGTGGCATACCTCAGGCCACTGGGACAATTTCCGCGAAAATATGTTTCTGGCGCCCGATCCGGAGGCGGTGAGCGCGACGATTGATACCACTGCCGAAGGTTGGCGGCAGGGCTACGGCGTCAAGCCGATGAACTGCCCCGGCCATACTTACGTTTATCGGGCCGACAAGCGCTCCTATCGTGATCTGCCGTTGCGGATCGCCGAGTTCTCGCGGCTCCATCGGGCCGAACGCTCCGGTGTGCTGCACGGTCTCACGCGGGTGCGCGTGATGTCGCAGGACGACGCCCATATTTTTTGCACAGAGGCGCAGATCGAAGACGAAGTCGCGATGAACCTCGCGATGGTGCGCGACATTTATACGACACTCGGTTTCGAGCGGATCGAGTTCAAGCTTGCCACGATGCCTGAACTGCGTCTTGGCACGGTCCAGCAGTGGCAGATGAGCGAGGCAAAGCTCGGCAACGCGCTACGCCGCAATGAGGTCAGCTTCGAGATCAATCCGGGCGAGGGCGCGTTTTACGGCCCCAAGATTGAAATCTACGTGCCGGACGCGCTCAAGCGGAAGTGGCAGGTGGCGACGATTCAGCTCGACTACAACCTGCCGGAGCGTTTCGACCTGCATTTCACTTCGAGCGCCGGCACCGAAGAACGCCCCGTGATGATCCATCGCGCCATCCTCGGCTCGCTCGAACGCTTCATCGGCGTGCTGATCGAGCATACCGGGGGCGTCCTGCCCTTCTGGCTCGCACCCGAGCAGGTTCGTGTGCTCTCGCTCAGCGAAAAAGTCGAAGACTACGCCGCGGAGGTCGGAGCGCTCGTCAAGGGGCTGGGCTTCCGCGCGACCGCCGACGTGCGCAACGAAAAGCTGGGCTTCAAAGTGCGCGAGGCCGAACTGGCGAAAGTGCCGTACATGGCGGTGGTCGGCGAACGCGAAGCCGCCGGGCGTCAGGTTGCGGTGCGGTTGCTGCGCGGCGAGAAGAGCCAGGTGATCGGTCTCGACGAATTCCTCGAACGGCTCAAGCTCGAGCCTTTACCGGCCTAGATTTTTGCTTTCTAAATGCCTTCATTTCGATCTACGCTTGGCCTGCCAGAGATTTTTTGGCTCGACCGGCGTGTGCCTGACGCGGCTTTGGCAACCGCTTAACTTATGCTCGGCCTGAACGGGTCGAGGAGGGAGGTGATTTATTCGTAGGGATTTTCGTACTCCGCCATCACGGGAGCCAGCTATCCGGGTCAACAACCTAATCCGCTCGCCCGAAGTCAGGGTGATCGACGCGGACGGCAAACAGGCCGGCATCATGCAAGTGCGCGACGCAATTCGCCTCGCGGAAACCCGCGGACTCGACCTGGTGGAAGTCGCCTCCACGGCGCAGCCGCCGGTCTGCCGGATAACCGATTTCGACAAGTATCGCTATGCGCTGAAGAAAAAAGCGCACGATTCCAAAAAGGGTTCGGCGGCGAGCGCCATCAAGGAAGTCAAGATGGGTGCGCTCACCGACAAGCATGATGTCGACTTCAAGGTAAAGCACATCCGGCGCTTTGTAACGGACGGGCAGCGTGTTAAGCTCTCGGTTTCGTTTCGGGGCAGGCAGATTACCCATCCGGAACTGGGCCGCGCTTTGATCGACGGAATCGTCGAGCAAGTTCGGGATATCGCGCAGCCCGACGGGTCGACCCGGATGGAAGGACGGAATATGTCGATTCTGCTGACCCCGCGATAAACGCTAGCGGAGTGAGGCCGGGCGAACGGAGCGAGCAGGCGAGTCTGCGAGCGGCGTCAGAAATTTTAAGTCAGTTAACTGAGGCGAAAGAGCGACGCGGCGGAAAGCAGGCGCGCTGGAAAGAACGATGCCGAAGATCAAAACCAACAGAAGTGCCGCCAAGCGATTCGCCATCACCAAAACCGGCAAGGCGAAGCACAAGCGCGCCAATTTGCGCCATCTGCTCTCGAGCAAGAGCCGGGGGCGCAAGCGCAACCTGCGAAGCCCGGGAATGTTGAACAAGGCGGATACCAAGAAGGTGCGCCTCATGGCGCCGTATCTCTAGGGCGCTGCGTGATTGATCGTATTCCAGGTGGAATTCGCTTTAAGGCCGCCGCTGTAGAATTAAGGAAGGACGCATTCTCCGATGCCTCGCGCTAAAGGCGGACCCAAAACCCGCCGCCGTCATAAACGCCAACTCAAGCTGGCCTCCGGATTTGTCGGTGGCCGCAAACTTTACCGGCAGGCCCGTAACACCCTTGAAAAAGGGCTGACCTACGCGTATCGCGACCGGAAGCAGAAGAAGCGGCTTTTCCGCGGCCTCTGGATCACGCGAATCAACGCACTGGTGCGCGAACATGGCTTGAGCTACAGCCGTTTTATGGACGGCCTCAAAAAGGCCGGAATCGAGCTCGACCGCAAGCAATTGGCCGCGCTGGCCTTGAATCGCAACCAGTTGTTTAGTGATTTGGTGCGCGCCGCCAAGGACGCGCTGGGCGCTCAAGCCGCTTAGGCCTCGCCCGCGCCTCTAACAGCGCCGCGCACGAAAGACCATGTGGCCAAGCCACATGGTCTTTTGTTTGTGCCTGCAAGCGTTTCGCGTCCGTCACCATGGCTGGCGAACCAGCCGGAGCATCAGGATGAGACAACAACTCGAGGAAATCCGCACCCGCGCGCTACAGGAGCTCGCGGACGGCGCGACCGACGCCCAGATCGAGACAGTGCGCGTGCGGGTGCTCGGCCGCTCTGGCGAGCTGACCGAGATCATGCGCCGGATGCGCGAAGTTCCGAACGAGGAGAAACCGCTGATCGGGCGGCTGGTCAACGAGATCAAGGGCGAACTCGAAGCCCGGATCGAGCTCCTCGTGGCCGCGCAGAAACACGCCGCGATGGAGCGCTCGCTCGGTGAGGCCCGGATCGACGTGACGCTGCCCGGGCGGCACGTGCCGCGCGGCTGGCTGCATCCGGTGACCCAGAGCCGGGAACGAATGCTCGGGATTTTCACCGCGATGGGCTTCGAGGTGATCGAGACCCAGGATATCGAGGATGACTTCCACAACTTCGGCGCGCTGAATTTTCCCCCGGACCATCCGGCGCGCGAGATGCAGGATACGTTTTTCATCCCCGGCGGCTTGCTGCTGCGCACCCATACCTCGAACGGACAAATCCGCGTGATGGAGCGGCGCAAACCGCCGCTCGCGATCGTCTGTCCGGGCAATTGCTATCGCCGCGACGAACTGAGCGTGCGGGCCTCGCCGATGTTCAGCCAAATCGAAGGCTTCATGGTCGATCGCACCGGCGTAATCACGATGGCGCACTTGAAGGGCGTGCTCACCGAATTCCTGCGCGCGCTCTTCGGCACCGCTACCGGCGTGCGCTTCCGCTCGAGTTTCTTCCCGTTCACGGAACCCAGCGCGGAAGTCGATATCTCGTGCCTGCTGTGCCATGGCGCCGGATGCCGGGTCTGCAAGCAAAGCGGATGGACCGAAATCCTGGGCTCCGGGATGATCCATCCCAACGTGCTGCGCGCGGTCGGCTACGACCCCACCCAGTACGCGGGGTTTGCCTTCGGGATGGGCGTCGAGCGCACCTCGCTGCTCAAGCTCGGGGTCCATGACCTGCGGCTTTTTTTCGAGAATGACCTGCGCTTCCTGAGCCAGTTCCAGTCAGGCGGGGCCGCGTCATGAAGCTGCCGCTCAGTTGGCTGAAGGAATTCGTCACGATCGACGTGGAGTTGAACGAACTCTGCGACCGGCTCACGATCGCCGGGCTCGAAGTGGAAAATAGCGAACAGCTCGGACCGAGCTTCACCGACGTCTTCGTCGCGAAGGTGACCGCCGTCGAACGCCATCCGAATGCCGATCGCCTCAACTTGTGCGCGGTGGACGCAGGCCCGGCGGGACAATTCCGGGTGGTCTGCGGCGCCCCGAATGTCCATCCCGGGATGACCGCGGCGCTCGCGAAAATCGGCGCTCGTCTGGCGGGCGGCGTGCATGGCGAGGGCACCGGCAGCCTCGAGAACGCGCCGCCGCTGCAGGCCGCGGTGATTCGCGGCGTGCCCTCCGAAGGGATGCTCTGCTCGGAGGCCGAACTTGGCCTCTCGAAAGATCACGAGGGCATCCTCGAACTCGATGCCGACGCCCGTCCGGGCGACCTGCTGAGCAGCTATCTGCGGATCCCCGACGTCGTGCTCGATATCGCGATCACGCCGAATCGAGGCGACTGTCTCTCGATCCTGGGTATCGCGCGGGAAATCGCGGCGCTGTTCAACCTCAAACTGAAGTCGCCGGTGTTGCCTTCGGTCAAAGCGCCCGACCAGGGCTCCGCCACCGCGCGGGGGCTTCCGGTCGCGGTCGAGATTCTCGCCCCCGAAGCCTGTCCGCGCTATGCCGCGTTGCCGATGACCGGCATCAGGATCAAGCCGTCGCCGGTATGGCTGCGGCGGCGCCTGGAATTGTGCGGGATGCGGGCGCTCAACAACGTCGTCGACGTAACAAATTACGTGATGCTCGAACTGGGGCAGCCGCTCCATGCGTTCGACGCGACCCAGGTCGTCGATCACGCGATCATCGTGCGGCGGGCGGGCGTCAATCGGGAGTTTACGACGCTCGACGGCGTCGCGCGTAGTCTCGACCCAAATGATCTGATGATCGCCGATCGCGACAAGGTGCTCGCGATCGCGGGCGTGATGGGCGGGCAGAACTCCGAAGTAAGCCCGGCGACGACCTCGATCATTCTGGAAAGCGCGTACTTCGATCCCGCCACGATTGCGCGCACGGCGCGGCGGCTCGGCCTGCGCAGCGAGGCGAGTTATCGCTTCGAGCGCGGTATCGACCGCGCCGGACAGGTCGCCGCCGTGCTGCGCGCGGGCGCGCTGATCCGCGAGCTGGGCGAGGGACGCGCGGTCGCCGCGCCACTGGACGTCGAGCCGCTGCCCGCGCCGCCGCGCACGATCGCGCTCGACCTTGCGGCGATGACCGCGATTCTCGGCGTCGCGATCCCGGCGTCCGAAGTAGAGCGTCGTCTGCGCGCTATCGGCGCCGAGGTCGAACCGGCAGGCCCGGGACATTTCAACGTTGTGGCGCCGCCCTTCCGCCCCGATCTCAACGAGACGGCGGATCTGGCCGAGGAGGTGGCGCGCCTCGCCGGGCTCGCGGAAATTCCCGCTGTGCCGCCGCTCCGCAGCGCGGTCATCGTCACGCCCGACCCGGCGCGCGAAGCGGTCCGCGAGATCCGTGAGATCCTGGTCGGATGTGGCCTCATCGAGGCGAAGACGATCGCGTTTGTCGCGCCGGGCGATAACGAGCGCTTCGCGGGCCTCGATCGCTCCGAGCCGGTACGCGTGACCAATCCTTTGTCGGCCGAACTCTCCGAGATGCGCCGCAGCTTGGTCCCCGGCCTGCTGGCGGCCCTGCGCTTCAATCTGAACCGCGAAGCGCGCAACTTTCACATGTTCGAAATTGGCAAGACCTTCGGCGTGCGCGAGGGCGTCGCGGGCGAGTCGGATCGCGTCGCCGTGGTGAGCTATGGCGACTTCGCGATGGGCGCCGTCGGACAGCCCGCCGTGGCGGCCAGTTTCGGCACGTTGAAAGGGGTTTTGGAGACGATCTTCCGCACCCTGTCGGCCCATGGTCGGATCGATTTCGAGCGTATCCCCGAAGGCCACGCGACGTATCTACATCCGGGGCGGTGCGCGTCGATCAAGCTGGGCGGCGTTGCCGTCGGGATTTTGGGCGAGCTCCATCCGGCGGAAGCGCTAAGGCTCGAATTGACGGGCCCGTGCGTGCTTTTTGAACTTGACATGGCGCAACTTATTGCTTACGGTGCGGAGCCACGTCAAAAGGTGATTCCACCTCCGCGATTCCCTGCGGTGCGGAGAGACCTGGCGCTGGTAATTGATCGTGATTTTCCCGCCAACAAGGTCAGCGAAGTAATCGCCGGATTGGACGCCGGGTTGCTGGAGAGCGTTGAGCTGTTTGATGTTTACGAGGGGAGTTCGTTGCCCGCCGGCAAAAAGAGCGTCGCGGTGGCCTGTCGGTATCGTGGAAAAGATCGTACGCTTACCGACGACGAAGTTAATCGGGCGCACGCCGCGCTGGTCGAGCGGGCGGCGAAACAGCTTGGAGCAGAGTTGCGACAATAACGACGCCCGAAGTTGGGGCCGGGAAGGGTCGGTCAGGCACGGCCATGACCAAAGCCGATCTGGTTGAGTTGGTCTACGGACGGGTGGGCTGCGCAAAAAAAGAGGCGGGCGACGTGGTGGAGGAGGTTTTCGCGATCGTGCGCGAGTGCCTGTGCCGGGGCGAAAAGGTCAAGATTTCCGGTTTCGGCAGTCTTGCCGTCAATCAGAAGGGCGCCCGGCGCGGACGCAATCCGCAAACCGGCGACACGATCACGATCAAGCCGCGCGCGGTGCTCTCGTTCAAACCCAGCGAAATCCTCAAGGAGCGCGTGCTCAACGGCGCCAAGTCCGGGTAATGACTACCCCGCGCTCGAAACCCGCCAAGCCCCGACGGAAGCGACCGTCGACCATGCCCGACACGGCGGAGCGGAGCGAGCGAACTCTCAAGATCGGTGAAGCCGCGCGCGCCCTTGGCGTCGAGGCCTACGTGCTGCGCTTCTGGGAGACCCAGTTCCCGTTTCTACGCCCCCGGCACGCTTCGTCGTCGCACCGGATTTACCAGCCCAGGGATCTCGCGCTGCTGCGCATGGTCAAGCGGCTGTTGCATGTCGAGGGCTACACTATCGCCGGCGCAAAAAAGCATATCCGCGAGGTCGGCCTCGAGCAGTTGTGCGGCGAACCGTCACCCGACGGGGTCGCCCCCGCCGTCCGCGCGACCCCGCCAGCGGCGGATCCGCGCCGCGCCGGCCTGCAAGACACGCTCGAATCGATCCGCAACGATTTGAAATCCTTGCGCAAACTGCTCGATAGCTGAGCCGCCCGCCCAATACTGCTTGCGCAGATCCGAAGTGAGCGCGGCTGCTCCCGGCGGCACTTGCAGAAAGAAAAGGGCCGATGATCTGTGATCATCGGCCCTGATGCTGCAAAGAGCTGGCGGTTCAGGCCTCGAAGAAGCGCCGCGGATTGTCGACCATCATCGTCTGGATCTTCTGATCCGGGACCCCGGCGTTCTTCAGCTTCGGTAAAATATTCTTGAAAATATGGGTCGGCTTCCAGTTCTTGATGGATTCCATCACCTCGGGCGGCAGACCCAAGCCGCGGCCGAGGATACAGGCGACGGAATCGTGCGAGAGGACGATCTGTTTCTCGAAGCCGATACCCAGCAATCCGATCAACGACGCCACGCGCAGCCGGTCGGGATGGACGAAATCGAGGCCGAAGCGGTCGAAGCCGAGGTAGCATCCGCGGTCCAGCATGTCAGCGTGGTAGCCCAGGTTCGAAGAGCCGCAGCTATGACCGATGATCACCTTGTTCAGATCGACGCCTTCTGACGCGAAGATCTCGAGCTGCTCACGACCCATCGTGCCTTCTTCGGTGTGGGTCGTAATCGGCGCGCCCGTGCGCTTAGAGGCGCGCGCCGCCGCGCGCAGGCATTTCTCTTCGTATTCGGTGATATGGTCCTTGCCGGTGGCGCATTTGATCAATCCCGCCTTGATCCCGGTTTCGCCGATCCCCTCGGTCAACTCAGCCGTGTAGATCTCCGCGATCTCGTCGGCCGAGCGCTGCTTCATGTAGACCGTATTGCCGAGGTCTTCCTTGTAAAGACCGCTCGAGCAGACGACGTTGACCCCGCTCGCGTCGGCCACCTCGGCCATGAAAACGACGTCGCGGCCGATATCGTTGGGACACGGGTCGACAAAGGTACTCAGCCCCAGGTCCTTGAGCTCCTTGAGCCGGTCGATCGCGCCGCGCAACGCGGCCTTGCGGTCGAAGCGGGGCGCCTTGCAATCCAGCTCCCAGCCCGCCCATCCAACCAGCAGATGCTCATGCATCAGGGTGGTCCCGAGTTTATCGCTGTTAACCGTGCCGGTGACCGTGTTGATCGCCTTCATCTTTTATAATGCTCCCCGTTCGTGATTGGCCTGTGTAGTCAACCTAAACCGTGCCGGGCCACAGCGTCAAACGTCCGGCGAGTTGAACGTCACGCGGAGGTCGGGGGGCGGGCAAAGGCGCTGAACAGCAGCGCGATCGCGACGCCCGTCGTGATCGCGCTGTCGGCAATATTGAACACCGGGTAACTGAACGACGCGTGATGGAAGTAGATGAAATCGGTCACCACCCCATGCCCCAGGCGGTCGTACAGATTGCCGAGCGTGCCGCCCAGAATCAGCGCGAAGGCGAGCGCGGACGAAAACGGGGTCGCGCGGCGCACGATTAGTACCGTCAGAACGACGATCGCGACGACCGAAAGAGCGATGAAGAAGATCCGGCGGAACCCGGCCGGCATCGTCGCAAACAGGCTGAAGGCCGCACCCGGATTGAGCGTGTAGGTCAGATCCAGCCAGCCCGGGATAAGCGGGATACTGCGATAGAGCTGCATGTGCGTGCTGACCAGATGCTTGCTCAACTGATCGAGCAGCAACACCGGCAACGTCACTGCCGCGAACAGGAGGGCATGGCTCCGCGCGGCGGCTGCGCGAGGAACGTCGGCACGCGTTGGCGCTGAAGCGGAATTCACGCGTTCTCGGCGGCCACCACCGTCCGGCAGCGCGGGCAGAGGCTCGGATGGCCGCCATCGTCGTAATAGCACCAGCAGCGCTGGCACTTGAGGCCGGGCGCGCGCTGACCAATCACCATCAGCGGTGGCTGCGCGCCCAGCCGGCCGAAGATCCCGTCCGCGGCGAAGGAGTCGCCGCCGTTGACCTGCGCGCTGAGCTTTGCAACCTCGGGCGCGGGCAGAATCGCGACGTCCGACACGATGAAGAGATCCTTCAGGCTCGCGCGATACTGCTCCAGCGTCGCGGCCAGCGCGCTGGCCGCGGGCTGTGCCACGCCGAGACTCAGCCGGGCTTCGAGCGGCGCGCCGATCGTGCCGGCCTGGCGCATCGTTTCGAGCACCTTGAGGGCCTGATTGCGCACCTGCAACAGGCCGTCCCAGCGTGCTTCGAGCGCGAGGTCGGTAAAGCGCTGGTCGGGGCCGGCGAGCGTCAGCAGATGGACGCTGCTCGCGCTCCGGCCGGGAACATAAGCGTAGATTTCGTCGGCGGTAAACGGCATCAGCGGCGCGAGCATCCGCACCAGCGCGTCGAGCATCAGGTGGAGCGCGGTCTGCGCCGAGCGCCGCTCGCGTGACCGGGCGCCGTCACAATAGAGACGGTCGCGGGCGACATCGATATAAAGCGAGCTCAGGTCGACCACGACGAAATTGAGCATCGCGTGAAACGCCGTCTGAAAATCGAACGCCTCGTAAGCGCGGCGCACACCGCTCTTGAGCTCCTCCATGCGCGCCATGATGAAGCGGTCGAACTCGAGCATGTCAGCCGCCGCCACCGCGTCGCGCGCCGGATCGAAGTCGGCGAGATTCCCCAGCATGAAACGGCAGGTGTTGCGAATCTTACGGTAGGATTCCGCTACCGCTGTGTAGACGGTCTTGCCGAGCGCGATCTCCGTGGTGTAGTCGAGCGACGCATAGACCAGGCGCAGCACGTCGGCGCCGATCCGCTCGACGACGTCGGCCGCGTCCTCGGAGTTGCCGAGCGATTTCGACATCTTGCGGCCCTGTTCATCGACCGTCAGGCCGTGGCTGATAACGCTGCGGAACGGCGCGCCGCCGCGCTCCGCCACCGCGCAGGCGAGCGACGAGCCGAACCAGCCGCGTGCCTGTTCGACCGCTTCGAGGTAAGCGTCCGCCGGCCAGGCCAGCTCGGGGCGTGCGGCGAGCACGGCGGCCTGCGACGAACCCGAATCGAACCAGACGTCAAGCACGTCTTCTTCGCGCGTAAAGCTGGCGCCGCCGCATTGCGCGCACCGCACTTCGGGCGTGACAAAATCCTCTACCGGACGGGCGAACCACGCGTCGGAGCCTTCATCCGCGAAGCGCCGCTGCGCGGCGGCCATCACCGCGTCGTAGAGGCCCACATGACCGCAGCCGGCACACCGCAGCGCCGGAATCGGCACACCCCAGGCCCGTTGTCGCGAGAGGCACCAGTCCGGCCGCGTCTCGGTCATGTTCCGAATCCGGTCGCGCGACCATCCGGGAATCCACTTGACCTGATCGATCGCCGCGATCACACGTGCCCGGAGACCGTCGTGATCGATCCGCATGAACCATTGTTCGGCGGCGAGAAAAATCAGCGGATTCTTGCAGCGCCAGCAATGCGGATAGCTGTGCGCGAGCTTTTGCACCTTGAGCAACGCGCCCAGTTCCCGCAGCTTCGCCACGATCGCGTCGTTGGCGGCGAACACGTTACGTCCCGCCCACTCGCCCCCCTCGGCGGTGAAATTCCCGCTGGTGTCGATCGGCGTGAAGGGCTTGAGTCCGTATTGCGCGCCGACCACGAAGTCTTCGTAGCCGTGCCCGGGCGCGGTATGCACCAGGCTGGTGCCGGTGTCGGCGGTGACGTGATCGCCGTACATCAGCTTGCCGTCACGGGCGATGAACGGATGGCGGAAAATATCGCGCCCGTCGAGCGCATGCAGCGCGTCGCGATTGAGCGCGATCCGCTGGTCGACCTTGAGCTCGCATTCGCGCTCGACCGCTTCAGCGAGGCGCGTCGCGACAATGTAATAACGATCACCCGCCTTGAGCGCGACGTAATCGAAGGTGTCATTGAGCGTGATGCCCAGATTGGCGGGAAGGGTCCACGGGGTCGTCGTCCAGATGAGCGCGAAGAGCTTGCCATCGCGATGTGCCGCGGCCAAGTCCGCGCCTTCGGCGGGATCGGCCGCGAGTCGGGCGGGGTCGAGGACGTTCGCGTTGAGCGCAAAAGCCACATAAATCGATGGGGAGATATGCTCGCCGTACTCGACTTCGGCCTCGGCCAGCGCCGTGCGATCGGAGAAGCACCAGTGCACCGGACGCAAGCCGCGATCGACGTAGCCGCGCGCCACCAGATTCCGGAGCACGCCGATTTCCGCCGCGTCGTAGGCGGGATCCATCGTGATATAGGGCCGGGCCCAGTCGCCGATACAGCCAAGGCGCATAAAGTCGCGGCGTTGCAGGTCGATCCACTTCTCGGCTTCCTCGCGGCAGAGGCGGCGCAGCTCCAGCTTGGAAATCGTACGCGCCCGCTCACCGAGGTCGCGCGCGACTTTGAACTCGATCGGCATCCCGTGACAATCCCAGCCTGGCACGAAGGGTGTGCGCAAACCGAGCATCGAGCGCGACCGCACGACGAAATCCTTGAGCACCTTGTTGAGCGCGGTGCCAAGATGGACCCGGCCGTTCGCATACGGCGGGCCGTCATGCAGAATCCAGGTGGGCGCGTCCTTGCGCTGCTCGAGCAGCCGCGCGTAGAGCTGGCTCTCCTCCCAGCGCTTGAGGGTCTCGGGTTCCCGCTTGGGCAGATTCGCCTTCATCGGGAAATCGGTCTTGGGGAGCTTAAGGGTCGCTTTGTAGTCGGTTTCCGCCACGGCAGGTCGGCCGCCACACGCTAGTGCGGCAGCGCGTCAACTCCTTACGCATCGATTTTGCCGATTAGTCTATCACAAGAGCACGGGAGTGCGGGCGATCACCGATCCAACGGCGCGAAAAGCTCCGGCAACCGGAAGGAACTACTATTCCGCTAACGACGATGACGAGTGTCATCGCAGCGGTTCCTCGCCTCAGCCTTCCTGCATCCGGGCTTGGGCGGCAGCGCTGACAGGGCTTTCGATCAGTTCCCGCACGATTCGCATCGTGTCCAGATTGTAGGGCAACCCGAGATGGGTGGAGTCGACCTCAAAGCTGCGCACGTGCGGCGCGGACTCGAGGCAGCTCGCCCAATCGACGACTCCGTCTGACTTGGAAAAGATGATCGTCTGCGGTACGTCGGGCGGCGGCGTCAGCGAATGCACGCCGCAGAGATCATGCAGACTTCCCGAACATCCGCCGGCGTGCTCGTGCATACGCAGCGTTAGCGACGCCAGCATTTTGACGAACGGATTGGCGTTATTCCCGGGGTTGTGCAGCGGGGAGCCGAGTAACACGGTCTGCTCGACACAATCAGGCATGCGCCGCGCGAGTTCGCGGGCGTAGATGCCACCGAGGCTATGGCCGATTACGACCAACTTTTCGTCGTAGCGGTCGAACAAATCCTGCAAAATCCGCCCAAGACGTTCCATCGCACGCTTGGGACAGTCGGCATTGGCGAGAATTCCGGAGAAAAAGACTTGATGTCCGCGCGAGCGGAGCCAGTTCGCGAACGGATAGAGCGTGGCATCTCCGGCCATAAAGCCCGGGATCAGCAGAATCGGGCGCGGGCGTCGTGTACGCGGCGCCATCCGCCAGGTCCAGGCGTTGCCGGCGAAGCGGGCAAACTCGCCCACCGCTTTGAATTCCTGAAAGAGGTTGAGGAAGTTGAGGTTGTTACTGCTCATTCCGCTCCCTTTCGCGCCCGGCCGACTCTCCATAACCTGTCCGTAACGTTAGTATAGCAGTGCGGCAACGATGAATCATCGTTCAGTTATCGTGGTCCACACTAAACTGCAATCGGACCATGAGAGAAAGTCAAACTTGACCGCAAACGCACATTTTAGCTGTGTTTTTTTCCACAGCCGACGATTTAACGAATGCGAATGACGGTCAGGCGGCCGGGATTAGCGAGGTTTGCGCAGTTTCGCGAAGCTTTCCTCGACCTCACCGTCGATCGGAAAGCGGCCGGCGTCGGCCTTGGAGAAGATCTTCTGGCCGTCGACGATCACGTCGAATTGACCGGTTTGACCCGGCTTGATCTGGACGTCTTCACCGAAGCCGGATTTGAGCGAGGCCGCCAGACTGGCGGCCCGTGGCCGATAGTTTCAAGCAGCGCAGTACAGAATTTCCGTGGCCATTGCTAAAGCTTAGGCCATCACGCGCTCAATCGCCAGAGGAAGACCGTTGGCGCTCGTGCTATTTGCCGTTGGGCAGATCGACGAAGACGGCGGCCGCGACCACCGAAGTCCACAGACCGTCGCGATCGCCTACCGCTGATTGCGTGACGTTGCGGGTGCTGACGATCTTGTCCGAGACGCGCCAGATGTCCTTGCGCTCGTCGTAGCTCGAGTTGGGATCGAAGTCGACGCCGAGAATCGTCGCGAGCATCATCGCGGCCAGGTCTTCCGCGTAATCACCGGCCTTTTGCTCGGGTTCGCCGTAACTATGGTGCTCGGAGAGGTAGCCGTAGTGGACCGGATTGGCTGGGATCGCGACCCCGACCGAAGCCGCAATCAGGCGATGGGGCTCGTCGGTGGCGTTGTCGCTCATCACGGCAAAGACGATTTGGCCGGGCGTAAGGTAGCGTGCGCCTTCCTGCGCAGTGATCAGCTTGCAGTTCGGTGGAAAGATCGATTTGACGCGGACCAGGTTGTATTCGGCGATTCCCGCCGAGCGCAGCGATAACTCGAAGGCGTTGAGCTTCTCGCGATGTCGGCCGACGCCTTTGGTCAGAAATACGCCTTTAGGAAATGGACCCATCGATGCGCGATCTCCCTGCTTGTTGCCCCGCGAACCCTAGCAGGATTGCAGACGCGTGGCGGCAAATAAAGCGCGGCCTTCGTGTACGACGCCTTTTTTCATCTAAACTTCATTCGTCGCATGGTACTCGCCAAAAACGGCGCGCATCGCATCCGCGATCTCGCCGAGCGTCGCCCACTTGCGCACCGCGTCGATAATCGCCGGCATCAGATTCCCTTCGCCGCGCGCCGTCTGCTCAACCTGCGCGAGCGCGGCGCGCGCCGCCGCCCGATCGCGCTCGGTGCGGATTCGCGCCAGCCGCGCGCGCTGCTTTTCCTCGATCGCGGGGTTGACCTTGAGGATATCGCCGGGTGGTTCGCTGCCGGATTTGAAATCGTTGACGCCGACGATCGTGCGTTGCTTTAGCTCAATCTCGCGCTGATAGATGAACGCGGAGTTCTGGATCTCGCGCTGCGGATAGCCGCGCTCGATCGCGGCCACCGCGCCGCCGAGGTCGTCGATTTTGCGCAGATAATCGAGGGTCTTTTCCTCCAGTTCCTTGCTCAGCGTCTCGAGGTAGTAGGAGCCGCCCAGCGGATCGACCGTGTCCGTGACGCCGGATTCGTAGGCGATTACCTGCTGCGTGCGGAGCGCGAGCAACGCCGACGTTTCGCTCGGCAACGCGAGCGCCTCGTCGCGCGAATTGGTATGCAGCGACTGGGCGCCGCCCAGCACTGCCGCGAGCGCCTGGAGCGTTACCCGGACGACGTTGTTATCGACCTGTTGCGCGGTCAGGGTCGAGCCGGCGGTCTGCGCATGAAAGCGCATCATCATCGACCGCTCGTCCCGCGCCCCGAAGCGCTCCTTCATAATCCGCGCCCACAGCCGCCGGGCGACGCGGAATTTGGCGATCTCTTCGAAGAAATTGTTATGGACGTTGAAGAAAAAGGAAAGCCGGCTGGCGAAGTCGTCCACCTTGAGACCCGCCTTCAGCGCCGCCTCGACGTAAGCGATACCGTCGCCGAGCGTAAAGGCCAGTTCCTGCGCGGCGGTCGAACCGGCCTCGCGGATGTGGTAGCCGGAAATCGAAATCGTATTCCAGTTCGGTACCTCACGGCTCGCAAAAGCAAAAATATCGGTGATTACACGCATCGAGCCACGCGGCGGATAAATATAAGTGCCGCGCGCGATATATTCCTTGAGGATATCGTTCTGGATCGTCCCGTTGACTTTATCCCAGCCGACGCCGCGCCGTTCGGCCGCGACCAGGTAGAGCGCGAGCAGGATCGACGCCGTCGCATTGATCGTCATCGAGGTCGAGATCTTGTCGAGCGGCAGCTCGGCGAGCAGCGTCTCCATATCCTCGAGTGACCCGATCGCGACACCGACGCGCCCGACTTCGCCCCGGGCGAGCTGATGGTCCGCGTCGCGCCCCATCTGGGTCGGCAGATCGAAGGCCACGGAAAGGCCGGTCTGGCCATTGGCGAAGAGATAGCGGTAGCGGCGATTCGACTCCTCGGCGTCGCCGAAGCCCGCATACTGGCGCATCGTCCACAGCCGCCCGCGATACATGTTCGGCTGCACGCCGCGGGTGAACGGAAAGTCGCCCGGAAAGCCGAGATCGTTCAGAAAATCGAAGCCATTGAGGTCGGCGGGATCGTACTCGCGCTGAACGTCGATCCCGGAGCTGGTGGTAAAACTTTCACGCCGCTCGGGCGCGCGCTTGAGGGCGGGTGCGATCCGCTTTTGCTCCCACGCCTTGCGGGCCTCCGCTATGGTGCGTTCGTCATTGGCCATCGTGGACCCCTCATGGTTTTTTAGCGCGGCTCAAGCCGGGAGAGAAATTATTCGATTACGACGAGCAGGTCGCCTTTTTCCACGGTCTGACCGGGCGCGACCTTGATCGCGATGACTTTGCCGGCCTTGGGTGACTTGAGTTCATTTTCCATCTTCATCGCCTCAACCACCACCACCCCCTGATGGGCCGCGACTTCGTCGCCCTCCTGTACGAGCACGTTGATCACGCGCCCCGGCATCATCGCTTTCAGCTCCGCCTTGCCGCCTGCGTGCTCCCGCCGCGACGAACCCCGCAGACGGCGGACGGCGTCCTGCAAGGTGACCCGGGTCGCGACTCCGCGCGAAACGACGATCAGTTCGTCATTCTGCCGCGCGACCTCGAAGTCAAACGAGCGTTCACCGACCAGAATCGAAAACGACGAATCGCCGGTGCGTCGCACGTCGGCGTCAAATTGGTTTTCCCCAAGTTTGACCCGCACTGAGTGTCCTGTCAGTTCCTCGATCTCCAATTCGTGCTCGACTTCGCCGAGTGTCGCCACATACCGCATGAATGGATTCCTAGCGCAGGATAAAGCTGCGGCCGAGCAGCTTCCATGGCGAGGCCGCCGGCCGCTGCCCCGAAGCCGCCGCCGTCGTTGTATTGTTGCCGTCGCGCTGCGCGACGAAGGCCGCCGCGAGGATCGCCGCCAGCCGTGCCGGGTCCTCAGGTTGCGCGGCGGTCGCGGGCCGATATTCCTGCGCAATGAAGTTGGTATCGAAATCGCCGGCGAGAAAGCGCGGATGGGTGGTGAGCCAGCGATGAAAATCCAGATTGGTCGACAATTCGCCCGCGATTGTGAATTCGCTCAACGCCCGGCGCATCCGCGCGATCGCCTCGGCACGATCGCGGCCCCAGGTCACGAGCTTCGCGATCATCGGATCGTAAAAAACCGAGACCTCCGCACCCGCATAGACGCCCGTGTCGACCCGCACGCCGGGTCCATTGGGCAAGATCATCGTTTCGATCCGGCCAGGTGCCGGCGCAAAGCCAGCCGCCGAGTCCTCGGCGTAGACTCGGCACTCGACGGCCCAGCCATGCTGCGCGAGGTCCTGCTGTTTGAACGGGAGCGCGGCCCCCGCGGCCACTTCGATCTGCAGTTTCACCAGATCCACGCCGGTGACCATCTCGGTGACCGGATGCTCGACCTGGATACGGGTGTTCATTTCGAGAAAATAGAAATTGCGGTCGGCGTCGGCCAGAAATTCGATCGTTCCGGCGCCGACATAGTTGACCGCCTGAGCCGCCTTGACCGCCACCTCGCCCATCGTGGCGCGCATCGCCGGCGTGATGAACGGCGAGGGTGATTCCTCGACCACCTTCTGATTGCGCCGCTGGATCGAGCATTCGCGCTCGAACAGATGAACGGTATTGCCCTGCTTGTCCGCGAAGACCTGCACTTCGATATGGCGCGGGCGGCTGACGAATTTCTCGATATAGAAGCGGCCGTCACCGAACGACGATTTGGCCTCGCTCGCGACCGTGCGCACGGCCGAGGCCAGGTCCTTTTCATCCTCGACCAGGCGCATCCCCTTGCCACCGCCCCCGGCCGCGGCCTTCAACATAATCGGGAAACCGATTTTGCTCGCGACCGCGCGCGCGGCGGCCTCGCCGTCGAGCGTGTCGGGCGAACCCGGTACGACTGGCACTCCAGCCGCCGCCATCAGCTTGCGCGCCTCGACCTTATCGCCCATCCGCTCGATCGCCGTCGCGGGCGGGCCGATAAAGACGATCCCCGCGGCTTCGACCGCACGCGCAAAGCCGGCATTCTCGGAGAAGAAGCCGTAGCCCGGATGGATCGCGTCGGCGCCGGTCCGCTTTGCGGCATCGAGGATATGATCGATCTTCAGATAGCTTTGCGCGGCCGGCGGCGGACCGACCGGCACCGCATAATCGGCTTCACGGACGTGGAGCGCGGCACGGTCGGCTTCAGAAAAGACCGCCACCGATTCGATCCCGAGATCGCGGCAGGCACGAATCACGCGAACGGCAATTTCACCGCGATTGGCGATCAGGATGCGTTTAAACATTTATTTTGGCCGCGGCTCTATTAGCGAAGCCGCAGGCGTAGCGAGCGAACGAGTCTGCGAGTCGCGTCCAGGATTGAAACTCGCCCGCCCCTGTCCCGTGCCTCCGGCACTTATAATGGAATGTTGCCATGCTTGCGCGGCGGATTCTTCTCGCGTTTGTTCTCGAGCGCCTTGAGCGAGCTGATCAGCCGGGGCCGCGTATCGCGCGGCATCAGCACTTCGTCGATATAACCCAGCTCGGCGGCCTTGAACGGATTCGCGAAGGTCTGCCGATATTCCTCGACCAGGCGCGCCTTTTCCGCGACCGGGTCCTTGGCCTTCTGAATCTCGTTGCGGAAAACGATATTGACCGCGCCGTCCGGGCCCATCACCGCGATTTCGGCCGTCGGCCAGGCGAAATTAAAATCGGCGCGCACGTGTTTCGACGCCATGACGTCGTAGGCGCCGCCGTACGCCTTGCGGGTGATCACGGTGACTTTCGGCACCGTCGCCTCCACAAATGCGTAGAGCAGCTTGGCGCCGTGGCGGATGATCCCGCCGAATTCCTGGGTCGTCCCGGGCAGGAAGCCGGGCACGTCGACGAAGGTCACCAGCGGGATATTGAAGCAGTCGCAGAAGCGGACGAAGCGCGCGCCCTTGATCGACGCGTCGATATCAAGACAGCCGGCCAGGTAGGCCGGCTGATTCGCGACGATCCCGACGGCATAGCCGCCGATCCGCGCGAAGCCGATCAGGATATTTTGCGCCCAGTCCTTTTGAATCTCGAGCCAATGCCCGTCGTCGACGACCCGCGTAATGACCTCGGACATGTCATAGGGCTTGTTCGGATTCTCGGGAACGATTGAATCGAGCGCTTCGTCGCGCCGATGGGGATCGTCGGCAGGCGCGCGGAACGGCGGATCCTCGGCGTTATTCGACGGCATGTAGGAGAGCAGATCGCGAATCGTCTGGAGCGCGCTCGCGTCGTCGGGCTCCTCGAGATGGCAAACGCCGGACTTCGTCGAATGGGCGTCCGCGCCGCCCAAGGCCTCCATCGTCACTTCCTCGTGCGTGGTCGCCTTGATCACGTCGGGGCCGGTGATGAACATGTACGAGGTGTCGCGCACCATGACGATAAAGTCGGTCATCGCCGGGGAATAGACCGCGCCCCCGGCGCACGGCCCGAGAATAGCCGAGATCTGCGGCACGACCCCCGACGACAGGACATTGCGGACGAAGATATCGGCGTACCCGGCCAGCGAGACGACGCCTTCCTGGATCCGCGCGCCGCCCGAATCGTTCAGGCCGATCACCGGACAACCGATTTTCGTCGCGAGGTCCATCACCTTGCAGACCTTTTCGGCGAAGGCCCCGGACAGGCTGCCGCCGAAGACGGTAAAATCCTGCGAGAAGACGCAGACCTGGCGGCCGTCGATCGTGCCGTAGCCGGTGACGACGCCGTCGCCCGCGATTTTGCGGTCCGCCATCCCGAAGTCGCTGTTGCGATGGGTTTTGAACTTGTCGAGCTCGACAAACGAGTCGCGGTCGAGCAGAAAGCTGATTCGCTCGCGGGCCGTCATCCGGCCATTTTCGCGCTGGCGTTTCTGCCGATCTTCCCCGCCGCCCAGTTCGGCCTGGCGGGACAATTCATGCATGCGTTCGAGGTTTTCTTTGAGCCCCATCACTTACCTGCGTATTCCGGACGACCACGAAAATGTCAGAATACGTTGCAGGCGCGGACTATATCAATTGGACGAAGGCTCGGGGAAGCCGTCCCGGATCAGCGGCGGCAAGGGGTGGTTTCACCTGTTTCTTACGTACGCCCGCCGGGCTACGATGGCCGTCTATGTGTTTATCTACCTGATTGCATACGGGTCATATGAAAGAAGCTGTTCGCTGGCTCGTGTTTCATCGCACCGTGCAGGACATCCGGGAGCGTAACGCCGATACCGACCCGGACGAGCTGCAGCGCATTATCGACCAAGCCCCGAGAGAGGTCCGCGCCGAACGCTACGCCAGAAAGAAGGCTGACCAAGCCTGATGCACGCGTTTTCGTGGCGTCGCTCCAATTAACGTGATTGGCGAAAAAGCGACCTTCTGGTTCATCACGGTGGCATGGATTGCGGCGGGGCTTTCCAGCCTGCTCACCGGCTTCTTCGCTTACCAGAGCGCCGCGCAGCTGAATCCACGGAATTTCGTCGACGCCGCCCTGTTACTTGGCTTTGCTTACGGGATTTTTCGCAAAAGCCGGATTTGCGCGATACTCTGGTTCGCCTACTACGTGATCGACCAGATTGCCCTCATTACCATCATGCATGCGGCAGTCACGCCTGACGGACTCGCCGGGACCGCAATCTTTGTAATGCTTTGTCTGATGGGTATCGTCGGCACCTTCGCCTGGCATCGCAAGCAAGCGCCTGGCCGTTGAGAAAGCTCTCGCGGTCTGCGCCGTCTTGACCCTTGCGCAGCTCACAGATACTTGATTTGGCCGCGCGTCCGGTGGGTGGCCGAGTCTGCGAGGCTCAGCCTCGGTTCCGACTCGGCCGACCCCTGTGCTCGCTCCGCGCGCAGACGCGCTCGCCCAGGGAACCTCCGCACATGTGAATGCTTTAGAATCGCTGCGCGTAGATCCTTGTATATCGGAAAGAGCCGGTGAAGATAGAATTGGACGAAGGCGCGGCAGACCGAGAGATCAAAGGTCGCTGGAGGCCAAGGCGAAGCGGGGTGCGCCGCGCCAGCAACAACGGAGCAGAACCCGAACGGTCGCGGGAGCCGCGCCCGCGCGACCTCGGAAGAGACGGCAAGGCAGGGTCATGGCTCCGGCGCCGAGAATGACTTAAGAGGGCCTTGTGCGGAGCATCCCTGGCTGGCGGCGAGCGCCAGAAAGTCGGCGAGGTGGATCGCCCGGGTCTTGGCGCCTTGCCGCCGTAGTTCAGCCGCGATCTGAAACTCGCATCCGGGGTTCGAGAGAATCACATAGTCGGCGCCGGTCGCGATAATGTTCGCGGCCTTGCGCGCCGCGAGCGCATGCGCCATCTCAGGTTCGGTCAGGTTGTAGCTGCCGGCGGAGCCGCAGCAGAGATCCGACTCGGCGAGGTCGATCAGCCGCACGCCGGGTATCGAGCGGAGCAGCTCGCGCGGGGGCTCCCGGACGCCGAGCCCATGCACCAGATGACACGAGTCGTGATAGGTGACGGTCGCGCGAAACTCCCGGGTGAACGGATTGGCGCCCTCGAGAATCAGCGAGCTCAGATCCTTGACGCGCCCCGCGACGGCGCGGGCGTCGCCCGCCATCGCCGGATCGTCCTTGAGCAGTTCACCATAGCCTGCGATCACGGCGGCGCATCCGGAGGCTGCCGAAATGATCGCGTGCGCCCCGGAGCGGCCGAGCTCGCGCACGTTGATCCGCGCCAGTTCAAGCGCGCGCTCCCGATTCCCGTTATGGATATCGAGCGCGCCGCAGCAGACCGTCCGCGCGAGTTGCACGACCTCGTAGCCCGCGGCCTCCAGCGCGCCCTCGCTGTTGCTGTTTTCCGCGGCGGTCAGCACCTGCGCGACGCAGCCATGATGCACGACGGCGCGCTTGGGCGATCCCGCGGCCGCCCTGGAGGCTGGCGGCAACGCCGGGAAGCGTGGCGGATCGAGCGGATTCAAAGGCGGCAGCAGTTCGAGCCAGTTGCGCAGCGCGGCGGGTGAGATTCGTTCGAGCAGCGGCCTGAGTCCGACCCGCTCGATAAGCTTGAGTGGGGCGAGCAGGACGCGCAGCCGCTTGGGATACGGGAAAATTGCGCCAATCAAACGATTACGCAGCCGCTCCGTGAAACTTCGCCGCCAGTTATGCTCGACATAGACGCGCGCCTTCTCGATTAGCCGCCCGTAATGGACGCCCGAGGGGCAGGCGGTCTCGCAGCCACGGCATTCCAGGCAGAGGTCGAGATGGCGCACGGCGTCGGCGTCGAGGTCGAGCTGGCCTTCGGCCAGCGCTTTCATCAGATAGATTCGTCCGCGCGGCGAATCCATCTCGGCCCGCGTCAACGCATAGGTCGGGCATGATTCGAGGCATAGCCCGCAATGGACGCAATCGAACAACAGGTCGTAATCGACGACGTCCCTGACCGGTCGCGCCGGGGTTGCACCGGCCGCCGGGTCGCTCGCAGCGGTAACCGGATGTCCTAACTCGGGAGTTGTCGTCGCCATCGCGGGTGCTCAGAGTCCTCCGACAAAGCAGCCGGGATTAAAGACCCCATGGGGATCGAAGGCCGCCTTCATCCGGCGCATCAGCCCGAGTGCGGGCGCCGGTGGCGTATCGAACATCGCGAGCTTGGCCCGCACGTCGGAGCGGGCGGCGATCACGCGCAGATGGCCGCGCGCCGCGCGCGCGAGCTCGCGCCACGTCGCGAGAGCCGCGAGGGCGTGCTGGGAGGGGCCGGAGTGGTAGAGCTGTGCGACGCCGCTCGCGGCGTGCGCGCGAAAGTCCGCACCGGTCGCCGCGACGACTCGCGCGAGCGCCGCGGGCGGCACCGCGAGCTGCGCCGCGACTACCGGATCATCGGGTGACCGGTCGCGGAGCCGTTCATAGGCCGCGGCGGCGTCGGCGTCAGCCAGGATACAGGTCGTCTTGCCGAATGCGTCGACCACAATTTTGGCTTGATGCTCGACCTCGGCGCGCACGCCCGCAAATCCCGCGAGCACGGCGAATTCTCCCGAATCGTCAAGCGTCGCAGCCAGACCGGGGCTAAGCACATCGCAATGGAGCAGGGGTGCAGTTTCCGCGGCTTTGGCCGCCGCAACGAAAGCCTCGTCGCTATTGGTGAAGGTCGCGAGCGCAAGCTGATAATTGGGCGGAATCGGCCGCACCTTGAAGGCAGCCTCCGTGATAATCCCCAACGTGCCGAACGAGCCGGTCAGCACTTTCATCAGGTCATAGCCCGCCACGTTTTTGACGACACGGCCGCCCGCATGCACCAGCCGCCCGTCGTGGCCGACGAAGCGGATGCCAATCAGCAGGTCGCGGATCGTGCCTTCGCTGAGGCGGAGCGGACCGGCCTTGGCGCCCGCGATCAGCGCACCGATCGTGGTCAGCTCCGGCTGCGCTGGATCGGAGGGCAGTCGTTGCCCGTGAACGGCCGTCATCTGATTCACGTCGCCCAGCGTAAACCCGCCTTCGGCAATGATTGTCATATCCGCGGGATCGTAAGCGACGACGCGGTTCATCCGCGCGAGCGAGACCGCTATGCCGACCGGCGCGCGCCTTATCTGCGCGACCGTCCGGGCCGCCCCGATCGGCGCCAGGGTGATCCGATCCTGCTCGCACTTGCGCACGATCACGCCGATTTCGCCGGGCTGTTCCGGTTCGACCACGACGCTCGTGAATTCGGCTTCGCGCCCGTGGGCGGCTCGGACGCGATCAACCCCGACGAGCCCAGCGAAGTCGCGCGCCAGCGTTGAACCGTTAAGCGGCGGCACTGCGCACAAACGGTCGGGGCATCGCGCGCCCGCTCATGAAGACACTTGACGGTGTGGCGTCGCGACTTCGACGCAGCCGCCGGGCCGCGGAATAACCTTGTTTGGATTCGCGCGTTCATCGGGATCGAAGACGTGCCGCAATTCGCTCATCACGCGCAGATCGTCGGGGCCGAACAGCAGCGGCATCTCGTTGATCTTCTCGACGCCGATCCCATGCTCGCCGGTCAGGCTGCCGCCGAACTCGACGCAGGCGGTCAGGATATCGTGACCGGCCGCGATCGCGCGCCGCACCTGGTCGGCGTCGCGCTCGTCGTAGAGCACAATCGGATGAATATTGCCGTCACCGGCGTGAAACACGTTGCCGATCTGCAGATTATGCCGCGCGCTGATAGCCGTGATCCGCTCCAGGATGTCGGGCAGACGGGTGCGCGGCACGACGCCGTCATGCGTCGCATAATTGGGCGCCAGCCGGCCGACCGCGCCGAACGCGCGCTTGCGCGCCTTCCACAACTGGGTACGTTCGTGTTCGTCGCGCGCGAGGCGCACTTCCCGGGCGCCGGACTCGCGCACCAGCTCGCTGACCCGCGCCGCCTGCTCGTCCATCCCGGCCGCGAGTCCGTCAAGTTCGATAATCAAAACGGCTCCGGCGTCGACCGGCAGACCGACTTGAAAGGCATCCTCGACCGCCCGGATGATGAGCTTATCCATCATTTCGATCGCGCCTGGAATGATCCCCCGCGCGATGATCGCGGAGACGGCGCGCGTGGCGTCCGTGACCTCGGCGAAGACCGCGAGCATCGTGCGATGCGCTTCGGGTTCGCGCGAGAGCCGCAGCGTGGCGCGCGTCACGATTCCGGCCGTGCCTTCGGCGCCGACGACCGCGCCGACCAGATCATAGCCGCAGATTTCCTCGGTCGGGCCGCCCAACTCCGCGACTTCGCCATCGGGGAGAACGATTTCGACGGCCAGAACGTGGTTGGTGGTGACACCGTATTTAAGAGTATGCGGCCCGCCGGAATTCTCCGCGATATTGCCGCCGATCGTGCAGGCCATCTGCGACGACGGGTCGGGCGCGTAGAAGTAGCCGTGCGCCTTGACCGCGTTGGTGACGTTGAGATTGACGACGCCGCTCTCGACCTCGATCCGGCGGCTGGCGCGATCGATCGCCAGGATATGATTCATACGCGAGGTGCAGATCATGACCGGCGCGTTGAGCGGGAGGCATCCGCCGGAGAGCCCGGTACCCGCGCCACGCGGCACGAAAGGGATTGCGTGGCGGTACAGCAGCTTGAGGATCGCGCTGATTTCGCCGGTCGAGCGCGGCCGTAACAAAAGCTCGGGCGCGGACTTGGCAATCGTCCAGCCGTCGCATTCATAGACCTTGAGTTCGGTCGCGCGGGAGACGATGCCGTCGGGGCCGAGAATCTCCCGCAACTCCGCCACGACGTGAGCATCGATACGGGAATCGATAGAAGCTTGCGCGCTCATCAGCCCGGCCACTCTAGCACGAAAAAAGCCGCTGCGGCCTAGCGTCGCGGCTTTTCATCGCGACCTTGCCGGTCAATAATCACTAGCGAAGCGCGGTTGCCGCGCGGAGCGAGCAGGCGAGTCTGCGAGCTGCGTTAAGAATCTTTAGTTAGCGGAGCCGGAGGCGTAGCGAGCAGGCGAGTCTCTACTTTGGCCGCGCCTCGCGGACTCGGCCGCCCCCGGAGCTGCGTCAAGAATCTCACGCTAGCGGAGCGCCGTTGCGGCGCGGAGCGAGCACAGGGGGCGGCGGAGTCTGCGACGCGCGGCCGAATCAAGTCTTTGCGAGCTGCGTCAAAAAATCTTAGGTTAGCGGAGCTCAAGCCGAGCCGCCTCAAGATATAAGGGAGAATAACTGTGGCGATTGTCTTTCCAGAACTTCAGCCGTCAGCCCGAATTCTGCTCGGCCCCGGCCCCTCGAACGTCCATCCGCGCGTGATGAAGGCGCTGCTTTCGCCCGTCGTTGGCCATCTCGATCCGGATTTCTTGCGCGTGATGGACGATATCAAGCAGCTCCTGCGTATCGTCTTCCAGACCACCAACGAGATCACCTTCCCGGTGTCGGGCACCGGCTCGGCCGGGATGGAAACCGCCTTCGCCAATCTGATCGAAGAGGGTGACGAGGTGGTCGTCGGGGTCAACGGAGTCTTCGGCGATCGGGCTGCCGAAGCGGCCGTACGGATGGGCGCCAAGGTCCATCGGGTCGAAGCGGAATGGGGGATGATCGTCGAGCCGGCCCGCCTCGAAGCGGCCCTGAAGGCGGCGGCGCGGCCGAAATTGCTCGCGGTGGTGCATGCCGAGACCTCGACCGGGGTCTATCAACCGGTCGCCGAACTGGGCCGGATGGCCCATCGCTACGGCGCGCTGTTCGTGATGGACGCCGTGACCTCGCTGGGCTGCGTGCCGGTCGAAGTCGACAACTGGGAAGTGGACGCCTGCTATAGCTGCACGCAAAAGGGCGTGGGTGCCCCGCCCGGGCTCGCGCCAGTGACCTTCAGCGTGCGCGCAATGGCAAAGGTGCACGCACGCAAAAGCAAATGCCGCTCGTGGTATTTCGATCTCGCTGGAATCGAGCGCTATTGGGGTTCCGACCGCGTTTATCATCACACCGCGCCTATTACGATGAACTACGCGCTTTACGAGGCGTTGCGCATCGTCGTCGAGGAGGGGCTGGAAGCGCGTTTCCAACGTCATCGCGAAAACGCCGCCGCCCTGCAGGCCGGAGTGGTCGCGATGGGTCTCGCGTTGGCGGCGCAGGAGGGTTACCGCCTGCCGCAACTGACGGCGGTGCGCGTCCCCAACGGGATCGACGACGCCCGGGTGCGCGGCGATTTGCTCCGCCTGTTCAACACGGAGGTTGGCGCGGGATTAGGCCCGTTCAAAGGCCAAGTCTGGCGGATTGGTCTGATGGGCGAGTCGTCGCGCCGCCAGAATGTGATGCTTATCCTGAATGCGCTCGAGACGTTGCTGACCGCGCAAGGGATGGAGTTGGTGCGCGGCGCCGGCCTGGTCGCGGCGGATAAGGCATACGATGGCGCCGCGCAGGGTTAGTCTCAGGTCAGAGACAGTCGCTACTCCGAGCGTGGCTGAACGTCGCGCTCGATCTGCGTCAGGTGTTCCCATTCCGCCGCATAGAAATCGTATCTCGGGTAAGAGGCTTACGATCTAATCGTCAACGTTGCGTGAGGGGAGGGATGCTATGTGGCGTCTAAAGACACCGCCCATTGGAGGCGACGGAGCCATCCGCGTCCGGCTTGAGTCGGGCAGCGATTCAATGAGCATAGGCAACGTCATTGATAGTTGGCGAAGCAATCCTGACTTTCGCGGATTCTGGGCGTCGTCACTGTGCAGTATCCCGTTTGAAGCCTACTGCTGGGAAATGCCGCCACTCAGTCGTGCGGTGCTTGGTAGGCCATTTGAATGTGTGTTCGTCGAGAGCCGTAGTCTCAACTCGTTGACACCCAATCCCAAACCATTTGAAGAGCATTTCACCCCGGATGCGTCAGCCAGCGGTGTTGCAACATTTGAAAGTTTGGGGCGCGACACATTGCTGGTCGCTCCGTATCCTCAGACTGCCCGCGACTCGTACACCCATCTAGCAACGTTTATGCGGAAGGCCCCGCCGGTGCAAATCGATCAGATTTGGTCTGCTTTGGCACAAGCTGTCGATTCACGCCTCGGTGAGCGGCCGATTTGGTTGAGCACTGCCGGGCTTGGTGTCAGCTGGCTGCACATCCGCGTCGATTCCAGACCGAAGTATTATCGGTATAAACCTTACGCCGCGATCGGGTATTGGGGCGATCAGCACTGAGCAGGCAGTATGCCGCCGAAGCAACGCGCCCTGATCGCGGCCGATCAGGCGTACGACGATACGGTTGGGCGGCACGCGCGGCGCCATCGCCAATTGGTGCGGGTTTCATGTCGAGGGCTTCAGGAACTCCTCGAGCAGAATTTCGCCAAGACGGATAAGGGAGAGCACTTTAGACATATAGATTGAGATGTTTCGTAACAGAATCGCAATGGAAGGATGCCCACGCATATCGTATACGTCCGGCTTCGCACTTATGATCGAGCCTTCTTCAGAATGCTCAGAAAGGAAGCCTCGTGCCCAAGCCCGATCCCCAAGTTCGGATTCTTCGCGAAAGTCTTCAACCGTTCTTCAGCCGTCAGTTGGGTGTGGCAGCCGCCGCCGGCTTCGCGATGCTTATTTGCATGCTTCCGGCGTCGGCGGTTCAGCTCCACGCGCAAACCAGCGGGGACGACAGCTCCAAGGCAGAAGACGAATACCATCTGGGCAATGAAGGTGGTTCCGAGGCGGGTTTGTGGGTAGCAAGGGGGAAGTCAGCCACTAAACGTGGTGCCCGGGACTCAGTCGCGCATCGAAGTAGAGGCGAATGAGACCTTCAGTCCAGGAAGAATCTACATGGCCGGGTCTCGCCGTGGCGAACAGCTTCGGCCAGCCCAGAAGACGGCTGGGATATGTGGAAGCTAGCGACCGCAGTGATTTTGGGTGTGGCTCTCTCCTGCCAGGCTGAGCGGCCGGCTCAAATTTGGGCTGAGACCGGCAGCGGTCCAGAAGTTAGCAGTAGCGTTGATGTTGCGCCTGTCGTCTTTTGGTTGTACGACCCCCTCTGGTTAATGGAGGTTCCAGCCGCGGCGCCACCTGATGTCGACGGGTTCGACGTTCTCAGCCCGCCCGGACTGCCGAACGTGGTCAACTCCGGCGAAGAGCAGCCGCAGACCTGGAATTGGCACGTTCAGAATACCGACATTATGCAAGGATATCCCTCCTTTCGTGCGAAATATTCGGGTGCAAATAGTTTGCCCCCCGGTGGTCAAATCCGCCAAACGGTATCAGTGGACCTGTATGCTGGAGTCCAATTATGGTCTGGCGCGGAAGCTCATATTGATGGGTTGATGTGGCAGGGTTTTGGACTGCACAACACCTTGGGCATTGACGATTATCCCAATGGCGAAGCTTACAAAGCCGGCACGGCCTATCCCAGGTTGGACATCGCGCAACTCTTCATAAGGCAGACCATCGATCTCGGTGGTGAGCAGGAGTTTGTGCCCGCTGACGGTCTGACGCTCGCCGGCAAACATGACGTCTCACGGCTTGCCGTCACCGTTGGGCGGATCGGCGCTATTGATATTTTTGACGACAATTCCTATGCGGGTGATCCGAGCACGCAATTCATGAACTGGGCCTTGGTGACCAACGCCGCCTGGGATTACCCTGCAGACAGTTTGGGCTTCACTACTGGCTTGACACTCGAATTGCACCAGCGAAAATGGGCGCTACGCTATGGATTTTTTCAAATCCCGGCGGTGGCCAATACTTGGACCGCCGAAGACGCGCTTTTCATCAAACCAGGTTACCAAAGCATCCAAGCTGGTGACGGGCACTTTTGGCAAGACTGGGGAATGGCGGTGGAATTCGAGCGGCGCTACAGCCTCTATGGTCATTTAGCGGCGTTGCGCTTTCTGTCCTTTCTCAACCAGGGGCGCATGGGCAGTTATACAGCAGCGCTCACTGCTCCGGGAATCGACATCACACAAACCTATGCCTACCGTCGCAACTACGGCTTTGGTCTAAATTTAGAACAAGCAATAAGTGAGAATGTGGGTTTGTTTTCCCGTGTGGGCTGGAATCTGGGCCGCAATGAAGCCTGGATGTTCACTGACATCAATTACACGGCATCACTGGGCCTCAGCGTGAATGGCGAAGCGTGGCGCCGCCCCGCCGACACTTTCGGCCTGGCTGGCGTCATGAGCGGTATTTCGCGTGCCAACCAACGGTACCTCGAGGCCGGCGGCACGGGTATTCTCGACGGCGACGGCGCGCTCACTTATGGCTGGGAAAAAGTTCTGGAGACCTATTATGACTTCCCTCTTTGGAAAAACATCCACCTCGCAGCCGATTACCAGTTCGTCGCGGATCCCGCTTTCAACAGCGATCGCGGCCCAGTCAACATCCTCGCGACAAGACTGCACCTGGAGTTCTGAGCACCAACATACGTTGTGCGCGGATTTTTTGGCGCGCTCATCTACAGTACATCAATAATCGGGGTTATAACCGCGCTCGGGGGGCCGGGCTTACGGCTTTACAGCGAATTGTGAAGGACCCGATCGTGTAACATTCGAACGGCTCGTCTGGAGATAGCGATGGCCTCTTTGCCTACCTCGGTGCTCCCGAAAAACTTCACCCCAGCCGCCAAGCGCGACATTGGTTTGGCCGAGTTTTCGCCCAAGCTTTCCAGAATTGCCTCGCTTCCAACCGAACTGGTGCTCTCAGAACTTCAGAGCGGACCAGACGGACTGTCAGAAGAAGAGGCTATCCATCGCATCGAAGTGTTTGGTCCTAACGTTGTAGCTGCTGAGCATCGGTTCACGCGGCTAGGGCTTTTGCTAAGAGCTTGTCTGAATCCCTTAGTGATTTTGCTGGTAGTTCTCGCAGTGATTTCGTTCGCTACCGCCGAGGACGTGTCCGACCTCGTCGGCGGTGCCTTGATGGTTGTGATGGTGGTGCTTGGAGTTTCTTTGCGCTTCGTTCAGGAAGCCCGCGCGGATACGGCTGCTGCAAAGCTCAAAGCTATGATTCGGGTCACCGCGACGGTGCTGCGGGAGGGCAACGCGCGCGAGATTCCGCTGGCAGAGCTGGTTCCCGGCGATGTCGTCAAGCTTTCCGCGGGCGATATGATTCCGGCCGATATCCGCGTCCTGTCGTGTAAGGACCTCTTCCTCATTCAGGCCAGCTTGACCGGCGAATCGTTTCCAGTTGAGAAGTTCGACCTTCCGGAGCCGTCGGCCAAAAACTCGCCGCTCGAACTCCAGAATGTGTGTTTCCTCGGCACCAGCGTCGAGAGCGGTACGGCAACCGCTGTTGTCATCGAGACCGGTCTGAAAACCTACCTCGGCACGATGGCCAGCGCCATCACGCAAGCGCCGCCACCGACCAGCTTCGATCAGGGCGTTTCAGCGTTTACGTGGTTGATGCTCCGCTTCATGACGGTGATGGTGCCTCTAGTCTTTTTGATCAATGGCTTCAGCAAGCATCGATGGGGAGAAGCTTTCCTGTTCGCACTCGCCGTCGCGGTCGGCCTCACCCCCGAAATGCTCCCAATGATAGTAAGTGTCTGCCTTTCCCGAGGCGCGATGCTGATGTCGCGCAAAAAGGTAATCGTCAAGAGGCTCAACTCAATTCAAAACCTGGGCGCGATGGACGTGCTATGCACTGACAAGACCGGCACGCTTACCATGGACCGCGTCATACTCGAGCAGCATTGCGACGTTGCCAGGCAAAAGGACGAAGGTGTCCTGGAACTGGCGTTCCTGAATAGTCATTTCCAGACTGGCTTGAAAAACGTTCTCGACCGCGCCGTCCTCCCGCACGGCGAGCTTCACCAGGATCTGCGGACCGCCGAGTATTTCAAGGTCGATGAGATCCCTTTTGATTTCAGCCGTAAAATGATGTCCGTAGTGGTAGCCACTCCGGATGGAGGTCATCGTCTGATTTGCAAAGGGGCGCCGGAGTCCGTTTTCGGGCGCTGCACGCAGTTCGAGCTCGAGGGCGAGATTTACCTGATGGATCAGGTTATACTGGAAGATCTCAAAGCGGAATACGACAAACTATCTGCTGATGGCTTCCGTGTACTGGCTATCGCCTATCGCGATTGTGAGCCCAAGCGCGTCTATAGCAAGGATGACGAGGAAGGCCTGATCTTGAGGGGTTATATCGCATTTCTCGATCCGCCCAAAGACACCGCGGCTCCAGCGATCGCGGCTCTGCGAAAGCATGGCATCGAGATCAAAGTCCTAACCGGCGACAATGAACTGGTATCGCGCAAGATTTGCGGTGAAGTCAGGCTCGCTATCGACCACGTGCTCACGGGCGCCGCGATTGAAAACATGAATGATGCTGAGTTGGCAAAGGCCGCTCAAACCACCATCTTGTTCGTTCGCCTTTCGCCCTTCAATAAGCGACGCATAATCCAGGCGCTGCAGACCGCGGGACACGTGGTCGGATTTATCGGTGATGGCATCAACGATGCGCCGGCACTGCGCGTCGCTGACGTCGGAATTTCGGTGGATACCGCGGTGGACATCGCCAAGGAGGCCGCAGACGCAATTTTGCTGGAAAAAAGCCTGCTGGTGCTCGCGGAAGGCGTAGCGGAGGGGCGCAAGGTCTTTGCCAACATTCTCAAATATATCCGGATGGGCGCCAGCTCGAACTTTGGAAACATGTTCAGCGTGCTCGGTGCGAGCCTCTGGTTACCCTATCTGCCGATGTCGCCGATCAAGATCCTGACCAACAATCTGCTCTATGACTTCTCGCAAGTGCCAATCCCGACAGATGAGGTTGATCCTGAGCAAGTCGCGAAACCCCGTCCGTGGTCTATGGGTGAAATCGCCAGATTCATCATCTACATCGGGCCATGCAGTTCAGTTTTCGACTATACGACCTATTTCATTATGTGGTTCATTTTCAAGTGCAACGATTTGGGACTGGTACCGCCGCCGGAGTTAGCCGCTCGTTTTGCCCACGCCACTCTTGCCAATCCGGACTCCACCTATGCGGCCGCTTTGTTCCAGACTGGATGGTTCGTTGAGTCACTGCTAACTCAAACCCTGATTATCCATGTCATCCGCACCAATAAGGTGCCATTCATCCAGAGCCGTGCCAGTTGGCAGCTGATTATGACTTCCGCCGCAATAATGTTAGTCGGGATGTGGCTACCGTCTTCCTCGATTGGGTCGTGGCTGGGCATGGTTCCTCTTCCATTTCAGTTCTGGCCACTGCTGCTACTGACGCTGTTGCTATACGTCGTGCTAACTCAGCTGGTAAAGGTGTGGTTGGTTCACAAGAAATGGATCTAAGACACTGGTATAGCTGAAACAAAGATGAAAGCCGCCTGTATCGGGATCGCGCGCTGATGCCATGAGGCTCATTTCAAGCGCCGTTCGGCTTTTGGTAGTGATATCGTTGTTCCTGCTGGGCGGGATCTCCGCAGTTTTGGCACGGTCGTGGTCGTATCACTATCATCCCGAGATCCTCGAGCCCACCCCGACGACCCTGCCGACGAAGGCCGCGCCCAGCGGGCAATCGTCGACGCCGAAACTCCTCAAGCGAGCTATTGTTTCGGATCTCGCTATTTTCGCGCAGAACCAAAGCCTGCAGCGCAACACCGGGTATTCCGATCATATGAAGTATGAGACCAGCCGGCTGTCACTTTTCGATAGTATGAATTCGTCCGAAGCTCTCAGCGCGTTCGCAAGCTTGAGCGGCTATTATCTCGGCGCTTCCGGGGAAAAACTTTATCGGTGTCTTGCGCTGCGAAGAGGCCGCGCCCTCGAGCCTTACTTGGAACGCTATCTTCGTGGCGGAAACCCTGAATGCGTGAACGAGCTCGGTCAGGACTTCACTAAGCCAAGCGAGTCACTGGATGGATATACACTTTGCTCGACTAGTCAGCAGGTGGAAAAGCGCCTCACCGAATTGATTGCCGAGATTGAGGCTCGCAAGTCTTGTACCGATAGCGACCTGGCCCAATTGACTGGCGGCGTGCGGAAATGATCGATAGATACTCGGATTTGGTAAAGTGTGATTATCGATCACGGCATCAAGTCAGAAGGGCCGGAAGAACACCATCGCGAGGATGACCAGCAGCGCCAGACTGACGACGCCGTGGAGCATCGCGAAGCCGCCGCGCGCGGCCGAGCCAGGATCGTTCTCGAGTCCGATGATGCGCCGGTAAAGCTGATAGTGACACCCGAGCATAATCGCGACGAACAATAGCTTGATGTGGAGCCAGCCGTGGCGTAGGACCTGCGGCTCGCTGATGATGAGGCCGAAGCCGAAGATCACCGTGACGGCGGCGCCGATGTTCGCGCTCAGGCGAAACAGCCGCCGCGCCGCGACGATCAGCGCTTCGCGGGCCGCGCCGACCTCGTCCGGCGCCAACCGCATCAGGCTGCTGATCAGGAGCAGACTCCCGACCCAGAAGATCACGCCGAAAACGTGAAAGATGACGAGCCAGGTCAATGTGGCGTTGTGCATGTTGTACCCTGCGTGATGCCGCCCGCCAGGAACATCGCGGCCACGGCGATCAGTCCGCCGCCGACGTAAGCGACCGCCGGACCGCCTCTGGCGTAGAGCAGGCCCGCGACGATCGGTCCGATTATCCGCGCCAGCGCCAGCGCCGACTGATTCACCCCCAGCACCTCGCCCTGCAAATGATGACCCGTGCGCTTCGAAATCAGACTCGCAATGGACGGATTCGCGAAGCCGTAGCCGAGAGACAGTGCGGACAGCAGCACGAGCAGCGCCGCCGGTGAGCCGAAACTGGCCATCGGCGCCATCCCGAACGCGAACAGCAGCATGCCGATTTGGATGAGGCGCACTTCTCCGGCCCGTTTGACGATTTTGCCGAGGAGATAACCCTGCGTAATCGCCTGGATCAATCCCGCGTAGGCAAGCAGACCGCCGATGCCTGCCGCGCGATAGCCGTAGACCAGCGGCACCATCAGGGCGAAGGTGGTCTCGAACACGGCCATCGCGAAGGTCGCGAGAAACGCGATCAGGAAGAGGCGCGCCATCCGATGACGGACGAGTTGACGGGGCAGGATCAGCAACGGTTGCGCGAGATGACCCCAGGGGAACGGCTCGTTACCGACGCGCTGATGCGATTCCGGGAGGGCATAGGCCGCGTACAGGAAATTGGCAAAAGTGAGGGCCGCGGCAAAAAAGACCGGCGTGCGCAGGCTCGCATGGCCGAGCAATCCGCCGAGCGCCGGGCCGAGCACGAAACCGAGCCCGAAGGCCGCCCCGATCATCCCCATCCCGCGCGTTCGCTGGGCGTCCGTCGTCGTATCCGCGACGTAAGCCTGCGCGGTTGAGACGGTCCCGGCGCAGGCGCCGTGCACCCCGCGTGCGATCAGCAGCATCGGAAACGAGGCGGCGAAGCCGTAGAGCACATAGCTTACCGAAGAGCCGAGCAGCCCCAGCATGATGATCGGGCGCCGCCCGAGGTGATCCGAGATGCGGCCGAGCACCGGGGCGATTAGAAATTGCATCAGCGAGTAGATCGCCAGGATGAAGCCAATCTTGAAAGCGCCGACGCCGAGCCGCTCGGCGTACATCGGCAGGAAAGGAATTACGATCCCGAAGCCGAGCAAATCGAGAAAAACCGTGCCAAACAGTATGGTCAATGGCCCACGGCCATGGGCGGGCGAAGCCTGGTCGTGAGGAAGATTTTTAGCAGCCGTCATTGAGAATCGTGTCGAAAGGTGGTCGCCGCGCCGCCGACTCAGCCGGCCGGGTCCCTTACAATGACCCCTTGGAAGAAACTCTTCGAGCGGCCATCGACGGTCTTAATCATCAGCGAGCAGACATAGTTCCCCGGATTCGGGTAGGTATGAAAGATGTAAAGCTCGGGCGGCAGCGAAGAGACCGTGCCATCCCCGAAGTTCCACGAGTAAGTCAGAAAGCCGATATTCTCGGGATCGGTGGCGAGGACAAAAAAACCGACCTTGAGCGGCGCACTGCCGTAGGGCGGCGCCACCATCATCGAGCCGGTAATTGGCTGCCGAATCGGTACCCGCTCGAGCGGCCGCACCTCCTCGCTGGTTGTGGCGTCGGACGGAGGCGGACGTAGCGGCGGTGGCCCGTTCATCTCGCTACCGGTGTCGGCCTCTTGGGCATGGGCCGCCGGAATTCGCGCCAGGCCAACCACGATCGCGACGATCGCGAGGCAGCCAAGGAGGCGACAGCGAGAGTGCTTTGCGTAAGCGAAGAGCATACGGCGCATCTTGCGACTACTGCATGATGATCCCGCCGTCGGGATGAAGGATCGAGCCGCTGAAGTAGCTGCCCTCCTCGCTGGCAAGGAACAAAGCCGTATTCGCAACATCCTCCGGGCGGCCGATACGGCCGATGGGAATATGCCCGGCGATCCGTTCGACACGTCCGCCCGCCTGCAACTCTTTGGTCATCGGCGTATCGATCACGCCGGGGCCGATCGCATTGGCGGTTATCTGGTAGCGGCCGAGTTCGAGCGCCATGCACTTCATGAGCATCCAGACCCCCGCCTTGCTTACGCAGTAATCGCCCGAACCCTTGAGCGGGATCTTGGCGGCGCCCGAGGCGATCGCGATAATGCGGCCACCACGTGCCTGTTCGATCATTTTGCGGGCGACCGCCTGGCAGGTCAGGAATACGCCGTCGAGATTAATCGACATCAACTTGCGCCATTCTTCGAAGGGCAGTTCGTTGAGGAACTTGGGTTTGACCTTGCCTTCGCCGTAGTTGGCGGCGGAAACCCCGGCGGCCGCGAGCACGATGTCGATCCCGCCCAGTTCCTGTGCGGCCGTATCGGCCATCGCCTGAACCTGCGCCGGATTGCTGACGTCCACCGTCACCGCGCAGGCCTTGCGGCCCAGCTTGCGGACTTCCGCGGCGGTCTCCTCCGCGGCCTTCTTCTGCCGGTCCGCGACGCAGACGTTCGCGCCCTCCTGGGCGAAGCGCAACGCCGTGGCGCGGCCGATTCCGCTCGCGCCCCCGGTAATCAAGGCGTTCTTGCCGTCAAGCCTGAGACTCATGGTCAACTCCGTCGTGCGGGGCTCTCGCCGAAAGTGCGAGGCGTCCGAGAGTTGTTAGCACGACCGGCAGGGTTTAGAAACCGCTCGCGGCTCGTGCCATCCGTCGAGTCTTGCTCCGCGCGCAGCCTTCGCTACGATACAACCCATGCATCAGGAATCAGCGGCTACCGTTCCGGCGGAGCCGACCAGCCAGTACGTGCAGGTCAACGGGCTGCGGCTCCACTATTTTGATTGGGGCGGCGATGCGACATCCCGCATCTTCGTGCTATGCCACGGTGGCTCCGCGCATGCTCATTGGTGGGATTACGTCGCGCCGCAACTTACTCCGTACGGTCGTGTGATCGCGCTTGACCTTCGCGGTCACGGCCGCAGCGAGTGGGCTGACATCTACGGGCCGGGCAGTTATATCGACGACCTGAAGGCTTTTATTCGGGATTCGATCAGCCAACCAGTGGTGCTGGTCGGCCATTCGATGGGCGGCGAGGTAGCCCAGCGCGTGACGGCGGATTGTCCGGAGCTAATCGAGGCGTTGGTTGCGGTCGACGCGCCCCACGGTGGTCCGCCCCTGCGGACTCGTCTGATGTGGCGTTGGAAGCGGCGCAAGCAGCATCTGGGTCGCCCCGAATTTACAAGCCGCGACGAACTGGTGCGCCGGTTTCGCCTCTCGCCGCCGGGCGACAATCTCTCACGCGAGCGGTTGGCCGAACTCGCCGTCAAGGGCGCGGAGCAGTTGCCCAACGGTAACTGGGCTTTTCGCTTCGATCCGAAGGCGCGCAAGATGACGCCCGGATGGAAACGTCATCTCAGATTCCCGCTCAAATCGATCAGTGTGCCGACTCTGATTCTGCGCGGTGAACACAGCACGCTGGTCAGTCCAGCGATCGCCCGCAGGATGCATCGGCGGATCCGCAATTCGCACTTCAGGCAGATCGCCGACGCGTACCATCATGTTTCTCTCGATAACCCCGACGCCACGGCCGCCGCGATTATCGAGTTTGTGCAAGCGCTCACACTAGCGAAGTAAGCCTTTGCGAACGCACAGGGGGCGGCGGAGTCTGCGACGCGCGGCCAAAATCAAGTCCCGGGAGCTGCGTCAAAAATCTCGGGTTAGCCGCGCCAGAGATATTCAGTGAGTTCGCGGAACTACATATGCACGAGCCATTCGCTCAAATCCATCGACATCGCCTCGCCGTCAGTCAGCATCAGGGATTTCGGTGAACGGCGGAGCTGGAGTCTCGCGACATCGAGATCACGCGACAGCACGTAAATCAGGTCGCCGGCGATGAGCGAGACGATGCGCACCCGCAACTCGCCATGCCGCTCGGACCCGGAGATTTCGTAGGGGTTCAGGTGGAACGGATAACCGTGCACCCGGATCATCGTTTCGTCGCGCGCCTCAACTACGCCTACGAAGAGGCGCATGTTGTCCTCTTTGTAGAGTTTGCGATCGATGATCAGCACTCGATCACCCTCACCTATGGTCGACATCTCATCCTCCTCTGCCAGCGGGCGCAACCAACGCGCTTGATCTTACGGTTCGGGCGGCCGTGAAGCGACGGGTTTTCACCCAGTCATCCTGATGCGCTGTCGGATGCGGCCTTTTCCTCACTCAGCGGTTCTGCCAAGATAAGAGATTATCCTCGCCGATTGGCGCGGAAAGACTGTGCTGACCCTCGATAAAATCTCCAAGTTCTTTGGCGGCCGCGCCATCTTTGACGGCGTGAGCTGTTCGATGGCCGACAACGACCGCGTGAGCCTCGTGGGCCTCAACGGGGCCGGCAAATCGACGCTGCTCAAAATCATTGCCGGCGTGATCGAGCCGGATGCCGGCCGCGTCAGCCATCCGCAACGCGCGCGCGTCGGCTACCTGCCGCAGGACGCGCCCGAGATGGGTGGCCGTTCGGTGCTCGAGGAAACCCTCTCCGCGCTGGCCGAGATGCGCGCCGTCGACCAGCGGCGGCTCGAACTGGAAGAGATCCTCGCGGACGAGTCCGCGGGGCCGCGGCACGACGCCGCCCTGAACGAACTCGGCGATGTGCTCCATGAACTCGAACGTCACGACTTCTACACGGCCGAGAGCCGCGCCGAGGCGGTGCTCTTCGGGCTCGGGTTCACGGCTGCGGATCTGACCCGCGACGTCGCCGAGTTTTCCGGCGGTATCCGGATGCGGGTCGGGCTCGCCAAGCTGCTGCTGCAGCGCCCCGACTTCATGATGCTCGACGAGCCGACCAACCATCTGGATATCGAAGCGCGCAACTGGCTCGAAGACTATCTCGACGATTACGAAGGCGGGATCATCCTGGTTTCGCATGATCACTATTTTCTCGATCGGGTGACGCGCCGCACGGTGGAAGTCGCGCGCGGCGGACTGGCCGAGTACGCGGGCAATTACTCGTATTATCTGCGCGAGCGCGACGTGCGGGTCGCGGCGGAACTCGCCGCCTACGAAAAGCAGCGCGCCGAAATCGAGCATATGGAGGCCTTCATCAGCCGTTTCCGTTATCAGGCGAGCAAGGCCAAGCTCGTGCAGAGCCGGATCAAGCAGCTCGAGAAGGTCGAGCGGCTTCAACCGCCCGCCGGTATCCAGCAACCGCCCGCGATCAATTTCCCGAGCTGCGAGCGGAGCGCCCGCCGTGTCGTCGAGCTGATCGGCGCGGTCAAGCGCTACGACGAATTGACGGTTTACGATGGCTTGAGTCTCACGATCGAGCGCGGTTCGCGGATCGCGCTGGTCGGCCCGAACGGCGCGGGCAAATCCACGATGATCCGCATCCTGGCCGGCACCGAGGAGTTGACCGCCGGCCGCCGCGAGATCGGGGAACGCGTGGCGCTCGGCTACTTCGCGCAAAACCTTTCCGAGTCGCTCGATTACGACCGGACCGTGCTCGACGAGTTGAGCCGTGAAGCCGATGGGATGACCACGACGGAGATCCGCAATCTGCTTGGCGCGATGCTCTTCTCGGGCGACGACGTTAACAAGCGGGCCGGTGTCCTGTCGGGCGGCGAGCGCGCGCGCCTCGCGCTCGCCAAGGTCATCGCCCACCGCAACAACTGCCTGCTGCTCGACGAACCGACCAACAACCTTGATATCGTGGCCAAGGAAACGCTGCTCGAGGCGCTCCGCCGCTTTCCGGGCACGGTGATTATCGTCAGTCACGATCGCTATATCCTCAATCAGCTCGTGACCGAAGTGATCGAAGTCGGCCACGGTCATGCAATTCGCTACCTCGGTAATTACGACGAGTACCTCGCCAAGAAGGCCGAGGAAGAGCAATCGGCCAATCGGGCCACGACCGCGATGAAAACGGCTGCGGCGGTGGTCGAGCCCCCGCGGCCGGTCGCGGTCGAGCCACCAGGGAAAGTCGAGGTCGTTCGCAACGGTCATCTCAATGGTGTGGGCGATAAGCATGCGGCCGCCAAGGCTCCGGCGCGACCACTGGATCGGGAAGCGGCGCGGGTCAAAGCGCGCGAGGCCAAGCGGCGGGCCGACCTTGAAACCACGATCGAAAAGAAAGAGGCCGAGCGCGCCGCACTGGCGCTGGAAATGAACGATCCGGATTTCTACATGACGCGCAAGGACGCCAAACAATTGATCGACCGTTACGAGCGGTTGGGCCACGAAATCGACGGCCTTTATGCGCAACTCGTCGACCACGAAGGCGAACGGGGCTTCGCATAGCGCGGGGCCGCGGCCGGGACTAAAATCGCTGGCGTGAGCCTCGCGTCACCGGAAGGATGGATCCGATCCAGCGTCGCGCAACGCTGGCCCGGGACCGAACCCGCCGCGATTGTTGCGCTTAAAGGCGACGCCTCGACGCGCCGTTTTTGGCGGGTCACGCTTCAGGCACCGCGCTTTCGCCGCCGCACCGCTGCGCCGATTCATCTTTCCGCTATCGCGATCGACCTCGGCCCCGACGACTTGCCGCTTTATGCGCGCGCCCTGCAGCTCGTACCGGAGCCGCTCCCGGAGCCACCGTGGCTTAGTCTCCAGCGTTACCTGCGCACGATCGACGTGGCCGTGCCCGAACTGTACGTCGCGGACGGTGCGGCGCGGATGCTGCTGGTCGAGGACGTTGGTGAAGTTGCGCTCTTCGACGCGGCCGGCCGCGGCGACGCGGGCGATCTGTATCGGCTCGCCGTGGACCAGTTGTTGCGGTTTCATCTGGCAGGCACGAAGCGGCTGCCCCCGGACTGTATCGCGGCGCGTATCGCGTACGACGAACGGCTTTTTCGCTGGGAGCTCGAGCAATTCGCCACAATCGGTGCGGAGGCCGTCGCGCCAGGAATTGATCGCGGTGCGATCGCGCCCGAACTGGACGACCTCGCGGCGCGGCTCGGCCGCTGCGAGCGGGTCTTTGCCCATCGCGACTACCACGGTCACAACCTCTTTGTGCAGTTCGGCCCGGCGGAGCCCAAGCTGCGCGTGATCGACTTTCAGGACGCCCTGATGGCGCCCGCGGCGCAGGACCTCGCCGTACTGCTCACGACGCGCGATACCTCGCGGATCATCACCGAGCGGATCGAGCAGCGGGTGCTCGAGTACTACTACGCCGCTTTGATCCGCCGCGAGCGGTCACTGCTGTTTAAGGATTTCATGGAGAGCTATCGGCTCTGCGTATTGCAGCACGCGCTCAAAGTGATCGGCCGCTTCGTCTACCTTGAGCGCAATGGCAAAAGTGGCTATGCCGAATATCTGCCGTTCGCCCGTGCCCAGGCGCGCCGGATGATCGCGCGGGGCACGGACTTTCCCGCCCTGCGGGCAGCGTTACGCGAGTGAGTAATGGCGTGACTCCCACGATGATGAAGCGCACCCCGCAATGAAGGCGCTGGTGCTGTCGGCCGGCTATGGCGAGCGGCTTCGCCCGCTTACGAATACCATCCCGAAGCCACTGTTCGAAGTCGGTGGCCGGCCGCTGATTGAGTATGGGCTCCTGATGCTAAAGGCCGCGGGCATCACGGAGATTGCGATCAACGTCCACCATCTGGCGCAGCAAATCGAGGACGCGCTGGGCGACGGCCGCGCGCGCGGTCTCGCGCTTACCTATTCGCCCGAGGCCGTTTTGATGGGCACCGGTGGACCGTTGCTCGCCTTGCGCGATTATTTCGCGAACGACACCTTCGTAATCCTCAACAGCGATACGATTATGGATCTTGATCTGGCGGATGTGCTCGCGCGCCATCGCGAGCATCGCGGACTCGCGACGCTCGTGCTCCGCGCTACCGGTACCCCAGACGTTTACAGCCGTGTCGAAATCGACGCCGCTGGACAGATCCGCCGGATGCGCCTGCTCAAGAATCGCGCGCTTGGCGAGTTCGACGACTATCCACCCGCGCTGGATTCGGCCGTCGCCACCGGGTTGCAGCCCTTCATGTACTGCGGAGTGATGGTCTGCGAGCCGGCGGTGCTGATCGCGATGCCGCAGGCGGCGCCCTTCAGCCTGGTCGGCGATCTGCTCGTGCCGCGCCTCACGCAGGGGTCAGCACTGTTTGGCTACGTGCACGAGGGCTTTTTCCGCACGGTCGATGATCTGCGGAGTTACGAAGCGTTGCGCGCCGAATTTGCAATGACCGCGCCGCCGCTCGCTTGCCTGCGCGCGGCTCAAGGTGCGTCGTAGACGAAGACCTCTTCATTGCGCGGACGCAGATAGACGCGGGTGTCGGTCACAAGTCCGAGGGCTGCCTTAGCGAGGCAGGGAGCGTAGCACATCAGGATCGGCGCGACCGTCAGTCCGCGCGGTATCAGCCTCGCGAAGCCGCTGGGCTGCGACTTCGGTTGCCTCGTCGGCGGGAAAAAAGGACTCGATACGGAGTTCCTGAAGCGTGACGTCGTGAGGCGTGCCGAAGCTCGTCAGGGTGGTAAAGAATCGCAGCGTGAGGTCGTTTTTGCGGAACTCGATCGCGAGGAAGGGCGCCGACGCTTCCTCGAGTTCAGCTTCCAGATCACGTAATACCGGTTGTACGGTGCGCACGACGAACGGCAGTCCGATAAACACCAGTGCGACGATCACGCCGAGTGGCGTAAAGGCGACCTTGATGCCCAATGGCGCGAGCAAGCGGCCGACCCATCCGTTCTCGGCGTAAATTGCGGTCAGCGTGATTCCGGCAACCGAAGTGGGCAGTGCAAACGGGATATCGACGATCGCGTCCAAAACACCCTTGGCCGGAAATTCATAGCGCACCAGCGACCAGGCCACCGCCAGCCCGAAGATCACGTTCACCGCCGCACCGATCAACGAGGCGCCGATACTCAGTTGGTAGGCCGCCAGAACGCGGAGCGACGTGATGGTCGTCCAGAAGTTGAGGCAACCCATGCCCGCCGTCGTCAGAAAAATGGTCGACAGTGGAATCAGGGCGAACAGGCCGAGTAAGGCAACCGTGTAGCCCATTGTCAAGCCAAAGCCCGGGATCACCCTGCGCCGTTCAGCTTTCATGGAGTCCCGCGCCCGCGCGTTCCTATTTGTGCTGATAAATCTGATCGAAGACGCCGCCGTCTTCGAAGTGAGTTTTCTGCGCTTTGCTCCAGCCGCCGAAAACCTCGTTGATATTAAAAAGCTTCAGCTGCGGAAAGACCGGGTCGTCCTTCGCCGCTGCGGGCGGCTTGCGCGGACGGAAATAGTGCTTTTGGGCGAGGGCCTGTCCTTCCAGGGAATAGAGGTATTGCAAATAGGCTTCGGACACGGCGCGGGTGGCATGGCGATCGACGTTCCTATCGACCAGCGCGACCGGCGGTTCCGCCAGGATGCTGCTCGAGGGGTAGACGATCTGGAACTTGTCTTTGCCGAACTGATTAATCGTCAGGTACGCTTCATTTTCCCACGCGAGCAGCACGTCACCGATACCGCGCTCGGCGAAGGTGGTGGTCGAACCGCGCGCACCGGAATCGAGCACGGGCACGTTCCGGTAGAGCCGCGCAACGAAATCGCGCGCCTTGGCCTCGTTGCCCCTGGGGGCCTGCGATGCATGTCCCCACGCCGCGAGATAGGCCCAGCGCGCACCGCCCGACGTTTTTGGATTAGGCGGGATGACTGCAACTCCGTCCTTTACGACATCCGGCCAATCCGCGATTTTTTTGGGATTCCCTGCGCGCACGACGAAAACGATCGTCGAGGTATAAGGGGAGCTGTCATCGGGAAGCCGGCTCTGCCAATCAGCGGGTAGGAGCTGCGCCTTTTGGCTGATCGCGTCGATATCGTAGGCCAGACCGAGGGTGACGACGTCGGCTTCGAGTCCGTCGATCACCGCGCGCGCCTGCTTGCCTGAACCGCCGTTGGAGACGTTGATCGTGATATCGTCCCCCGTCTTGGCCTTCCAATACCTGGCAAAGGCGGCGTCGTAGTCCTGATAGAACTCGCGCGTCGGATCGTAAGAAACGTTGAGTATCGTCTGCGCGGCGGCGTGCGCGGGCCTGGACGATACGACGACCCAAGCCAGGATCACGACCGCAGTCAGCAGTCGGTGGGATTTGTGCATTTTCCTCTGGATATTCATGTTGCAGGGACGATAAGGCCGGCGTAGTGGTCTACGCCGGCCTTGCGCCTTGAGTTATCTCAGTAGGCGAACTCGACATTAGCGAAGATCGAGTGAGTATCGCGCGGCACCAGGTCGGGAATCGTGCCCCCGGTCCCGAGCGCGGTCGGAACCGTCTTGGGCAGCAGCCAGCCGTTGAACTTCGACCCCGGCTGGTAGCCGAAGCCGCTGGCCTGCGACGGACTCAGCCCGAACTGGTTGTGGTAGAAGAGCAGGTTCTGGCTATCCACCGCAAAGCGCACGTACTCGTTGTACTGGTAGCTGATTCCCGCGACGAAGCGCTGGAAATCCAACGGGTCGGGATTCACGTTGACGTTGGGCAGGAACCACTGGAACAGCCCAAACGCGGTCAGCTTGGTGCCCGGGATGTGGTAATGCCCGAGAATATCGAAACCGAACTCATACGACCGGCCATTGTTAAGCGCGGCCTGATAGATCGCCGTCTGCGGACCAAACGTCCCGAAGATGTTGTAGCAGGGATACGTCGATCCGATGGCGGCTTTCGAGCAAGTGGTTGAAGTGCCGCTGGTATTGCCGAAGCCATCGGCGGGGCCCTTGATACTGGTCACCGCCGTGCCCGTAGGGGTGCCGAAGGCGTCGGCGGGCCCACTGCCACTGAACAGGTTGCCGAGCTGGAAGGCGTTTTTGCCCCAGTCCGCCTCGCCCAGCACGTTCCATTGCTCGGCCGCGTAGGTGAGAATCGCGGCGATGCGCTGGAACTGCGCGCGATTGCCCTTGAGGACTTCCGTCGCGCCTTCGTTATCCGGCGTGGTGTTGCCCCAGCCGTAGTTCCAGAAGCCCGTTATCCCGAGTCCTTGGTACTTGAAGCTCGACCCGAACGGATAGGCCGTCAACCGCCCCATCATCTGTTTGGTATTGGTCTGCTCCTGCGTCCGGAAACTGCCGTTGTCGTAAACCCCCGCTGCGTAGTCCAGGTAAGTCTTTTCCGCACTGCCGAAGTTCACCGGCCCCGCCATCTGCAGGCCGATCTGGCTCGAGGAGAGCCCCAAATAGTTCCAGGGTGACAGGTAGACAAAGCGATACTGCCCGAAATCCTCTTCCCACCCGAGCAGTGGATTTGGTTGTGCCCCCAGCGTGACGGTGTCGCCCTCGAGCAACGGGACGTCCTTGAACAAGTTGGTGTCTTGCAGGTAGCCGTACTTCAGCCGCACGTTGAGATCGCCGTCGAGGTTCGAGCCGACCGCACTGGTCGAGCCGAACTTGTCATTGAGCGAGCAGGTGCCGCCGGTGGCCGTCGCGCAGGTGCTGCCCGTCTGGTTGGCGCCGTTGGCCCGATAGATTTCCGGCGTGAAGCGGAAAGTCAAATCATTGGTGGGCGTGAAGTAGGTGTTGAGGTAGACCCGGTTGATATCGAATGAGTTGAAGCCGTTGTTGCCGGGGCCCGGCGGATCCATATTCTCGAGGAACTGCGGGCCAAAGCCGGTATGCGTATAGAGTGAGTAATCCAGATAGGCCAGCGCGCCCAACCGGAATTTGTTCTGAAAGTTGGTCAGGTAGTTCTGCCAGGCCGGCTTGATTTCAGCCACTTGCTGCTGCAGCGCGGCGGTCTGGACCTGCTGTTGGGCCTGTGATTCGGCGACCGCGGCGCGGACCTGATCGCGGGTCTTCTCCTCGACTTTTTGCTCGATCGCCTGCGAATCGACCGCGCCGCCGATATTCAGCGGCACGCGGCCATGACCCGGCCGTACAAAGACCTGCCCGGTCTTCTCATCGACCCACAACTTCGTAGCGGTCGTGATCGACGAATCCTGTGCCCACAGCGGCCGTACGTATCCGAATAGAAGCCAGCCTGCCAGAGCGGCTATCCCTACTTTGCTTGCGCGTCCCATTTGGAGCTTCTTCTTCCCTCTTCCCTGATTCTGCGGTTAACCGTGTGACGGTTGTTCGTGCAGGCGGTCCAATTCCCCGGTTGCCGCCGGCCCACCGAAATCATTCCGGCTTCCCGCCCATGCCCTCTGCGTTTCGAGCCAGGCGGCCAGCGCCAGCCAACTGAACATTCCCAGCAAAACTCCGATGATCAGGCCTGCAATGAATTCCATGAACGAACCCTTCCTGCTGATTTCTATGGTTTCGCACCCGCGCCGTTGCCGTTGCGGATGTCGGCGAGCTGTACGGCGGTGTAAATCTTGCCGCCGCAGACAAATCTGGTCGGGGTTGCCTGCTGCAGCAGCATGCAATCCTCGACCCTTGGCGACGGTCCCGAGCTCAGCAACGGAAACGGATTGCTGGCCCCACAGCCGGCCAGGACCAGCATCAGCCCCGCGCCGATCAGCGCGCGACATCCTCCGGCCGTGTTGCGATCTTCGTGATGCACTGCTTTCTCCTTTGGTCGATCAAGTTACCCGATGAAATAAGTCGAATATCGGGCGAACAACATGATATGACGCGAAAGTCGCCATCAATCCTGTATCGTGAAACCCTTCCTCAGATGGGTAGATTAGATACCCGATGCAATTGATAGACTAACGGTTGACGAGAGTCAATACACGCAGACGCGGCGCCGGCGTCGAGCGATTAATGATGACCGAAGAGGGAGCCGAAGAAGCTGCCGATCGGACCAAAGACATTGTTGCCCGCCGGGCTGGATGACGCCCCCGGAGCGGAGGCTCCCGCGGGCGCGGCGGAGGACGCCGCGCCAGTTCCACCCGCACCAAGCGACGGCGCGAGCGCAGCCGCCGCCGCGAACAGTCCGCCATGCAATGGACAGGTGCGGGTGGGCTCGGTGCCGGTCAGGAAGGGCAGCGCGGCCTGACGGGGGCAAGCGGGCGTCGCGATCCCGCCGGAGGACGGGTCGATCGTGACCATCGTAATCCCCGGCGGCGGGTCGCCGAAGCCAAGCTGTGGTTGCCGCTCGGCGTCGGTCATGAAGTTCACCCAGGCGGGCAATGCCGCCTGCGCACCGCTGAGCCCGATACTCTGCGGCTCGTCGAAGCCAACCCAGACGCCGGTAACCAGCCTGCGCGTATAGCCCATGAAGTAGGCGTCGCGATAATCCTCGGTCGTACCAGTCTTGCCCGCGGCGTCGAAAGTGAGCCCCAGCTTGGCGGCGCTCTCCGCCGTGCCGTACTTGAAGACCGCCTGCAGCGCACCGGTCATCAGGTAGGCGACCGCCCGGCTCATCAGCCGGACCGGCTGGTTCGGATGCTGGTAAATCAGGCGGCCTTGTCCGTCAACCACCGCCTCGACCGCATAAGGGGAACGCGCGACCCCGCCGCTCGCGAAGACCGCATACGCCGCGGTCAGATCCAGCAAGGTAACTTCACCGGCGCCGATCGCGATCGGCAAATAGTCGGGCAGGTTGCCGCGAATCCCCATCAGATGGGCGGTGCTGACCATCGCCGGCGGACCGAGCAGGCTGCCGAGATACGCGGTCGGGACGTTCAATGATTCAGCCAGCGCCTCGGTGACCGTGACCTGACCCTGATAGGTGCGCTCGTAATTGGCGGGGGTCCATCCGCCGAAGGTCATCGGCCGATCGGGCAGAATCGAGGCGAGCGTCACCGGCTCCGGGAGCGGCGACAGCGCGGGATCGAGCGCGGTCAGGTAGACGATCGGCTTGAAGGCCGACCCCGGCTGCCGCTCGGCGGCGACCACGCGGTTGAATTGACTGGCCGCATAGTCGCGCCCGCCCACCATCGCGACGATCCGCCCGTTGCGCGGATCGACCGCGACCAGTGTCCCTTCTAGCCGTTGATCGTTCACCGCCCGGCGGAGCCGCGGATGCTGTTGCTCGATCCGCTCGAGGTTGGCGACGACCGCGTCATGGGCGCTCTCCTGCAACTCCGGTTCGAGCGTGGTATAGACGTGGAGTCCCGCCAGATGACCGGCCACTCCGGGCAGCCGCGCAATTTGATCGATAACGTAGTCGGTGAAGTAGGGCGCCCGCCGGAGGCTCGGGGCCGGCGCTGTGACGACCGGTGCGGCAATTGCCGCCGCGAATTGCGCGTCGTCGATCAGCCGGCGGCGATGCATGATCGCCAACACGGTGTCACGCCGCGCGCGGGCGGTCGCGGGATGACGCCGCGGGTCGTCGAGCGAGGGCGCCTGAATCATGCCAATCAGGATCGCCGCTTCGCCCGGCGTTACCTGGCGGAGGTCCTTGTTGAAGTAGTAGCGTGCCGCGAGCGGCATCCCGTAGATGGGCGTGCCGCCATATTCACCCATCGCGACGTCGTTGACGTACCGCTCGAGAATTTCGTTCTTGGAGAGGCGCAGTTCGAGCACCAGCGCCACTGCGAGCTCGCGCGCCTTGCGGCGAAAATTGCGCGAGCGATTATCCATGAAGGTGCGTGCGAGCTGCTGAGTAATCGTACTCGCACCTTGACTGAGGCGATGGGAATGAAAATCGATGATCGCCGCCTCGACGATCCGAATCGGATCAAAGCCGGGATGATAATAGAAATAGCGATCTTCGGTGGCGAGCAGTCCCTGGGTGAGATAGGACGGCAGCTCCGCCAGGCTGACCTCGATCCGCTCGGCCGGCGCGTCGGCCAACAGGCGTCCGATCACTTCGGGTTCGATCGCGGCCTGCGGGAGCGCCACGCCAAATGCATCCGCCACGCCGGCGACGCGATCATGCGCGAAGGTCAACTTGACGACCGTGGCGGGACTGACGTGGGCCCCCACCGCGAACTCGCGCAAATCAATTGTCATCGCCCCCGGGGTCATCGCGTACTCGCCTGGATGAACCGGCGTTTCGGTGCGTGTATAGCTCAGATGGTTGAGGCGATCGATCAGGTGGAGCGGCGCGATCTCGTCGCCGGGGCTGACGACCAACGGTGCCGAATAGATCGCCGACGTAAGCGCCGCGCGCCGCTGCTCGATCAGGATCGAAATGTCGCCATAGAGATTCGCGACGTAGAAGCCGATCGCAAACGCTGAGCCGAGCAGCACCATGACTGCGCCGCGCCGCCAGCCGACACGCCGGAGCGCCGCGCCGACGTACGCCATCGCACGGCGGCCGCGTCCGTTCGCCGGCCTGGCGCGCTTTTTACCCGGCTTGCTCATGCCCCGCCGCCACCTCGCCACCAATTATAACGCAAAGTTGCGTGGCAAACGCCGCGCTCATTGCTTGTAGCCGAAACGCCGCAACATCGCATGGCGCTCGCGCTGTTCCGTTTCACCCTCGACGCCGTGAGGTGCGGCGCCGTCGATCACGCCCAGGATGCCGCGACCGCCGCCATGCTCCGCGACGACCACCGTGAGCGGATTCGCCGTAGCGCAAAACACCGTGCAAACTTCGCTGATCGATTTGATCGGATTGAGCACGTTGACCGGGAAGGCATTCCCGAGGATCACCACGAAGACATGCCCCGCGCCGATCGCCTCCGCGGCTGCGACGGCCGCGTCCTCGAGTTCGCGATCGGTGCCCGTATGGCGGATCAGACAGGGCCCCGACGCCTCACAAAAGGCGACGCCGAACTTGACGCCGGGCACGGCCTGGACAATCGCCTCATACAGATCCTCAACCGTCTTGATGAAATGGGCCTGGCCGATGATCACGTTGAGGTCGGGATTGGGTTTGCTGATGGTAATCGCTTTCAGTTCCATCTGGTGCGCCTCTCGCCCGCGCGCAAGCCGATGGCCTCGGGGACGTTGCATTTTCGCGCGCGCGACTCCACGATGATAATGCCGTGGCGGCGGGGCTTAAAGGTGGTCGGGGAGCGAATCCGGGGACGGTGGCCCCCGGCGGCGAAGTCCGCAGGCCTGCCTATTTCAATCGGCTTTCCATACACGCCCAGCGGATCTATCTGGCGAGCGACGCGATCGACCGTTTTGATCTGGTGGCGAGCCGCACGGCGCTGGAATTGAGCACAACGTTGATCCGGGCGCTCGAATCGGGAGCACCCTCGACGGTGCAGCGCACCGCGCAGGCCCTGCTCGACGAATTGTGCCGGTTGACCCGGCTCGCCGGCGTGCAACTTCAGGTGCGTAGCGTCCGCCCGCACAACACCAAGGGTGAGCTGCACGGCATCTTCTATCCCCGTGGTACGGGCCGGCGCGACGCCAATCCCTATGAATACTCCAGCGCCAACGGGGGCGGTCCGCTGATCGTCCTGTGGATGCGCACCGCGCAGCGGCACGACGTGGTCAAACCAAAAACCTTCCTCCGTACGCTGATGCATGAATTCGGACACTATCTCGACTATGCTCTGCTGCGGCTCGGCGATTCGCCGCATACGGCGGGTTTCTTCAAGCGGGAGTCGTTCCTGGTGCGGATGCTGAATCAGGGCTCGCCGCGGGACTGAACTATGGGAATTATCGAAGCTATCCGCACGTCGTGGTCGCCGCGCACCCGGCTGCTGCGCCGGCTCGCCGTAATCGCGGGAGAAAACGAGCGCCTCGCCAAGAGCCTCCAGCGCCATGCGGCCATGTGCGACTATTCGGGACTGAAGTCGGGGCTCGCCACCGCCGCCGTCGCGGAAGCCGTCGACGCCCAGGCGTTACGGGTGCTGCTGCTGGCGCATGACGTATGGCCCGCGCCGCCCGAGGTCGAGCTGCGCGAGGGCGCTAATAACTGGGCCCGGATCGGCTCTGACCTGGCGGCCGAGATCGAGCTGGTGCGCAGCCTGAACGCGGCCGTCGCCGAATGGGAGGGTGTCGATCGGGGAATCGCGGAAAAGCTGCGGGAATTGGGCGTCGGCAAGGACCAGACGCTGGGACTTCTGCGCGATCTGGGGCTGAAATGTGACCCGCAGGCCCTCGACTGAGGACGCGGGGAAGTTTTCCTAGAGATAGCCCTCCAGACCCAGCCGCCGGAGCTCGTCGAGCGCGCGGCCCACGTCCTGCGATCGCGAGCGGTGCACGATCAGGATGGCGTCATCCGTATCGATCGCGACCACGTCTTCGACCCCGAGCAGCACCATCAGGCGCTGGCCGCCGCGCGCCATCACGCCGGTACTCTCGATCGTCACGACTTTGCCGGTGGTCACGCTGTGTGTGTCGCCGCGCAGTGCTTCCCAGAGCCCCTCCCAGCTGCCGACGTCGTTCCAGCCGAAACGCGCGCGAACGCCGAGCAGATGCCGGCTTTTCTCGGCGACGACCCGATCGAACGAATCGAGCTTGAAGCTGCCGTACACGGCGCGCAGCTCCGCCGGCTTCATCGTCGGGAAGCGCGCCATCGCGGCGGCGAGAGCCGGTGCGCGCTCCCGCAGTTCCGCGACGAGGGTTGACGACTTCATCACGAAGATGCCGCCATTCCAGAGGAACTTGCCCGAGCGCACCATGCGGCGCGCCGTCGCCGCGTCGGGTTTCTCGACGAACCGCTTGACCTTGAAGCCGGTCCCGACGGGCTGCCCGATCGCTTGATAGCCGAAGCCGGTTTCGGCCCGGGTCGGCGTGATTCCCACCACGACCACGGCGCCCGGCCGTGCGGCAAGCGTCGCCGCCTCGGCGATCGTCGCACGAAATTCTTTGGCTTGCGGGATGTAGTGGTCGGCCGGCATCACGGCCACAGTCGTATCCGCGCCCAGCCGGCTTGCGATGATCGCGACGCCGTACGCGATCGCGACCGTAGTGCCGCGCCCCTCGGGTTCGATGATCAGGTTGCGGGCCGGGAGGAGATTCTTGATCGCCCGCCGGAAGACGGCCGCGTGCTCGGCTGCGACCAGCACGAAGGTTCGCTCGGCCGGAATCGCGGGTTGGACGCGGGTGATCGTGTCGGCGAGCAGCGAGTTTTTGCCGTCGTGGGCAAAGAGCGGTTTGGGCCGATGGGTGCGCGCTTCGGGCCAGAACCGCGTTCCCCTGCCGCCGGCGATTATCAGGGCTGCTGGACGTTCGCGTCGTGGTTGTTTCATGCCTACTCGATGAAATAGCCGGCCACGCGCCATTCGCCGCTGCTGTCGAGCATCGACGTTACGACCTCTTGGGCGCTTTCCTTGTTCTTGAACGAACTGTCGTAACGCGTCACCACGTATTGGCCGTCGGGCGCGCCCGGCAAACTCGTTGCGATGTGGGTACCGACCAGCTTGCGCGAAAGCACGGGTCCCAACGGCTCACGCACCGCCGCAACCTTTTGCGTCCAGGCGTCGGCACTGACGTTCTGCTGGAATAAGGTGCTGGCCGTTTGCCAACTTCCCGCATAATCGCCGCTGTCGACCAGCTTGAGCCAGCTCTCCGCCGTGCTCGTTGCCTTCGCTGCCGCGGCATCGTCGGCCGCGTATCCCGCGGTCGTGATCACGCCGCAAACAAGACCGATCAACGCCAACGCGAGTAGCGCTTTTCTCATCACTTTATCCTCTGGATGAATTCGCGAATAGATCGCTGGCGATCACTCAGACTTTGGCGCCCAGCTCAGTCAATTTACGCTCGAAAATCCCCCGGATTTCGCCGAGTGTCCGGTCATCGTTGGCCTCGAAGCGCAGGACCAGCGCCGGTTGCGTATTAGACGCCCGCACGAGGCCCCATCCGCCGGGAAAGTTGACGCGCGCGCCGTCGATATCAATCGTTTCGTAGTTGGCGCGGAAATACTCGGCCGCCTTGCGCACGACCTCGAACTTCTGGTCGTCCGGGCAGTCGAGCCGAATCTCCGGCGTGAATTTGGTTTGCGGCAAATCCGCCAGGATCGCGCCGAGTCCGCGGCCTTCGCGGCCGAGGATCTCGAGCAGGCGGAAGGACGCGTAGATCGCGTCGTCGAAGCCGTAGTAGCGATCGTTGAAAAACATATGCCCGCTCATCTCACCCGCGAGCGCCGCGTTTTCCTGCTTGAGCTTCGCCTTGATCAGCGAGTGGCCGGTCTTCCACATGATCGGGTGCCCGCCGTTGCGCGCGACATCCTCGTAGAGGCGGCGCGAGCATTTGACGTCGCCGATAATCGCGGCGCCGGGACGCTCCTTCAGGATCGAACGCGAGTAGGCGACCATTAACTCGTCGCCCCAGACGATCCGGCCGTTTTCGTCGACCGCGCCGATCCGGTCGGCGTCGCCGTCATAAGCGATACCGATCTGCGCGCCGCTCTTTTTCACGGCGGCCTGCAGGTCGCGCATGTTTTCCTCGACCGTCGGGTCGGGATGATGGTTGGGAAAGTTGCCGTCCATCTCGATATAAAGCTCGACGGTCTCGATGCCCATCGCGCTCATCAGGGGCGCCGCGATCACACCCCCGCAGCCGTTGCCGCCGTCGACCGCAACCTTCATCCCGGGTTTCAGCGTAATGTGCGTCTTGATGTACTCGTTGTAGTCTGGGATTACCGGCCGCCCGGTAAGCGTGCCCTTCGTCCCGGTGGTCCTGAAACCGTCGGTTTCGATAATCTGGCGGACGCGCTGGATCTCCTCGCCGAAGATGGTGCTCGGGCCGACCCCCAGCTTGAAGCCGTTGTATTCGGCGGCGTTGTGGCTGCCGGTGATCATCGCACCGCCGTCCATCTTCCAGTGCGCCACGGAAAAATAGAGCAGCGGAGTCGGAACGATCCCGATATCGACCACGTTGATTCCCGCCGGCAGCAGACCTTCGAGCAGCAGGTCGCGGAGCGCGTCGGACGACAGCCGGCAGTCGCGTCCCAGCGTGATCGTGCGCTTGCCCGCTTCGAGCAGAAGCGTCGCGTAGGCGCGTCCCAGTTTGACGATAAAATCATCGTCAAAATCGTCTTCGACCACGCCCCGGATGTCATATTCGCGGAAGACTTGCGGATTCATCGTTACTCAATTGTTCACGCGTTGTGCCGCAGAATCAACGCTCAACGTGGCGGTCGAACCCTCCGGCAGCTATCATTTCTGTCGCGCCGATCGCCCGGCGCCGGTTGATGTCGCGAAGATGGTCCCGCAAGAGCTAACAGGAGCGTCGCAGAAGGTCGCATTGGTGACCGGGGCCGGTCGCGGAATCGGCCGCGCGACGGCCGTCGCGCTCGCCCGATGCGGCTACGACCTCTGCCTCGCGGCGCGCACCTTTGAAGAGCTGGAGGAGACCCGCCGGCTGAGCGGCCTCGCGCCGCCGCGCGCGCTGATCGTGCTGATCGATCTCGCCGACGCAGAGGCTCCGGCGAATCTGTTCGACGCCGCGCTCGGTCATTTCGGCCGGCTCGACGTCCTGGTCAATAATGCGGGATGGGCGCCACCGCGAACACCGCTCGTCAAGCTGCGTGCCGGCGACCTCGAGCGGATGGTCGCGGTGAACCTGCGCGCGCCGATCGCGCTCGCGCGGCTGGCCGCAATTCAGATGACCGCGCAGGACGGTGGCGTAATCGTCAATATCGCGTCGGCCGCCGCGCGCAATCAGGCGGCCGGCGAGACGGTCTACACCGCGGTCAAGGCCGGCCTTGTCGCCTTCACGCGCTGTTGCTTCGCCGAGTTTCGGCAATCCGGCGTGCGGACCGCGGTGATTATCCCCGGCCTGACCGACACCACGTTCATTCCGCAAAACAAACGGCTCGATCGTGCCGCGATGCTGCGCCCCGACGACGTCGCCAGCGCGGTGCTCGGGGTCGTCAATGCCGCCCCGGGCGCATCCCCGCTCGAAGTCGTCCTCGAGCCCACGCGTGATCCGATGCGTACCGGATGAGCACTCGCGCGCGCGGTCCCGTAGCGGGCCGGATTGGGTTCACCTTGCTCTTCGCGGGGGCGGTTGTGCTGAGCGCCGTCACGGCGGCGCTGGTCGCCCCGCTGATCGCGTATGCGCTCGCGGTCGCGGGTGCGCACGTGGTCTTTCCCCGCATCTTCGACCGGGTCGTGATGGTCACGGCGGTGGCGGTTCTGATGCTCGGTGCCGATCCGCTCGGGCTGCGGGAATTGTTCCGCGGCGGTTTCCGCGATTTACGCGCCAGCTTGCCATTGTTCCTCGCGGGATTAGGCGCCGCTGTCGCGATAATTATCGTGCTGCTCACGCTGGCGGCGTGGACTACGGAACGGCCCTTGATTGTCGCGGACCTCGCGCTGCGCGCGCTCCGCTATCTTGTCGCTGCGCTGCTGATCGGAGTGTTCGAGGAGGCGTTTTTCCGCGCCGTCCTGCTGGCTGGATTGCGCCGCGAGTTCGGTGTGCGTGTCGCGCTGATCGTCAGCTCCATCATCTATGCGCTGGCGCATCTGGTGCGCGCGCCACAGCATTATTATCTGACGGGATTCCATCCGGCGGCCGGTTTCGACAATCTTGCCGCGAGTCTCTCGCGCATGGCGCATCCCGACGGCCTGATCCCGATGGTGTTCGGCCTTTTTCTACTGGGGCTGGTACTGGGCGAGGCCTTTATCCTGACCGGCCGGGTCTACCTTTCGATCGGCCTGCACGTCGGTTTCATTCTGGGCGCGAAGTGCTGGTCACTGGTCGCCGGACCGCCGCACGCGATCCCGGGCTGGCTCGCCGGGGCCGGACCAGTACCGCTGATCGCCGCCCCCGCCGCCTGGATTGCCTCGTTGATCCTGTTGTTGTCGATGCGCGCGTGGTTCGGCGGCAAGGCCCAGTAGTCGCGATGGTTTGAGAACGATTGTGCGGGGTGCAGCGGAAAGTCACACCGAGCCGCCGTTTCGAGACGTTAGCCGTATCGCCCTTACGCTACGGCGGTTCCTTTCGGTTCAGCAAGTTTCCGGTGCGCGTGTGCTTGTCGTCGTTCGACTATCAGCGATAGCGCTTGCCCTGCCCTGCCTCCCTAGCCTTCCTGCTCTGCTGGAGGGGGTGGGCCTTATAACTTGTCAGATAGCAGGTTGTCGAGCAGCCACCGGGCAGCCACGATCCGGGTGCCGCCCCACGACATGGGAAAATGCTTGAGATTTCCAGTCACCAGATAATCAGCATGCGCCGCCTGGGCGCAGTCCAGAAAAACATCGTCATCCGGATCGGCACAAACTTGCACGCTCCCTGTGGGACGAACCCAGATGCTTTTCTCGCGCAGCGTTCGTAAAGCGCTCGCGATGTCGTCTGGCGAGCGTTGAAAGCGGGGACGGCTGATGACTTCTTCGTACTCGGCATAGGTTTGAGCGCTGACGCACGGTTGGATCGCGCCGGCGAGCGCCAGCACGTAGATGCGTGCGGGTGGCCCGAGGGGCTGCAATAACGCCGAGACGATTATGTTGGTATCGAGAACGACCCGGATCATGTGCCCGGCTGCGACCGGGTTTTATGCCTTTCCTTGCGCGCCGCGGCAATCTCCGCGTCGATTTCTTCCATGGAAAGTTGATCCAGGCCCGCCTGCTTGGCGCTTTCCCATGATCTCCGCAGCCAGTCCGGCGCCAAATCATGCTCCAGCACCAGCCGCGCGTATTCTTCGGGTGAGATACCCTTTGCGCGCGCGATAGCCGTTAGCGCCGCTGTTTGCTCTTCGGTAAGGACAATCGTCAGTGTCATGGACTTCCTGCCCTGACGTTTATCTTACGCGAAAATCCCCACGCCATAAATCAAAAAATCTTCTATATCAGCGACGCCGGGGAAGGATTGATTCAGTTGGCCCTACCTTGCCCCGATTTTCGGGCTCTGTGGCGGTGACGATGCGGCCTCGAACGCAAAGCGCGAACCCAATCGGGCCCGGACCGGTACCGCTAATCGCCGCCCCCGCGGCCTGGATTGCTTCGTTGATCCTGCTGTTGTCGATGCGCGCGTGGCTCGGCCGCGCTCATGGTACGCGTCAGGCCTCGTAGATCTTCGGGGCGCCGGGCGGCCGGGTCTTGTACCGCCGATGCATCCAGAGAAACTGCTCGGGATAGCGTCGCACGATATTCTCGACCGCCTTGACGAAACGGCGGGTATTTTCTTCGATATCCGCGGCCGGGTCAGCGCTGCGCTGGATCGGGATTTCGTCCTGGATCTCGATTACATGCGTGCGATGGTCGGGCTGACGGACGATGAACGCCGGAATCACCGGTGCGCCCGAAATCGCGACGAGCCGGGCCAGGCCGGTCGTGGTCGCCGCGAGTTCGTTGAAAAACGGGACGAAAATCGCCTCGCTGCGCTTGGCGTTCTGATCAAACGGAATCCCGATCATCTCGCCGCGCCGCAGCGCTTTCAGCACGGCGCGGGCCGCCGCGTGCTTGCGAATTACCCGCATCCCGGCCCGCTCACGTACAAAGGTCATCAGCGCGTCGCCGGCGACAAAACGCTGCGTGTGATGGATGATGCTGATCTGATGCCCGTGCATCGCATGCGCCGCCATCACCCATTCGAAATTGCCGAAATGCGCGCTGAGCACTAGCGCGCCCTTGCCCGGATAACGCCGCTGAATTTCCTCCCAGTAGGCAAAACGGTCATAGCTGACTTTGGTCTTGACCCGCCGATAGAAGAAACCGCCCAGCCGAACATACTCGGCGCAGCTCCGCCCGATGTTGAAGTATGATTCGCGCAAAATCCGGCGCCGGTCCCCGACGCCGCGCTCGGGAAACGCGATTTCGAGGTTGCGCATGCCGATCCGGACATGGCGGCGGTCGAGCAGATACGCGAGCCATCCGCCGGTCCCCCCGAGCGGGTAGAGGACGAAATCCGGCAGCAAGCTCAGCAGGTGCACGAGACCCACCAGCAGCCAGAAAACGGCTCGTTGGCTCCTGTTGAGGTTGAGTTCAGTGAGCTGTGCGCGGCGGCGGGCGTGCCGCGCGCGTTCGGCCTGACGCCGTGCCGTCATGGGCCGGGCGGTCGCGCGGGTGGCGGCGGCCACTTGGGCGGCCCCGTTCACGGCTGATTCTCCAACGATCCCCTGCGGTTGCGTAGCGTGCATCCTCCCTTATGCGGACTCCCGTGCGGGCCTCAGTCGATTACCCGTTCGCGTTTGGCGGCCTTCGGGATAACCACGATACCGGAGTCGGTAACAAAGAAGCGTTGGCGGTCACGTTCAAGGTCGTAACCAATTTCGTCGCCCTCGGCAATCTGCACGTTCTTGTCGATAATCGCGCGGCGGACGCGTGCGCCGCGCCCGATATCGCAATAGTCCATCACGATCGAATCCTCGATCTGGCTATACGAATGGACGAACACCGAGCGGCCGAGCACGGAATTAATCGCGCTGCCGCCCGAGATGATACAGCCCTCGGAAACAATCGAATGGAAGGCCTGGCCGCGCCGATTATATTCATTGAAGACGAATTTGGCCGGCGGTTGATTATAGTAAGCGGTGCGCAGCGGCCAGTACTGATTGTAGAGATTGAGCAGCGGCCTGGCGTCGCGGAGGTCCATGTTCGCTTCATAGTACGAGTCGACCGTGCCCACGTCGCGCCAATAACTCAGAGTATCCTCGGAGTCCCCGCGAATCCGGTTCGTCATGAAATTATAGGCATAGACCGGTACGTGGCCGATCAGCCGCGGAATCAAATCGCGCCCGAAGTCATGATGGCTGCCGACGTGCTCCGCATCCTCCAGCAGGGCCGAGCGCAGAATTTGCGGGTCGAACAGGTAGTTGCCCATCGACGCCAGACACTGGCCCGGCGCGCCCGGCATCGGCTGGGGATTGCGCGGCTTCTCCTCGAAGCCGACCACGCGCAGGCCCGAGTCGACATCGAGCACGCCGAACTGGTTGGCCTCCTCGAGCCGCACGGGCAGGGTTGCGACGCTCACGGCGGCCCGGCGATCGACATGGAACTCGATCATCTGGGCAAGATCCATCCGGTAGATGTGGTCGGCCCCGAAGACCGCGACGAGATCGGGCTCGAAGTCTTCGATCAGGTTGAGGTTTTGGAAAATCGCGTCGGCCGTCCCCTGATACCAGCTTTCCCCGATCCGCATCTGGGCCGGTACCGGCACGATGAAGTGGTCGTGCAGAATCCGGCCGAACTGCCAGCCATCCTTGAGATGCTCGATCAGCGACTGGGAGCGCCATTGGACCAGCACGTAGATGGAATAGATTCCGGAGTTGACCAGGTTCGACAAAACAAAGTCGACAATGCGGAACTTGCCGCCAAAGGGGACCGCGGGCTTAGCGCGGTCACGCGTCAGCGGGTAAAGGCGGGTTCCCTGACCGCCGGCCATGACCAAGGCGAGTGTTCTCATGGTGCGAAGCAGGCTTCGCTTGGCGCTACGATGGTTCGAATCGTCGTCGTGCTCTTAAATCTATGGTGCCGCATGGTTGTTGAAAAGTGCCTGACAGGAAAATAGCGCAAGTTTTTATTTGCACCGGAATCCTTTTGGCGATGCGGCATGAGCCACCAGGTGCCTCACAATTGATACAGGAAGAATCTATCCTCTTGTTCCATTATGACGTAAAGCTCCGCCGAACCGTAGCTTTTCGTGTAGTTTCGTCCTTTTCAGGCCTCCGACTTCCCAAAGTTCCGCCTAAAATACGCGCGTTTGAATAATTTTATCGTAAGGCACACGTATTGCTTGAAACATTTGGCAGGAACCTGCGTCTAACCCGGAAGTGCGGCTGATTGAACCGTCGCACCTGTCGCCGGGTCAGGCGAACGGAGGTACGAAATGCAAACTGAAGTCGACAATAATACGTCCCGCGGGACGCAATCGGAAGCCGGAATCGTATATCGGACGAGCTGTCAGAATCCAGGCTGCGGGCATGCGTTTGATCTGCGCGTCACGCCGGAAAACGCGAGCGTGCTGAGCGGTACGCTGGCCTGTCCGCATTGCCGTCGGCATGGCGGGATGCTCAAGCCGCAGGGGCGGATTGCCGCCAAGCTGTTTTCCGCGAAGCTGATCTACCGGATGACCGGGATCGCGCCGCGGCCCGACGACGACGACGCTTACGCCGAGGCCACGGAAATCCGCTACTAAGTCACGGCCGAATGTTCTAGACTCCGCGATGCTGTCCCCCGCATCCGCGGAGCTTCGGGATGCCAAACGCGCCGCCTGAGAAATCAGACGGCGCGTTTTTTCTGCCCTGTCCTGATCGTGTATCCGGATTACACCCCGGCGACGAATTGGGACGTGAATCCTTCGATATTCATGATACTCGGGCGTTCGATCATCCGTTTAAGCCAGGCGTCGGCATTATTCCGATTCTGCCCAACCTCGACGCCCAGGTCACGCAGCACGACCAGCCGCGGGGCGAAGGCGATGTCGGCCACCGAGAACTGCCCGGTCAGATATTCCTGGCCCTGCAGCTCATGATTGAGGAACGTCAGCATCCGCTCGACTGACTGCTGCAACCGCTGGACCCGGCCGGGATCGCGGTCGCTCTCGGGCTTGGTCAGCTCGGCCATAAGCTGCCCGACCTGCGGCGTGAAGGAGGTGTCCGCGAAATCTTCCCATGAGCGGGCGCGGGCCCGCAGCCCGCTCGAACCGACCGGGGGCAACAGGGGCGGCTCGGGGTATTCGTCTTCCAGGTACTCGGCGATGATGGTCGAGTCGTAGACCGTCACGTCCTCGTCGACCAGCACAGGAACGCGGGCGAACGGGTTGAGGCGCAGAAAGTCCGGGCGGCGTTGTTCACCTTGCGCCAGATCGATCTGCACCAGTTCGTAGTTGAGCCCTTTTTCCGCCAGAACGATACGCACCTTCTGGCCGAAAGGACAGGGCAGGAAGTCGTAGAGCTTCATCATCGTGTCAACCGGACCTTCTCCAGACTTTATTCCGACAAATCTTGTTCCAACGAAGCTGATTCCAACGGCTTTCGTTGCAACACCGGATATTGCCGCGGACGCGTGCGGCTTAGGGCAGCCGATCCGCGTCCGCTGCGCCGAGCCAGGCTTATTCGGCCGCCGCCACCGTGAATTTGACGGTCGCCTCGACCTCGGGCTGCAGCCGGACCGTAACCGTGTACGAACCGAGTTGCTTGATCGGCTCGCCGAGCAGAATCCGCCGCCGGTCGATTTCAAAACCCTGCTCGCGCAACGCCCGTTCGAGATCGAGATTGGTTACCGAACCGAACAACTTGCCCTCTTCGCCGGTGCGCGCGCCCAGCGTCAGTTGTACGGCCTCGAGCTTTTCCTTGAGGGTCAGCGCCTGGCCCTTGAGCGCCTCCCGCTTGAGCATCGCGATCCGCTTCTGATGCTCGAACTCGCGCAGATTGCGCGGATTGGCCTCGACCGCGAGCTTGCGCGGCAGCAGGTAGTTGCGGGCGTAACCCGCGCGCACTCTGACCACGTCACCCGGATGCCCCAGGTTGGAGACATCCTCGCTTAGAATCACCTGTACGTTCATAAGATCTGCCCGCCCTCTCTCACAGGAAGTCGCCCAGATTACGCGTCTCCGCGCTGGGCGGCTTGAGCCGCCGAAAATCAATCCAGAAATCCAGAATCCCCGCCGCGCAGACCAGCACGGCCAGCACCGGTTGGACTATCGTAATGAAATAGATCAGGCCGCGCGCCAACGACGGCATCGCCAGCAGCCTGAAATAGAAGGCCATGATGGCCAGCCCCTGACAAAAATAGATGGCCGCCACGACCACGAAACAATTGAGCGCGATCGTGCTCATCGCCGGCATCGGGATAAACAGGCCGAAGCCCGTCACCAGCAACACCCAGATGAGCCAGTCCGGCGTGGACCAGCGTACGAGGTCGCCGAACAAGGGATAGCCGATTCGCTGCTGCCGCCCGCTGATCCGCCAGAAGACGGCGAGATTCGCGAGCACCACCAGGGCGGTCGAGATCACCATCAGCGCGGGCATCAGGCTCAGCGTCGTGTCGACCACGCTGGCGCGGACGTCGGGCGTCAATACGACGTCGAGCCCGGCCGCACCGTAAAACTTCTGCCAGTGCTCCAGCGCTTCGGTCAGATTATGGTGTAGTCCTTGCGCGAGCGCCTGAGGCGACCCGGCATAGGCCAACGCGAGACCCGCGCCCGCGGTTACGATTATCGCGGTGGCGCCGACCAGGATCCGCTCGAACGGCTGCCGCCGCTCGATCAGGTAGCTCATCGCGATCGCCGCGGCGCCGATCGTCGCGAGATAGCCGCCGCCGGCCTGCCATCCGCCGGCGAACGTCACCAACCCGGCGGCGAGCAGCGCCACGGCGACCGACCGCCACGTCGCATGACGGAAGCCGACGGCGCAGCCGAGCACCGGGGCCGGCGCAAACAGCATCGCCAGCGCGCCGACAACCGGCACAATCGCCCCCATCATGAACATCAGGGCGGAGGCGAGCGCGGCGCGCGCCAGGCCGAACAGGTCGCGGAACCTCACGTCAGGCCTCGCTAAAGCCCCAGCGTCGAGAACGGCAACAGGGCGATCACCCGGGCGCGCTTAATCGCGACCGAAAGCTGCCGCTGATGCTTCGCGCAGTTGCCCGACGTGCGGCTCGGGACAATCTTGCCGCCTTCCGTGATGAAACTTTGCAGCGTGCGCACGTCTTTGTAATCGACGGCGAGCGTCTTGTCCGCGCAAAAACGGCATACCTTGCGCCGTCCACCGCCGGGGCGGCGGCGTCCACCGGGACGATCGCCTCCGCGTCCCTCGCCGTCACCGCGGCCGCGACCGCGGCCGTGTTCGTGTCCTTGATCCTGAATCTGATCTTCATCTGCCATGGCTGACTTCCAATCTTAGCATCGACGCCGCTCGGCTGTGTTCAACAAAATTCTGCAAGTTTGAACCTAGGTGAGCGGCGGATTCATTTTAACCCAGTTTCAGCGGACTCTCTTCGGCTCCGCTCACTTAGGATTCTTGACGCAGCTCGCAGACTCACCTGCTCGCTCCGTTCGCCAAGCCTCACTCCACTAGCGCTATCGTGTTCGCGACTACCTCGACTCCCAAACGGCCCGCCTGACGTGCACCGGGAGGCAAGGCCCGCAGTGCGCCCGCCGCGCGAATCTGCTCGCCCTTGCGCAACTGCCGTGCGAGTTCGGGAACGGCCACGCCGGTCATCACCAGCCCCAGCACGAGCGAGCCATGCGGCTCACCGCAATCGACCTCGAGCCGCAGCGCATGAGTTCCGGCGGGTGTCACACGCAGGTCCGGATTGCGCACGAGGCGGCCGCTCAGCTCAATCCGTGTCGTCACTGCCGGAGTCGGGCGAAACTTCTTCGCCCGCTTCCGCGGCGCTCGCCACTGCTGCCGCCGCCGCGGTTTGCTCCTCGCGCTGAGCGGCGCGTTCGGCGGCCGCGGCCGCCCGCGCGGCCTCGGCGGCGGCCCGGGCGGCTTCAGCGGCGGCGCGCGCTTCCGCAGTGCGGCGGCGATGAGCCTCAAGGTCGGCACGCGCCGCGGCGGGATCAACGTTGTCGCTCGCCAGCACCGAAATATAGCGCAGAATATTATCGGACAGCTTCAGATTGCGCTCGACCTCGTTCATCGTCGCGCCGTTGCCGCCGTAATCCAGCCGGACGTAGAAGCCTCGTTGCTCGCCCTTGATCCGGTAGGCAAGTTCGCGGAAGCCCCACTCCTCGGTGTCGATTAAATCGCCGCCACTGGTCGCAATAAACCCCTCAAAGCGCTTGATTGCTTCCTTTTGCGCAGGCTCGCCCAAATCCGGGCGCAGAATAAAAATGGTTTCGTAGCGCCGCACGCGCTGTACCTCCTTCTGGTTTCCAGCCCCCCGGGGGAGCAAGGAGATCGGCAATCCTAGCAGCGGTCGCTCACGCTCACAAGGCGCATTTTGTCGAATAACAGGCCAATCAGGGCTGCCCCCACCGTCGTCGACCCTTGCGCAGCGGCGCGGCAAGCGCCACAAGTAGACCGGAAATCGTAAGGGAGAAACCTCAATCATGGCTGGAATACTCGAAGGCAAAGTCGCGCTGATCACTGGCGCCGGGTCGGGGATCGGACAGGCAACGTCACGCGTCTTCGCGCGCGAGGGCGCGAAGCTGATCCTCGCCGACGTGGTCGAAGACGGCGGCAATCGCACGCTCAAAATCGTGCAGGATCTCGGCGCCGAGGCGATTTTCGTCAAATGCGACGTCGCCCTCTGGTCCGACGTCGAGGCGGCGGTCGCCAAGGCGGTGCAAACCTACGGGCGGCTCGATTGCGCCTTCAACAACGCCGGGATCGAGGGTAAAAGCGGAGATACCCACGAATGCACCGAGGAGAACTGGAATCGTGTAATCGCGATCGACCTGACCGGCGTCTGGTACTGCATGAAGGCCGAAATCGCGCAGTTGCTCAAGCAGGGTGGCGGCGGGGCGATCGTTAATACGTCGTCGGGTGCGGGGCTCGCGGGCGTCCCCCACATGCCCGCCTACGTCGCGGCGAAGCACGGAGTCGCCGGTCTGACCCGGGCGGCGGCGCTCGAGTACGGCAAGCATAACATCCGGATCAACGCGGTCTGCCCGGGTCCGATCCGCACCCCGATGCTCGGGCGGCTGACCCACGAGAAGCCTGATATCGAAGCACGATTCGCGCGCGCGGAACCGCTGCGCCGGCTCGGCGAGCCCAGCGAGATCGCCGAGGCGACGGCGTGGCTCTGCTCGGATCGCGCGTCTTACGTGACCGGCCTGCCGATGCCCGTGGACGGCGGCTTCATGGCGACATAATCAGGCTACTGACGCGCGGCGGTTCGCTGCCGCCGCGCGCGGAAGCTTCTCCGCACGTGTCGACGCTAACTCGGTAAAATTAGCAACGCCGGGCTGAATCCGACCATTTGTAGCTAATCTCTGCTTATGCTAACTCAGGTTGCAGAATTAGCAGGTCGAGAGGAAACACCATGATTCAGTCCGGATTTCAACATAAAACCGTCCAAAACTATCTGATTCCGCTCGCGGCTCTCGCGATGCTCAGCTTCGGCATCGCGCCGCCGGCCTGGGCGCAGAACACCGCTTACGGGACCAATGCGCTGATGAGCAACACCAGCGGCACTGGGAACAGCGCGTTCGGCTTCGACGCCCTCGACCTCAACAACATCGGCGCTGATAACACGGCAACGGGTTTCGCCGCTCTCGAAAACAACAGCGCGGGTGGCCAGAACACGGCAACGGGCGCGTCAGCGCTCGCTAACAACACGTTGGGGGACGGCAACACGGCGACTGGTTTGAATGCGTCCTATTTCAACACCACGGGCGGGTTCAACACGGCGATTGGCTATGCTGCGCTCCAGGACGATGGCGGGGGCAGCAATAATATCGCGATCGGCTCGGAAGCCGGATTCAATCTCACAAGCGGCAGCAACACCATCGAGATCGGTAATCAAGGCGTCGCGAGCGACGCGAACTTGATCCGTATCGGCACGCAGGGCACCCAGAAAGACACGTTCATCGCCGGCATCTTCGGCACTCCCAAGATAACGAATGGCTGTGAAGTCGTGGTTGAAAGCACCGGCCAAGTCGGGTGCATCAAGTCGTCGGCGCGCTACAAACGCGATATCCAGGATATGGGCGACGCGAGCGACAAGCTGATGAAGCTGCGGCCGGTGACCTTTCGCTACAAAGCCGACGCGACGGGTACCGAGCAATATGGGCTGATCGCCGAGGAAGTGGCGAAGGTCTACCCCGAGCTGGTGATTCACGGGCCGGACGGCAAGGTCGAAACGGTCGCCTACCATATGCTGCCCGCGATGCTGCTCAATGAGGTCCAGAAGCAGGCCCGCGCGAATCAGCGGCTCGCCCATCAGCTTGCACAAAGAGATGCTCAAATCGCGACCCTGCAGCGGCAGGTCCTCGCGATGCAGAAAAAGAACGTCGAAATCGACACGCTGGCCGCGCGGCTCGACGCGCTCGAGCGGCAAGCGCGCGCGTCAGGGCGTGACCGTCTGGCGTCGGCGACCCGCTGACGATTTCGCTTCGTCTGTTTTTCCCTGCCATCGCATTCTTTGGAGAGGATGCGATGGCAGTTTCCTTTTTAATGAATGGTCGGCTGGCTTCCTGTTGGGGGCGACGGCGGCAAGGACTCCTCGACCACGGTGGTCACGACCGTATGCTCCGGCGGCGCAGGGACGAAGGTGTTCGAGAAATTCACCGGCGGAGGCGCGAAGGTTTCCGGTGGCAGCAGATTGGCGTTGTCATTCTGGCCGAACTGGTAATGCTCCTTGTCGCCGCTCAGCACCGGGGCGAGTGGGGTCTGCGTCGCGACGTAATGGAGCGGACGCGTCAATCCCCATTCGAGTCCCATCCCGATGGGCGTCAGGACGTAACTCGCGAACTTGAGGAATTGCCCATCGTCGACGTCCTGATATTCGTAGGGATTCAGCCGATCCTGCTGCGCGGCGTCGCCCCATTGCGCACGAGCAAGGGCGGGAATCGCGAGGGCCCCGATTAGCGTAAAAAGAATGGCTACGCGTTTCACAAAATTATCCTTGGCGCGAAAGCACGGGAGTGTCAATCGCCGGCGGCGCACGCCGGGGCTCGCGCGATGAGCCGAACTCTAATCGCCCGCCGCGCCACCCGCGCCCTGACGCCGACCGGTGGTTTCCTGCGCGGCTTCGCCTTCACCCTGAATCCCTATATCGGATGCGCGTTCGGCGCGGCGGGCGGATGTCCATTCTGCTATGTGCGCGCGCTGCCGGTCGCGCATGCCGCCGACGGTCCGTGGGGTAATTGGGTGGTAGCGAAGACGAATCTCCCGGAACTTTTGGAGCGCGAGCTGCGCAAGCTCGAAAGCGCCGGTAAGCTGCGGGACGCGACGATCTTCATGTCGAGCGCGACGGATCCGTACCAGGGATACGAAAGAACGCTGCGTCTCACGCGGCGGGCGCTCGAGCTGTTCGTGCGCTTCCGGCCGCGCCGGATACTCCTGCAGACGCGAAGTCCGCTGATCGAACGCGATCGCGAATTGCTCGGCGAACTCGGCGCCAACCTGGTTGTATCGCTTACGATCGAGACCGACGACGAGACGGTGCGGCGCGCGCTCACACCGACCTCGGCCGCGATCGCGCGCCGATTCACGACGGTCCGCCGGCTCCGCGCGGCCGGCATCTTTACGCAGATCGCGATCGCTCCGATGATGCCGAATCACGCCGAGCGCTTTGCCGCGCTCGTAGCCGAGGCCGCAAATCGCGTGATCGTCGATACCTATTTCGCGGGGGATGGGGCGCATGGGCGCCGTTCGCGCGCGCTCGGGATAGGCGAGCTTTACCGGCGGCTCGGCTACGAAGGATGGTTTGCGCCGGGGGCCGAGTCAGCCTTGCTGGCGGCGCTCCGCGCCCGCCTGGGCGACGATCGTGTGCTCTTCAGCGGCGATGGCTTCAATGCGGTGTGAGGGGCTGCGCTGCTGCTCTCAGAAATACCTTTCCCTGGTCAGAAGCGCGCGACGCTGATGACCGCCCCGGGCCGCGATTGGGAAACTGATGCTCTGAAAAACCTCTCCTTGTCCAGGGAGAGGTCGCCGCAAGTGGCGCGAAGCGCTAACGACGCGGCGGGTGAGGGCAGCTTTACTGGGCACGATGCACGGGAATCTGCAAAGTTCACCGACTCCGAGCGGAGTCCGCTACCGAAGCTTCCCCAAAACCTTGAGAAGGGATCTCGAAATCTCGTATGCGCGTTTTTTCTATGAGCCCTGGGGATGGTATGGACAGTCTTCAGGGCAAAGAGAAATCACTTTATCGGTGCGGGATACGTGGGCGCCGAATTCGCGATTGTCGCAATTCCGACAGGAAGCGGTCAGATGCCGAGCCTTGTCGTCATCAATTTTTTGCGCGAGCCCCTTGATTTCTATAGCGTTAGATTTGTTGCATTCGGGACAGACAATGGCAATTTCTTCAATGAGTTTAGGTTCCGGGGGCATGGGTGCTGACCTAATTCTGCTGAGAACGTCGTTGGTCTGCCCCACAGGTGTTCCCTCTGCCGACGGCGCTTGTCGCAAGTGGTCTATCGTGTCTAGCACTAGAGCCCCTGATGAATAGAAGCCGCCGCCGATGCCCCTAGCGAACAAACCCGGCGTATAGATCGGAGAACCCACCCCATACACGGGGGCCGTAGCGAAGGGCGAGGCGACCTGCGCTTGGAGGGCGGACACAGACTGAGCGACGCCTTTGGTCAGCGCGAGAAGTTCGGCCATCTGATCAGGTTTATTTTCCTCGACAAGCTCCACCGGCACGACAGGAATTTTTTGCAATTGCTCACTGAGTTTGGGCCACCACTGGTCAAAGGCCTCCTTTACCTGTCCCTCGCTGAGGTCGACATCCTTACTGGCCGCGAGAAGCGCCGAGTGCATCGATCTTACTACGTCGTAGGTACCCTCTTTCGTTGTCGGCTTGCACTGAAACTGAGAGAGCGGGTGCAACGGATCGATTTCGTGAAGCCCAATAAGGTATTGGCAGACGTGCGTCTTGTCATCTATCGTCTTCGCGATCGCTCCGGACTCAAAGACGAGCCACGGGGCGTTAAGATTTTCGGGTGTGACACAGATCACACCGAATTTTGTCTCCGATAGGTGTTTCGCTATTTCGGCGTTCCAACGAGCCCCCGCCAAAATGTCTTCTGAAGACATCCACGGCTTGACCATTTGGATGACTTGCTTAAGCCACACGTGCAGACATTTCGCAACATATTTGGAGCACTCGCCAGACCAGCTAATAAAGACTTCCATCTCGCCCTTAATATCTTACTCCCTATCAGTTTTAGCGTGCGCGCGATGGCTTCTTCCAATCGATGAAAAGCTGCGTTCACCCTCTCCAAAATCCGACTAAAAGCGAGGGGACGTTTCGGATTCTTGCGTGCGACTCTGCATAATCGCCCTCGGTCGTACTTGAGGAAAACGTAACGTTTTGGCTATGCCGGGCGCGCGAAATCGGAGATGCCCTCACCCATCAGGACGGCGCTACGCGCCATCCTGATGACCTCTCCCTGGACAAGGAGAGGTGTTTTAAGATGCGGCATTGGCTTTGATTAAGCGG
>JBKQPD010000022.1:0-46794 GCA_052145175.1 Binataceae bacterium (SeqCode) | reverse complement strand
GACGGACGCCAACGTTGCGCTCGGCTATATAACTCCGGACGCGATCGCGGGCGCGAGCATCAAGATCGACCGTCCGGCAGCGCTTGCCGCAATCAAACGGGCCTTGGCCGATCCGCTCAAACTCGGTGTGTTGGACGTCGCCTACGGCGTCACGCAGGTGGCAAACTCGGCGATGACCCGGGTGTTGCGCGCCGTCTCCACGGAGCGCGGACGCGACCCCCGCGAATTCACGATGATTGCCTTCGGCGGAGCCGGCCCGATCCATGCCGCGCCACTAGCCGAAAATCTGCCGATTACGAAAGTGATCATTCCCCTATATCCCGGGCTTTTCAGCGCGTTGGGGCTGTTGCTCGCCGATCACCGTCACGACTATATCGCCAGTATCGCCGCGCCTCTCACGTCAGTGCGGCCCGCCGACATTCTGCATCATTACGAGCGTTTGAAGGACGCGGCGCGCGACTCGATGGCGGCTGAAGGTCTCGACCCGGCCGCGCTCCGCTTCGAGCAGCATCTTGATTTGAAGTACGGTTATCAGATGTACGAGATGACCCTGCCGTTTCCCGGCGACGTTCCGCCCGATGAGCTGATCGGCAGTCTCGCGCAGTTGTTCACCAACGAGCATGACCACGCCTACGGTTACCACCGCGACGATCCAATCGAGCTGGTCAGCGTGCGGGTTCGAGCGTTGAGTCCGGCAGGGTCGATCAAGTTCGCTGACTTGTCGGGCGGACTGGTCGAAAGTGACTATCGAAGTCGTGCGACCGCTCGACGGGAAGCGTTTTTTGGCCCGACGCTCGGCACGATTACGACCCCGGTCTGCCGGCGCTTTGATCTTGAGGGGCGGCGGCGAGGGCCGCTGATAATCGAGGAACCGGATACGACCATCGTTGTGCCGCCGGGATGGACCGTCGAGCGCGATCATTTCGCGAATGTGATCATGAGCCGGGAAGCCGGTTAATCGTCCTCCGCGTCGGGCGCGAACGCATCGTCGAGCTCCTTGACCTGCGCCGGCGAAAGACTCCATCCCGATGCTCCGCAATTCTCGACGACGCGGGCGGCGCTGTTCGATTTTGGAATCGCGATAACATTGGGGCGCGACGTGCACCAGTTCAACGCCACCTGGCCCATCGTCTTCTGCAACGTCGCCGCGATCGTCGCGAGCGCTTTCATTCCGCGCGGGTTTGACGGGTATTGGGTCTGCCGCGCCAGGCGTCCGCTCGCCAACGGTGTGAAGGCGATAATCGTCACGTGATTCGCCTGACAATATGGTAATAAATCCGCTTCGATATGGCGGCGCTCCAGATTATACAGCACCTGGTTGGCCACGATCGGATAGTTCTTCAACGCGGCCTGCGCGGCGCGCATTTCGGCAAGGGAGAAGTTGCTCACGCCGATAAATCTGATCAGCTTGCGGTCGGCCAGCGTCTCCATCGCGCGCATCGTTTCACCGATCGGTACGAGCGAACTCGGCCAGTGAATCTGGTAGAGGTCGATCTGATCGGTGCCGAGGCGCTGCAAGCTGGCCTCCGCCGCACGGATTACATTGTCATAGGCGAGATGATCGCCCGACACCTTGGTCGCGATAAACACCTTGTCGCGGATACCCTTGACCGCCGCGCCAACGACGTCCTCGGTCCCGTAGGCCTCGGCGGTATCGATCAGAAATGCGCCCGCCTCGACCCCGCGGCGCAACGGTTCGACGCCGCCGTTGTAGCGCCATACCCCCGTCCCGATCGCGGGAACCATCACACCCGTACTGCCGAGTTCTCTGAGTTCCATGGCGTCTGCTCGTCCCGCGGGCCTTATACGTGTTGAGCGCGTTCGACCGTGACGGCGACGCGCTTGATAACCTCAAGCGCCCTGCCGGCGGCCATTTTTATCGCGTCGCGCTGCGAGAAAAGAATCACGCGGTCTGCCCCGGCCTCCCGGTACAACTTGAGATCCTCCAGCGCGACGCCGTCCTCGCCGGGGGAGACGAAGGCGTTGAGCTGCAGGCTCGCGGGATTGCGCCCACGTTCCCGTGCAAGCTGATGCAGTGCGGCAACGTCGCCTTTGAAGGCTGCGGGACTGCCGACCACCGGCGCCCAACCGTCATAAGTGGACACGACGCGTTCGAGCGCCTTGGGTCCGCGCGCGCCCAGCAGGATCGGCGGACACGGCTTTTGGAGCGGCTTGGGCTCGCAGCGCACCGGGGGAAAGTGCACCAGCTCGCCGTGATAGCTGGGCTCCGCCTCCGTCCACAACTTGCGCATCGCCTCGACCGTCTCGCGCAGGCGTTTCCAGCGTTGGCCGAATTTCGTGCCCAAGGCCTCGGTCTCCTCGCGGAGCCAGCCTCCCCCGACGCCCAAGACGACTCGACCGCCCGAGACCACGTCGAGCGTGGCGATCGCTTTGGCCGTGATGATCGGTTCGCGCTCGGGCAACAGGCAGATACCGGTGCCGAGCTTGACCCGCCGGGTAACCGCCGCGGCCACGCTCAGCAGCACCAACGGATCCATCCAGCGGCCATAATGTTCGGGCAGTTTGCCGCCACCAGGGACCGGCGTTGCGAAGTTGATGGGTATGACCGGATGTTCGGGAATGAAGAACGATTCGTAGCCGAGATTTTCGACTTCGCGAGCGATCGCGGCGATGTCGCCGGTCTCAGCGGTCGCCGCGATCATGATGCCTATTTCCATCGCACGCTCCGTTATTGATTCAGCACGAGGAGATCGACTGAATCGGTTGTCGCGGCCGCGGGCTCGACTGCGCCGGACCCTAGCGCGGTCCGCGACGCAGCACGCCCGCCGCTTCCAGTTCAGCGATCCGGGCGGGCGAATAACCCAGGTATTCGCTCAGAACCGTCGCATTATGCTCGCCGAGTGTCGGCGCCTCCGGCAGTTGGCCGCGTGGATACTCCGAAAAGCGCAAAGGGAACCCCGGGACATCGAACTCGCCCAGAAAGCGGTCGTTGGTCTTGGTGACGGTGCCGCGTTCGCGCAGATGCGGATGGGCCATCGCCTGTTCGATGCTCAGCACCGGCGCAAACGGAACCCGATATTCCTCGAAAAGCCGAAAAATCTCCGCGTCACTGGGCATCGCGTCAAACCAGTCCTGGATGAGGCGGGTCAACTCGGCCAAGTGAGCCATGCGATCAGCGTTGGTTTTGAAGCGCGCATCGGTGGGCAACTCCGGTCGCGCCATGGCCTGACACAGATAGCCAAATTGATGGTCGGTGCTGGCCATGATCAGGATGGCGTATTCCTTGCCATTGAATACGCCCAGTGGAGCGACCCCAAAATGGTGCGAGCCGTTGCGCCGCGGAATTAAAGCCCCCTTGCTCAGGCTGGCCGCCTGCACCGTCATGTCGTTGTAGCTGAAATAACAGTCAAGCAGCGAGGTCTCGACGAACTGCCCTTCGCCGGTGCGTTCGCGATGGAGCAGCGCCGCGAGGATCGCGCTCAGCGCGTGGACGCCCGTACTGATGTCCCCGACCCCCACTTGCGGTATCACCGGCGGGCGGTCCGGATGACCAAGCATGCTCAGCACGCCTGAATACGCGCAGCCGATGAAGTCGTAGCCAGGTCGCGTCGCGAGCGGTCCACTCTGGCCGAACGTGGAAATTGAACACATGACGATCGTGGGATTGATTGCCTTCACTGCTTCGTAGTCGAAGCCCAGCCGGCCGATTACGCCCGGCGCGAAGTTCTCGACCAGCACGTCGACCTTGGCGATAAGTTCGCGGATGATCGCCGCCGCAGCCGGATTTTTCAGGTCGAGACAAAGCCCCTTTTTGCCGCGATTCTGCTGAACGTAATAACCGCTGCGGCCGTCGTGCAGATACGGCACGCCCCGCGCGATATCGCCGTTGGGGGCAAACTCCACCTTGATTACTTCGGCGCCCATCTCGGCGAGATAGCGCGCCGTGGTCGGTCCGGCGAGAACCTGGGTGAAATCGAGCACCCGGTAACCCTCGAGCATCCGCTTTGCCATCGCTTAGGCCTCCCGCGCCCGTCGTCAGAAATTGCACCATCGCGTGGCCCTGACAAGGGATTCGCTCGCGCGATCAGTGAGTTAGAATCCCAGTGCGGCGAGCGGGCCGCGATCGACCACCGCTGCGCGCGTGGCTCCCGGCGCCAGCGCGACGCTTCCCGGCGTGCGCTCAAACGGATCGGGCAGATCTATTTCCTTCGCATGCCGCTTGAGTGCGGGTATCACGTCTTCCGCGAACAGCCGCATGCTGGTGCGGCGATCGTCGTTACCGACCGGACCCTGAATGCTCAATATGATGAAGATCCCGGTGCGCAGCACGCTCATGATCGCCTTGATCTTCGGGATGAGCGTCGCCGGTGTGCCGGCGAGCACCTGCATGTTCTTCTCCCCTCGCAGTAATGCGGCATGCAGCTTCCGGCGGATCTCGTCGTAATCGATCGCGCCCGGGTCGGCGCCGTGCATCTGTTCCTTCATCTTCTCGCCGCTGATCCCGAGCCAGGCGCTGGTCTGGGTTTTGGCGAGGATCCGAATCGCTTCCTTGGAGTTATAGCCGGGAGGCATCGTGAATTGCGGTTCGGAAAACGCATTCTGGCCGCCGCCGTAGACGAAGCCTTCCGCGACCTTTTGCGCCTTTTCCTCGGTTTCGGAGACTGCGGTGGCGACCATGTAGCCGAAGTTCTCCGGCCCCGCCTGATAGCCATTCTTGGCGGCCTCGTCGGCATAGTAATCCCAGAGATCGCAGGTGGGACGGAGGGGCGTGCCGAGGCCGATATACGGATAACGATGCGCCGCGCACCATTGCACGGTCTCGGGACTGAGCGTGCCCGGAATCCACATCGGGGGATGCGGTTTCTGATAGGGCAGCGCCCATGGATTGACGTGGCGATAGTGGAAATGTTTGCCCTCGTAGCGCCACGGGCCGGGCCGCGTCCAGGCCTGCACGATAAAATCGTGCGCCTCGTTGAACATCTCCCGGTTGTAGGCCGGATTGGCGTTGTTGAAGAACTGCTCGGAACCTGCGCCGCGCACCCATCCGGTGACCAGGCGCCCGCGCGAGATCAGGTCGATCTCGGCCAGCTCCTCGGCCATCCGCAGGGGGTGTTTGATCACGGGCAACGGGTTGCCGACCAGCACGATGCGTGCGCGCTTGGTGCGATAGGCAAGGATGGCGGCCTCGACGTTCATCACCGATCCCATGCAGATGGGATTGCCGTGATGCTCGTTAAGGGCGAGCGCGTCGAAGCCGAGATCCTCGGCGTAGCAGTATTCGTCGAGGTAGTAATGGTAATCGTCGGCGGCTTTTTCGCGGTCGAAGAATTTATTCGAGATCGCGAAGAACGCACGGTTTTTGAGAATCTCTTCTTCGGGGAGCCAGCGATATGGCCGCTCGGTGAAATAGCCTACCTGCATTTCGGAGACCTCCGGGTTGTTCTTCGCTGTGGCGCCCGCAACTGGCTTGCCACGTATCCTCAGGGTAATAGCCGGAACGTGCCAGATGGGGCAATCGAGCCGGACTCCCACATGCTTCGGGCCGTCGCCGCGCGCATGACCGGCGACGGCCGCGCGTCGCCATTCGCGCTTCCCATTTCGCGCGGAAGGCGCGACTATCCGGGCTGCATCCGAACAATTATCGACCAGCGAGGGAGGATTTGCAGATGGCACGCGAACCACGTCGAATCGTTACCGGGCATGACGCCGCGGGAAAATCCGTCATCATAATCGACGGGCCACCGACGCCGTTTGGCGCCTACTGGCTTACCGATTCCACTCCGGTTGACAACAGTGGGTCGGGCGACGCCGGTCAGCAGGTGCGCAAGCTTGAGCCACCGCCGCACGGCAGTATCTTTCGCTTTGCCTCCATCCCGCCGGAAGATCCCAACGTGTCGCCCGCTGATCGCGAGCGTCAAACCGCCAAGATGTTCGCCCAAATGGACGCCGCCCACTGCCGCCCCGACACCAGCCGCCATCCCGCCATGCATAAGACCCGCACGATCGATTATGTCGTGCTGCTCGCGGGCGAGGTCACGCTGCTGCTCGATCAGGGCGAAGTTGATCTCAAACCGTTCGACGTCGTAGTGCAGCGCGGGACGAATCACGCCTGGGTCAACAAGGGCAAGGAGCCCGCGCTGATTGCCGCCGTGCTGATCGACGCCAAAGACGCGTAGCGCGAAAGACGCGGCATGTCCCGCGCGGAGCCCGGCCGCTTGCTTGGCGCCTGCGCGAGCTGATGAAATAGCTCAGCATTGGACAACGGATGGAAAATTGAGGAAGCGAATCGCCTGGTAGGGGAGACCCTGGTCGAGATCGGCACGCTCGCGGAGCAGATTATCCCCGCGCAGGCGGAGGCGCTCCTCGACGAATTTGAGCGGGATATCAAGGACGGGTTTCTGCTCAAGAGCCTGGCCGTGGTGCGCGCGACTTGCGATGAATACGCACGCCGCTTTCGCGCGTTGGTGCGCGACGAGTAACGCGCGCGACGGTGTCGCGCTCGCGCCGCGTCACTTAAAGGAGATTCGCCATGAAGACCAAACGCATGGGGCGCACCGGTCTCAAGGTCGCGGAAATCTGCCTGGGTACGATGACCTTTGGCAAACAGTGCGATGAAGCTACGAGCTTCGCGATCATGGATACGGCCAGCGAGCTTGGCGTCGATTTCTTCGACACTGCCGACGGCTATCCGATGGGGGGCAATCTCGGCACGGTCGGCAGCACCGAGACGATCGTCAGCAAATGGTTGAAGGGGCGGCGCCACAAAATCGTCCTCGCCACCAAATGCTGGGTGCCGATGGGCGCGGGACCGAACGACGGTGGGCTCTCGCGCAAACACATCTTTGATGCGGTCGAGGGCAGCCTGCGCCGCCTGCAAACTGACTATATCGATCTCTATCAGGCCCACGCCCCCGACCCTGAGACTCCGCTGGATGAGACCCTGCGGGCGTTCGACGACCTCGTGCATCAGGGCAAGGTCCGCTATATCGGCTGCTCGAATTTCAAAGCGTGGCTGCTCGCGACGGCCTTGGGGCTCAGCGACAAACACGAACTCGCGCGCATGGACTGCGTACAGCCGCGCTACAATATACTATTCCGCGAGATCGAAAATGAGCTGTTGCCGCTCTGCCACCACAACGGTATCGGCGTGATTGCCTATAACCCTTTGGCGGGCGGCTTCCTGACCGGGAAATACCAGGCGGGTGCGCAACCGGCACACGAGACCCGGTTCGGGTTTCTGTCGGGGCCGACGCGATCCATCTACCACAAACGCTATTGGCAGGACGCCCAGTTCGAGGCGGTCGGTCATCTGCAGAAGTATTTTGCCGACCGCAACAAATCGCTCACACAGGTGGCGATCGCCTGGGTGCTCGCGCAGCCGGACGTTACCTCGGCGATCGTGGGTGCGACCTCGGCCGCGCAGCTTCGTGAGTCACTTCCCGCCACCGAACTCATGCTTGACGCGGAGGAGATGGAGACTTGCAATGAAATATGGTTCAGGCTGCCGCGCTTGAGTGATCCCGCGATCGCAACCCGCTGAGCGGAAGCTAGATTTTGGCCGCTGGATACCGCGCGCGCATCCAGGCCACGAACTTTTCGGGCGCCGCCATGGTCGAGAGGCGTCCTTGCCGCACGAGCGCCCAATCGTCGAATTTCCCCGACTCCTTGATCTCCTTCAAGCTCACGGGCGGCTCGAGGCGCCCGGCGAAGGCGAGATCGACCACGGCCGATTTCGCGTTCTTCGGATCGTCGCGCGGCGGCGAAACCACCTCGCTTATTCCGACCACGCTTGAAACCCCGCCGCTATGATAGATAAACACCCGGTCGCCGGGGCGCATCGCGCGGATCGCTCGAACCGCCTGGGCGTTGATCACGCCATCCCACGCCGTGCGCTGGTCGCGCTCAAGATCGTCGATGGAGTAGGTCGATGGTTCAGTCTTGGCGAGAAAATAGTTCATCGGGGGTCCCCTGCGGGCGTCATTCGAGCTAAATCTAACACAATGGCGCCGGCCGGAAGTGGCCGGGCCGTGTGAGCATTCATGCCGGAATTACCTGACGTCACAGTTTATGTCGAGGCGTTGCGGACCCGCATTAGCGGCCATCGGTTGATTGGCGTCACCCTCAAGTCACCGTTCCTGCTGCGCACCGCCGACCCGCCCCTGAGCGCCGTGCACGGCAAGATCATCGAAGATGTCCGGCGACTCGGTAAGCAAATCGTCTTTGGGCTTGCCGGTGATCTGTGGCTCGCGATGCATCTCAAAATCGCCGGCCGGCTGCATTGGGACACCGCCCGGCCCAAGGCGGGTGGGCGGAATCTGCTGGCGTCGTTCGAGTTCGACAACGGATGGTTGTGGCTAACGGAAGCCGGCACCCAGCGCCGCGCGTCGCTCCATCTGGTGCGGGGCGAAGCCGGCCTGCAAGCGCTCGATGCTGGTGGTATCGAGCCGCTCGAAACGACGCTCACGGCCTTTACCGCCGCGCTGCGCGGGATCAATCACACCTTAAAACGTTCGCTTACCGACCCGCACCTTTTCAGCGGTATCGGCAACGCGTATTCCGACGAGATACTGTATCAAGCGCAACTCTCGCCGATCGCGATGACCCAGAAGTTGACCGAAGACGAGATCGCGCGGCTTTACGCGGCGACCCAGGCGACCCTGCTGGAATGGACCGATCGTCTGCGAGCGGAAGCGGCGGGCACCTTTCCCGAAAAGGTCACCGCTTTTCGGCCCGGTATGGCGGTTCACGGCCGCTATGGACAGCCGTGCCCGCGATGCGGCGCCAAGGTCCAGCGTATCCGCTACGCCAGCAACGAGACCAACTACTGTGCGCGATGCCAGACGGGCGGACGTCTGCTCGCCGATCGCGCCTTCTCGCGCTTGCTTCGCGAGGACTGGCCGCGCACGCTGGACGAACTTGAAGCGCTCAAGGCGCGCCGCGACGAATCCTCGTAACCGGAGGAGGTGCGAGCATGAAGTTTCATAGCGGGGAGATAGCGGTTCAGGAGCGGGCGGGTGTGCGCGACACGGCTGAAGACGTCGGCGAAATGATCCGCGATCGGGTCGCGCCGGGAACCAAAGAATTTCTTGACCTACGGCGCGTCGCGATACTCGGTACGGTGGACGTTCACGGCGCCGTGTGGGCGTCGGTGGTCATCGGAGAGCCCGGCTTTATCGCAACACTGGATGAGCAAACGATAAGGATCACGTTACCGCCATCCTTTCGCGATCCCCTAATCGATAATCTCGCAGTCGAAGGTCACGTGGCCCTCTTTGTCCCCGATTTCCTGACACCGCGGCGGATCCGGCTGAATGGTCACGGAATGATTAAGGAAGGCCGCATTTGGCTGACGACCGACGAAGTCTACGGCAACTGCAGACGCTACATCCAGGAGCGGCTATTGACCGGCGTGCGCCCGGCCCCCGCGTCAGACAATCCCGGGGTTATGCGCGGCGCGGCGTTATCGGCTGAGCAGCAGGCGCAGATCGCGCAGGCCGACACGTTTTTCATCGCCTCCGACCATCCGGAGCACGGGGCAGACGTCTCGCACAAGGGCGGCAGGCCCGGCTTCGTTCACGTAATCGATGAGGGTCACCTCGCCTTTCCGGATTACAATGGCAACAGCATGTTCAACACGCTCGGCAACCTCACTGTGAATCCGCGGGCCGGCCTGCTGTTTATCGATTTTGCGAGCGGCCGCACGCTGCAACTCGCTGGCGCCGCCGCGATCGACTGGGACCCTGCGCGTGCGCGCATTTTTGCCGGCGCTGAACGCGTCGTCGATTTCGCGATCACGCAGGTTATCGACAATGCCTGGGGCTTCCCACTGACGAGCAAGTTTCGCCAGTTCTCACGTTACAATCCATAGTTTCTGTCTAGTCACCGAAAACCGCTTGAGCGGCGCGGCTGGTAACCGTCGGCTCATATTCTCCCGCCGAATCTGTCAAGCTGCGGCAAACCGGGAGATATTGGCCTGATGCGCACATTCATCCTCCTTGCGGCCGCGAGCCTGCTCTGCGCGAGCGTCGCTGGTGGAGCGCCCTCGCGGGCGCAGCCGGACGAGGCTCCGCTCGAACATCACTTCGACGCTCTAATCCATCCCGACGATCTGCGCGACTGGATGAAGCTGCTCGCCAGCCAGCCCAATCACGTGGGCTCGCCGCATGACAAGGCCAACGCCGATCGTATCCTTGAATGGTTCAAGAGCTGGGGCTGGGATGCACACATCGAGACCTTCTCGATTCTTTATCCGACGCCGATCAGCGAGGCGTTGGAGCTCGTCGCGCCCAAGCGGTTTACGGCCACCTTGCAGGAGCCGCCAATCCCCGGCGATTCGAGCGCAACGGCCACCGACCCCGCCCTTCCCGCCTACGTCGAGTACCAGGGTGACGGTGACGTCACAGCCGGCCTCGTCTACGTCAATTATGGGATGCAGGATGACTACAAGACGCTTCAGCGGCTGGGCGTCAGCGTCAAGGGCAAGATAGTTATTGCCCGGTACGGTGGCGGCTGGCGCGGATTGAAGCCGAAACTTGCGCAGGATCACGGCGCGATCGGCTGCATTATCTACTCCGATCCGGCGAAAGATGGCTACGCGGTCGACGCGACCTATCCCGCGGGCCCGATGCGGCCGCCGCATGGCTTCCAGCGCGGCTCCGTCGCCGACATGACGCTCTATCCCGGCGATCCGTTGACGCCCGGCGTCGGCGCGACCAGTGACGCCAAGCGCCTGCCGATCGCCGAAGCGGCGACAATCCTGAAGATTCCCGTGATTCCCATCTCGTACGCCGACGCCCAAGGGTTGCTCGACGCGCTGGGCGGCCGCGTGGTGCCGCCCGATTGGCGTGGCGCCCTGCCGATCACCTATCGCGTCGGGCCGGGCGCGGCGGTCGTGCATCTGGCCGTCAAGTCGGACTGGAGCCGCAAGCCGATCTACGACGTTATCGCCACCATGAATGGTTCGCGCTGGCCCGACCAGTGGGTCGTGCGCGGTAACCATCACGACGGCTGGGTGTTCGGGGCGAGCGATCCGCTGTCGGGTCAGGTCGCGCTGCTGGCCGAGGCGCAGGCGATTGGCGCACTCGTGCAGCAAGGCTGGCGGCCCCAGCGGACGATTGTCTATACGAGCTGGGACGCCGAGGAGCCGATGCTCGTGGGCTCTACCGAATGGGTCGAGACGCACGCGAACGAATTGCGGCAAAAGGCGGTGCTGTACGTCAACTCCGATACCAACGGGCGGGGCTTTTTGCAGGTAGGCGGCAGTCTTGACTTCCAGCATCTGATGAATCAAGTCGCCGGCGACGTGATCGATCCCCAGACCGGCGTGCCGATCGGGCAACGGCTGCGCGCGAAAATGCGGGTGGACGCGCTCGCGCCCGACGCCAAGGAGCAGGCCAAGGCTGACGGCAAAATCGCGGCCGATCCTGACCAGGATTTCCCGATCGAGGCGCTCGGTTCGGGCTCCGACTTTTCGCCCTTTCTCGACCATCTGGGCGTCCCCGCGATGGACGTGAGTTTCGGCGGGGAGGGCGAGACTAGCGGCGTCTATCACTCAAGGTATGACACCTTTGAGCACCATACCCGCTTTGTCGATCCGGGCTTCATCTATGACGCCCTGCTGGCGAAGACGATCGGGCGGATAGTGCTCCGTGCGGCCGACGCCCCGGTTCCGGTGCAACGCGCGGGCGCCTTCGCGACGGCGGTGTCGGACTATCTCGATCAGGTGAAGAAGCTCGCCGACAACGAGCGCGAAGAAGCCGCGACGCAAGCGAGTCTGCTGCGTGATCGCGCGTTCCAGCTCGCCGACGATCCGACCAAGTCGAGCGGCCTGCCCGCTGCGCTGGGCTCGGTCCCGCATGTGGAGTTCGCGCCGCTCGAAGACGCGGTCGATCGGCTCAAGCGGGTCGCCAAGGAGTACGACGACGCGCTCGCGAAAAATGGCGCGAGTCTGTCGGGCCCCCGGCTCGTGCACCTGCAGGCATTGATGCGGGATATCGATCAACTGCTCGCGCCCGCCGTCGGCCTGCCCGGGCGGACCTGGTACAGGAATCTGATTTACGCGCCGGGTCGCTTCACGGGCTACGAGGCTAAGACCCTGCCCGGCGTGCGCGAGGCGATTGAGGACCGGCGCTGGGCCGACGCGAACCGTTACGCGCGGCTGACGGCGGACGCGCTCAACGCCTGGTGCGACCGCCTGGTCAAGGCGACCGCGGTGCTCGACGAATCGAGCGGTAACGGCGGCAAAGGCTGATCACGTTTCAAGGAGCACGCGCGTATCCTTTCCAATCACAACAGTTTCGATCTAAAACTGTCGGCAGGACGCTCGAGGGAGGAATAACCATGAGCAGTTACACGATAATTGATGCCGATACACATGTAACCGAAACCCCGGAGCTGTGGACCAGCCGCGCTCCGGCCAGTATGCGCGACCGCGTGCCCAAAGTAGTGACTTCCGACGATGGGACGATGCGATGGGTGCTGGGAGGAAGCGAGCCGCTGGCCAGTGTCGGGATGACCGCCACTGCCGGGCGCGGCAGCTTCAACAATCCGCCCAAGACCTACGAGCAGATGCATCCGGGCGCCTACGACGCCAAGGCGCGCCTGAAGTACATGGACGACATGGGCATCTGGGCGATGGTCATGTATCCCAACGTGGGCGGTTTCGGGGCTCAGCAGTTCCTGAAACTTAAGGACCCCGAGCTGATGCTCACCTGTGTCCAGATCTACAACGACTGGCAGACCGAGTGGGCGTCCGTCGATTCGCGCCGTCTGCTGCCGATCACCTCGATCCCGTTCTGGGACGTGAAGGCCGCTGCGACGGAGGTCCGCCGCTGCGCCGCGATGGGTCACAAGGGCATCCTCTTCACCGGCGAGCCGCAATACTATGGCCTGCCGCTGATGGGCGATCCGCATTGGAATCCGCTGTGGGAAGTGGCGTGCGAGCTCGATCTGCCGATCAGCTTCCATATCGGCTCGGGCGACATGGCCGAGGGCCTGCTGCGCAATAAAGTTAAGACCTACGGCAAGATGGCGGCGTTTACCGAGCTGGCGGTGGATATCTTCCTGCAGAACGGCCTGCAACTGAACGATCTGATCATGTCGGGCGTGCTGGCGCGGTATCCCAAAATAAAGTTCGTTTCGGTGGAAAGCGGCATCGGCTGGATTCCCTTTATGCTCGAGGCGCTGGATTACCAGTTCAAAGGCAACAGCGTGGCGAAAGAGCATCCGGAATTCGATCGGACGCCGTCGGAGTATTTTGCGCGTAACGTCTTCGCCTGTTACTGGTTCGAGCAGACCGCGCCGCGCCGCCTGATCGACAAGATTGGCGCGGACAATGTCCTTTTCGAGACCGACTTTCCACATCCGACCTCGCTCTACGGCGAGGAAGTGCATGCCCGGATCAAGGGCGGCCTCTCGGACTGCGAAGAATCGGTGCGGCGCCGGATCCTGTGGGACAACTCGCAGAAGCTCTACAAAGTGACGAGTCCGACCGCGGCTGACGAGGCGAAGCGCGCAGCCTGAACGTTACATATGACGCGCACCCGGCGGTCCTGGTGCGCGCGTATAAATAGTGAAATCGACCATTTAAGGAAGGAAAAGTTCAAGATGGCAAGTGCAGCAACAGCGCAGACTACACCGACGAACGGCCAACAGCCGGTCCAGGAGTTCGACGCCGTCGTGATTGGCGGCGGCGTCTCCGGCTTATATCAACTTTATCGCCTGCGCGAGGCAGGCCTCAAAGTGCGACTCTTTGAAGATGGCGACGGCGTCGGTGGCACCTGGTACTGGAACCGCTATCCCGGCTGCCGCTTCGACTCCGAGAGCGAGACCTACGGCTTCTCGTTCTCCAAGGAGTTGCTCCAGGAATGGGACTGGAAGGAGCATTATTCCGGCCAGCCGGAGAACGAGCGGTATCTCAATTACGTCGCCGACAAGTTCAAGCTGCGTCCCGATATCCAGCTCAAATCCCGAGTCACCTCGGCCGCCTATGACAAGAAAACGAATCGATGGGACGTCGTGATCAACAAAAGCGAGCACGTGCGATGCCAGTTTCTGATCGCCGCCGTCGGCATCCTGTCGGCCGACTTCACGCCGCCCTTCGAGGGGACGGATAGCTTCAAGGGTTTATCGATTCATACGGGCCGCTGGCCGAAGGAAGGTGTGGACCTCGCCGGCAAGCGCGTCGCGGTAATCGGGACCGGTCCGACGGCCGTCCAGTTGATCACGGAGATCGCGAAGGAAGTCAGTCAGCTCACGGTCTTCCAGCGCACGCCGAATTACTGTGCGCCGCTGCGCAATGGTCCGGTCAGCCCCGAGACGCAGCGCCAGTTCAAGGAGAACGCGCAGGAAATTCACAAGCGGATTCGCGAATCGCCCTTCGGGTTCGATTACACCTTCGACATGCGCAATACGTTCGATGTCCCGCGCGAAGAGCGGCTCGACCGCTATGAAGAGTTGTGGGCGAAGCCAGGATTCTCGAAATGGCTCGCCAATTTCCACGACATTATGACGAATCGTGAGGCGAACGAGGACTTCGCCGAGTTCGTCCGCAACAAGATTCGCGCGCGCGTCAAGGATCCCGTCGTCGCGGAGAAGCTGGTGCCGAAGGACCATCCGTTTGGCTCCAAGCGCATCCCGCTCGAGAGTGGCTATTACGAGCAGTTCAACCGCCCCAACGTGCTGCTGGTTGACGTTCGCGAAACGCCGATCGAGCGCATCAACCCCGCGGGCATCAAGACGAGTGACAAGCAATACGACTTCGACATCATCATCTACGCCACTGGGTTTGACGCGGTCAGCGGATCGTTGACGCGGATGGATATCCGTGGTGAAAACGGGGAATCCTTCAAGGATCGTTGGGCCGACGGTCCGCGCAGCTACCTCAATCTGCAGACCGCGGGCTTCCCGAATTTCTTCATGGCGATCAACTCCGCCTTCTGTAATTACCCGGTGTGCGCCGAGATGGTGGTCGAGTGGATTACGGATTGCATCAAGTACATTCGTGATAAGGGTTACTCGCGGATCCAGCCCACAGAGAAGGCGGAAGAAGCCTGGATCGAGCACACCCACGAGATGGCCAGCAAGACGCTGTTGAGCGACGCGAAATCGTGGTTCATGGGCTCAAATATTCCGGGCAAGAAGCGGGCGTTGCTGCTCTACGCGAACGCGGCGCCAGCCTATAAGAAGTTGTGTGAGGATTCCGCAGCCAAGGGCTACGAAGGGTTCGCGCTGCAATAACGCTGCGAGCGGGTTTGGCAAACCTTAACGTTGTGGCCGGTCCGATCTACCGGGCCGGTCACAACAACTTTCGACCCCGCCGCCCAATTGGCTGGCGTCTGCCATTGACCAGGCGAAGGAGAGGGAGCGCCGATGATCAAATCAGTCTTCCATATCAATATAAACGTGACGAACTTCGACAAGTCGCTCGCGTTCTACAAGATGCTCGGCTTCAAAGTCGTGCTCGATATCGGCGAGGGGCCGAATAAAGGGAATGACGTCGGCCTGAATATCCCGAACAGTATCGCAAAGGCGGCGTTGCTGGCGCTCAGCGACGACCCGCGCGCGACGCGGTTCGATCTGATCGAGTGGAAGCAGCCGCGTACCGAAGGTGTTCCGTACCCCCATCTTTACCACGCCGGCGCGGCGCGTATCGCGCTCTACACCAAGAATATCGACGAAGAATATGCGCGCCTCGAGGCCGAGGGTGTCGCGATGGTGTCGGAGCCGGTGACGATCCGCTTCGGCAACAAGGCGGGCGCCAAGTTCTTCTGCTTCAAGGATCCCGACGGAACGTTCCTCGAATTGATCGAGCCCTTTAACGGCTGATCAGATCTGATATTCGAGTGCGGTCTTGCGCCGCTCGGTCAGGGCCTGGAGCGTGGTTCGAGCGAGAATCGCGTTAACGTTGTCGCGCACTTCGGTCCAGACCTCGCGCATCGTACAGCCATCGCCGGGTCGGCAGAGCGCGCCCGCGGCATGCTCCTCGAGGCATTCGACCGGCACATAATCGCCCTCGATAATGTGGACCACGTCGATCATCGTGATCCGTGAGGGCGGACGCGCCAACAGATAGCCGCCGTTCGGCCCTTTTTGGCTGTTCACGAGCCCGCCGCGTTTGAGCTCGATCAGCAAGCGGCGGAGATAATTCTCCGGGATACCTTGCGCCTCCGCGATCTCCTCGACCCGTCGCGGATGGTTCGAGGGATAGCGCTCCGCCAGCATAATCAGAGCCTTGAGGCAGTAATCGACACCGACGCCGAATTTCATGATGGTGTTTAATATTTAGCATAAAGCGCTGACCGGCGGAATAGACGACTCACTTACTCATCTAATTAGTTGACCAGTTTACTCTTCTAAGTTATCTTCTCGGTCATAGACCGTTAACTTTTTGAGAATCAGAGCGACTGTCGTGCCCAAACGCGAACCACCATCCTGGGACCTTGTGCTGAAGCGCAACTCGGTCGAGCGTCTCAAGCGCGATCTTTTCCCGACGGAGCTCACCGGGCAGTGGCAACGGCTGGTCGACACCCCGTACGAGAAACTGCCCGAGGAGGATATCGTCCGTCTCCAATGGTTCGGGATGTATCATGACAAGCCGAAGATCGGCACCTTCATGATGCGCGTGAAGATCCCGAGCGGAATCCTGAGCGCGGCGGGGCTCCGGGCGATCGGCGAGATCTCGGAACTTTACGGCCGCGATCAGGGCGAGCTGACGACCCGCCAGAATATCCAGCTCCACTACATCACGCTCGACCACTTTCCCGCGATGCTCGACCGGCTGCAGGCGGTCGGGCTGACCACGATGGGTGGTTGTGGCGACGTTGTGCGGAATATTACCGGATGCCCGGTGGCGGGCGTGAGCCGCGAGGAGCTGTTTGACGTAACCGGCGATATCGCGGCGGCGGCCGGCTTTTTTTACGGGAATCGCGAGTATTCCGACCTGCCGCGCAAGCACAAGATCACGCTCGCGGCCTGTCCCTTCCAGTGCAACGCGCCCGAGATCAATTGCGTCGCCCTGGTCGCGACGCTCAAGGACGGACGCGAAGGGTTTGCGGTACGGGTCGGCGGCGGGCAATCGTCGACGCCCCGCCTGTCGCGCCATCTGGGCGTCTTCGTCCCGCGCGCCGAGGCGATCCCGGTGCTGCGCGCGATCCTCGACGTGTGGCGCTTGACCACCGAGTACCGGATCTCACGAGTCAAGGCGCGGCTCAAATTCATGATCGACGACTACGGCGTCGAAGCCTTTCGCGAACTGGTCGAGAAGCGGCTGGAGCGGCGTCTCGAAGACCTTTCCGCAATGCCAATCCCGGACGCCGAAAGCGATCACATGGGTATTCACGAACAGCATCAGCCGGGGTTGTTGTACGCGGGATTTCCGGTCTATCTCGGCATGATGAGCGGGCGGCAGATGCGCGCGTTGGCGGATGTCGCGGCGGACTTTGGCGGCGATATCCGGCTCACGCGGCGGCAGAATTTCATTTTGACCGGGATTCCGCGCGAGCGGCTCGACGAGATTCTCGAACGCGTCGCCGCGATCGGCTTTCCGATCGGCGCCAACGGCCTCTATGGCTCGTCGATCGGTTGTATCGGCGATCCGCATTGCAACTACGCGGTAACGCCCACCAAGGAAAAGCTCGCGACCATCATCCAGCGGCTGGTCGCGCAGTTTGGCGACGCGGTCAGCGATTTGAAGGTCAATCTCGACGGCTGCCCGCATGCCTGCGCGCAACACTGGACCGGCGATATCGGCTTGCAGGGCACGACCGGCCGCGGCTCGCAGGGGGAGCCGCTCGAAGCCTTTGACGTGATCCTGCGCGGCGGGCTCGGCCGCGACGCCGCGATCGGCAAGCCCCTGTTGCGCCGCGTGCCTTCGGCCAAGGTCGAGGATACTGTCGCCCGCCTGTTCGCCGGTTACCTCGAGCATCGGCTGGCGGGCGAGTCGTTCACGCAGTTTTGCGTGCGCACGCCCGACGCCGCATTGGTCGCGATCGGCAGCGCCGAGGCGGCGGCCAGTCTCGAGCAGGCACGGCTCTGATCAATGCCCTCTAACGCATGAATCGTTGATCGAAAGGTATTCGATGGAAGCGCAGAGCGAAGAACAATATTTGATGGACGAGCTCGAAGCCGGTGAAGCGGCGGTCGAGCTTGACGATCAGGAGCCGCAAGCGGTGCTGGCCTGGGCGATCGAGAAATTCGGCGGCCGCCTCGGGCTGTGCTCCAGTTTTCAGGCCGACGGCTGCGCGCTGATCGACATGGCCTGGCGGATCGATCCGAAAATTCGCGTCTTCACGATCGATACCGGCCGGCAGCCCGAAGAGACCTACAAGCTGATCGACACGGTGCGCGACCGTTACGGCATCCACACCGAAATCTTCATGCCCGATACGAATATCGTGCAGCAGATGGTCACGAAGCACGGCCAGAATCTCTTCTACCGCGACGTCAATCTGCGCCTGCTCTGCTGCCAGGTGCGCAAGGTTCTGCCATTGCGCCGCGCGCTGATGAATTACGACGCCTGGATCACCGGGCTCCGGCGCGATCAGTGGGCGACACGCTCGAATATCCGCAAGCTCGAAATCGATCACGATCACGGTGGCGTGGTCAAACTCGCGCCGCTGGCCGACTGGACCGACGAAGAGGTCTGGGACTATATCCGCGCCAACGACGTGCCCCACAACGAGCTGTACGACAAGGGCTTCAAGTCGATCGGCTGCGCCCCCTGCACCCGGAAGGTGGCCGACGACGAAGATCCGCGCTCCGGCCGCTGGTGGTGGGAGACCGGCGCGCCGAAAGAATGCGGGATGCACTGCTCGATCGAGACCGGCGGTTTCGAACACGAACTCACCGCGCTGCTCGGCAACAACGGCCATCAAGCGCGCTAAGGACGACCGTGCCGGAGGCACGGAACAGGGGGCGCGCCAGCGAAGCCGAAGGCGTAGCGAGCAAGTGAGTCTGCGAACTGCGTTCAGAAAAGGGAGTCTGCGACGCGCGGCCAAAATAAGGATGGCCCTGCACAAGATGTCCCGTATTCTTCGCTACGCCTGGAATAAGATTGCTACTTTTTGTAGCTAACGCGTTAATATCATCATGCGGGAGTCCGCGATCGAAGAATCGCGACTGATCTGAAAGCCCTTAGAGAAGCTCTGCACAAGATGGCAGAGAGCGAAGACGGAGGTTCTTCGGTCGCGGACTCCCTCAGAATGACATTGCAGCTTTTTATAACTATAAGTTACTTTCGTCATCCTGAGCGCAGCGAAGGACCTGCGTCTTCGCTCTTCGTTTCGATTCGTGCGACGCAGAGCTTCCTTACTGGTCTTCTTGTGCATCGATTGCCTGGCTTTGCGCAAGAATCTCGTCGATACTCTCGGTAACCTCGATGGAATCAAGCCCGCCGGCTCGTAAGAAGATACGGGTAGCGGAAACGGTTCGCTGCATAAACTGAATCGAATCGGCATTCAGCAGGATTGGCGCCGTCGAGGCATTGCTGTCGCCGGCTTCGCCGGTTTTGCGCGTCAATAAGTACCAGGTCATTTGGCCTCCCAACTTCCGCGCAACCGCGGAATTCCAATTTAATTTAAGGCGCTGCTGAAAGGACAGCCTTCTTCGTCCAGCCTCAGGCGACCATTTTGCCGCTACCCGCGTGCGAAATTCGGCCCGGCTGCTAGAATCATCCCCTGATGATCAACCGTCCGGTGTCAAGAATCTGGTGGGTGGCGGGACTGGTCGCGATAGCGATGTCGGCGGGATGTAGCGTCGGCGATTTTGTCATGCGCCACACCGCCAATATCACCGACGCCCCCGATGTCGAAGTGGTGCGGCTGCCGCCCGTGTTTCAGTTGGAACCACAGCCCGGCGCGGTAGCGCTACCCGGCCAATGGGTGCTGGCCAGCGCGACCACCGTAAGCCTGATCCCTGGTGGCGACGAACCCTCGCGCTTCGATCTTACCCCGTTTCTGGCCCGCGATCCGTGGGTCGGAAGTTGGTCGGCACCGCTGCCCACCGAGCAGAAAGTCTTCGTCAAACCCGCCGACCTTAAACGCGTCAGCCTTGAGGCCGGGGACTGGCGGGAAAGATACGTCGTGCAGCTTGCTGAGAACCAGGGCCCGGACGTGCGGACCGGCACGCAGGAGAACGGGCGGCGCGCCTTCGACGATATCGCGCGCGTGCTCTGCCCGGCCGGGGTCTCCCGCCAGTTGCTCAGTTCGAGTCCGACCGACGCGGTTTACGAGTCGCGCTTTGCGAAGTGTCCACGCTTCGGCCCCGACCGGGTCGTGCTGACCCGCGAGCTTTTCGGCAACTGGGATACCTTGCGCCACTCGCAGGCGGTCTATGCGTTTTCCTACGAAGTCAGGGGCGCGCGCTTCACGGCCGCCGAGCGCGCCGAGGGGCTCAAGCTGATCCAGGCCCCGGATCTCCAGATGGCAACGTGGGAGGGCGATAAGCATCCGCTGTGGCGCGACGCCCGGCTGCGTCTCGTCACGCGCGAATAGTCGCGCCGCAGGTCAAACTGGAATGCCACGCGATGGCTGATGAACCGTTGACGCTCGAGGCTCTGCAGCGGGATTTGCTCCTGCCGGAACTCGACACTTTTCTCGCGGCGGCGCCCGACGCCGCCGGGCGGGAGCTGTACCTCGCCTTGCGCGACGCGCTTAGCGCGCTCAGCGTACCGCCCGCGCTGGTGGGCCGTCTGGAACTCGTGACCGAGCTGCTGCTGACCTCGGGCAAGGCTCGCCGGGCTCACGGACCGGCCGCCGACCTGGCACTCTGGGCGCTGTTTCAGAAGACCCCGCGCGGCCGCGCGCTGCTCGAATCGGTCGCCACGCTCAATACCGCGCTCAAACGGCTCGAAGGGCAGACCCTGGAGTTCGTCAGCGCCGTCGCACGCGCCCCGGGGGTCTACGCAATCACGCTCAAAAGCGGCGGACTCCAACTGGTGCTGCGTTTTGATTCCGCGGGCGCGCGGGTCGAAAGCGTCGACGTTGGCTAGAAGCCCATGGCGTCGGCCCAGTCCGCCAGCTGCGGGATGCGATAGCGCTCGCCCTGATAGGCCTTGTACATCAGGAAGACCCAGAAAACCGCGAGCAGAAACGAGGCCAGCCGCCAGAGGCCGAGCAGCAGGCGTCCGAGCCCACCCGGCAGCACCGCCACGAAGACCGCGATAATGATCGAAGCGGCGAAGACCGCGACGGAAAAGACAATCGATTGCCGCGCGTGGAAGCGGACGTAATCGTCTTTATCGTAAGGATCGACAAACAGAAAGATGAGCCCGGTGACAAAGCCCAGCAGGTAGGAAAGCGCGGCAATCAGCCGGCTCTGCGGATTCGTCGTGGTCTCCATCCGATGCGATCCTCCATTTCAATACGGCGTTGTTACGTTCAGCCGCAGTTATAGTGAACCAGACCGCGCCGCACGCGGCAATCGTGGCTGACGGTTGTGCTGGTCTTCCGTGGGGAACAAAATAAAGACGCGCATGGTGATATCAAGCGAATTAGAGCTCTCTAACCTGCGTGCAACGCACGGTGGCCGAGTTGCTCGCATGAAGAGCTCACGATGAGCAGCCTTTCGTCCTGGCGCCGCGCGATGGCTGTGGCGATCGTTCTGGTCGCCGGTCTGACGGCACGAGCCGCCAGTGCGACGGGTCTCGGCTTTCGCACGGCTGACTTCACGATCCTGAGCGCCGACGGCGCCAGCGTAATCGGCGCGGTCCACTTCGACGTTGACGACAGCCGTCCGGGAACCGAAGTGGTGACCAGCACGGCGCGCTACAACGACGGACAGTACGACGTCGAGCGGGACGATTTCGACACCAGCAAAGCGCTCGAACTGCCGGTGATGTCCGCCTACGCGCACGGCTTTTTCCACCCCGACCATACGCCCTTTCTCGAATCTGCGGTTAACTTCGCTACGGGTGAAGCGAAGTGCACCAGCTACGAGGGCAACCAACCCGTTGTCCTCAGCAAAAACATGACGTTTCCACCCGATTCGTACGCGGGGGCCGCGATGATGCTGCCGCTGCAGAAATCCCTGCGCGCGGGGGCCGACGGCCCGATCGTAATGTACGACTTCGCCTGCATGCCCGATCCTCGCCTGGTGAAAGTCGAAGCCTACGCGCAAACTCCCGCTCCTTGGAACCATTATCCGGGCGAGTTGGTGCGGACGAATATCAAGCCCGATTTTGGTTGGCTTGATTATCTGATCGCGCCGTTCGTGCCCGAGATGCACGCGTGGTTCAGCCCCTCCGACGATTTTCATTTCGTCGGCGCGAAGTTCGCGCGCTTCTACAAGGGACCGGAGGTCATCCTCACGCGGCGAGCCACCGATCAGCACGCCGACAACGGCCCGCGGTAACCCGTCGAACGCGCGCGTGATCATATTCCCCGCAACTGCGAGCAACGTCGCACCACCCGGCGCAGTCAGCCGGACTGCCGGAGCGGGCTAGCGGCTATGTTTGGGCTGAGCGAAGCGGACCCAACGAGGGCCGCCGCGCGGCGGCACTAAAAGTGAGTCGCGCCTGCGTTGTCAGCGTGTCTGACTTTGGAACGCTGGGGCTTCTGGTAAAGGAACGCGATCGCGCATTCCGGGCAAGTGCCTTGGGGTTGGGGCTGCCCGGTGCGGCGGACCAGCTTCACGTAACGGACGATGCCGTCGCTGCAGACATGGCCGGCGACGGGGAAATCGTAGACGGTGCGGATCTCGGTGGTGTTTTCCATTGACTTACGCTAACGCTCCCTCATGCAAAGTGTCCTTTTGATATTCGCGTTCGCGTGAAGCGCGGACGCGGCTTCGGGTGACTTGATCACCATAGTGATTTTCCCCGCTCGATCAATCTTTTTTCATCACGCAAAGAAAAAATCCCAAATTTTTTTCCGCGCGCGCGATCAAGCGGGTGCCGGCGGGCGTCGCGCGACCAGCACGCGCCGCCGCAGCGTCAGCACGACTTCGCCCTTCTGGTTCACGCCGCGCGTCTCGGCGTAGACCACGCCACGATCCGTCTTGCTGGTGGAAGGCGTGACCTCGAGAATCTCGCTCTCCGCGTAGAGTGTGTCGCCGTGAAACGTCGGGCCGGTATGCTTAATCGATTCGTACTCCAGATTCGCGATCGCGTTCTCGCTCAGGTCCCGCACGGTCATCCCGGTCACCAGCGCGATCACCAGCAGACCGTTGACCAGACGTTGCCCATGCTGACTTCTGGCGGCAAAAGCCGCGTCGAAGTGCAGTGGATTCGTGTTCAACGTCATCAGGGTGAACCAGGTGTTGTCGAACTCCGTCACCGTGCGGCCGGGCCAGTGCTTGAAGGTTTGTCCGGGTTTGAAATCCTCGAAATAGTTGCTCATCGCCTTGCCTGTGTTGTGATAGGACGTTGCGCCGACCGGAATAGTTCAACCCGGGCGCACTTGCAACCGCCCGCGCCTTGTCGAACACGGCGGCGGCGGTTACGCTGGCGAATTCGAGCGTTGCACGGAACGCAAGTAAACGAGCCTGCATGGGACGACCGATCAAGAAACTGCTCATCGCCAATCGCGGCGAAATTGCGCTGCGGATCGTGCGCAGTGCGCGCGTGATGGGAATCCGCACGGTCGCCGTCTACTCGGACGCCGACGCGACCGCGGCTCATGTCGGCGCGGCGGACGAAGCGTATCGTCTCGGCCCACCAGAACCCGCGCAGAGCTACCTGAATATCGCGGCGATTTTGCAAGCCGCGCACACCAGCGGCGCCGACGCGATTCATCCGGGCTACGGCTTTCTTTCCGAGCGGCCGGAGTTCGCGCGCGCGGTCACAGCCGCCGGACTGACCTTCGTTGGACCGCCCGCCGACGTGATGGCGGCGTTGGGCGACAAGCTCGCGGCGCGGCGAATCGCGGTGGCCGCGGGCGTGCCGGTCGTGCCCGGAAGCGAGGTCGCCGACCTTGCCGCCGCGCGCGATTTCGGCGCAATTGCCGGCTTTCCAATCCTCGTCAAGGCGGCGGCGGGTGGCGGCGGACGCGGGATGCGCGTGGTCGCGACGGCGGCGGAACTCGAGGGCGCGCTCGCGGCCGCCGCGCGCGAGGCCCAGGCGGCCTTCGGCGATGGGCGCGTCTTTCTCGAAAAATACCTGGCGCGTCCGCGCCATATCGAAATCCAGTTGCTGGGTGACGAGCACGGCAAAATCGTCGCGCTGGGCGAGCGTGATTGCTCGATTCAGCGGCGCCATCAGAAGGTTATCGAGGAATCGCCGGCGCCCTTACTGGCCGACGCGCAGCGGGAGCGGCTGATCGATTCGGCGCTCCGTATCGCGCGCGCGGCCGGTTATCGCAACGCCGGCACCGCCGAATTTCTGGTCGATGGCGACCATCATTATTTTCTCGAAGTCAACGCGCGCCTGCAGGTCGAGCATCCGGTGACCGAGCTGCGTTACGACCGCGACCTCGTCTGCGATCAGCTCGCGCTCGCGGCCGGCGCGCATGTCGCCGAGCCGGGGTCGCCGCGCGGTGCGGCGATCGAGTGTCGAATCAACGCCGAGGACGCCGTCCACGACTTCCGCCCCGCCAGCGGCCGGGTGCTCGCGCTTTGCCTGCCCGCCGGGCCTGGCGTCAGAGTCGATACCCATCTCACGGCCGACGCGGAGGTTTCGCCCTACTATGACAGTCTGATCGCGAAGTTGATTTGTTGGGGGGAAGATCGCGAGCAGGCGCGCCGCCGGTTGGTTGTGGCGCTCGACGAATTCGCGCTGCTCGGGATGCAGACCACCGCCGGGTTTTTGCGCGACGTGATTGGCAGTGAAGCGTTTGCGCGGGCGGAGCTGTCAACCCGGTTTATCCCGGAGCTGTTTCCCGCTTGGCGTCCAAGCGAACAGCATCTGAAGCTGGCGTTGAGCGCGGCGGCGATCACGGCGCACGGCGGCAACGTTGCTGGCGCACACGACGACGGACACGTCCGCACGGGCGATGCCACGCGCTCGCCCTGGAGCGAACTGGGTCAGCTCGAACTTTGGGTGCGCCGATGAAATTGCGGCTCGTCGGCGATCCGCGCGAATTCGAGGTCGAATTGCTCGAAGGCGACGATACGGTGCAACGCGTGCGAATCGACGGCGAGGTCTTCGCGGTCCGCGTCGATCCGGTCAGCGGACCGGTCAGCCGCGTCCGTGAAGGGTCGACGCAGGCGCTTGCCGCCCGGGTCCGTGACACGCTGCTGGCGGCTGTGGGACCCCTGCATTTCGCTTTCATGGCAGCCGAGACTGGCGGCCGGCGGCGGGCGCGGGGATTGACGGCGCATGAAGTGGTCGCGCCGATGCCCGGCAAGGTTCTGAAGGTTCTGGTTGCGGCCGGCGAAGTGGTCGAGAGCGGTGCGCCGCTGCTCGTGCTCGAGGCGATGAAGATGGAGACGACGCTCTACGCCGAGAGCCCGGCGACGATCGCGAAGGTGCATGCCGCCGCCGATGATATGGTCGATCACGGCGCCGTGTTGATCGAGCTCAGTCCTCCTCCTCCGGCGGCAGATCCATTAAGGACCTGATCCGCGCCGCCAGCCCGCCGAGCCAGTCGTCGAACTCCGCGTCGCGTTCGACCACGATCTCGAGCTTGTGGTTAGGCAGCAGTTTGAGACGCCCCGGCTGTTCGGTGCGCAGCGGGATAACCAGCGCCTCACGCGAAATCCCGAGTTCGTCGGTAATCGCGAAAATGCGTTCGATCTCTTTCAGTGTGACCGCTTTCAGCACGAGCAAAAATTCGCCTTCGCGCCCCCCCCTTTTACCTAAGGCGTGCGCGGCCTAAGCTCAACGGAGTGGTGGGCCCGTAGGCGAGCCGCAGCCAAAATAAAGATGACCGTGCCGGAGGCACGGAAGAGGGGCGGCGGAGTCTGCGACGCGCGGCCAAAATAAAGATGACCGTGCCGGAGGCACGGAACAGGGGGCGGCGTCTTAATTCTGAACGCGACTCGCAGACTCGTTCGCTCGCTGCGCCTGCGGCTCCGCTAGTGGACGCGCGGCCAAAATAAAGAGGTTTCATGTACGGTACGATCAAGAAGATAATCAAGGACAAAGGCTTCGGCTTTATTAACCCGGACGACGGCACCGACGAAGTTTTCTTCCATCGCTCGCGACTCGCGCCGAAGGTCTTCTTCGAGGATCTGCGCGAAGGGTCCGAAGTCCAGTTTGAAGTCCGTCCCGGTGAGAAGGGACGCCAAGCCTTTAATCTGCGCTTGCGTTAGGGCGCGTTGGCGCCCTCCCCGCGGGCATCAGGGATCAGGAGCGCATCAGCTCGGCTTCGTCCTGCGCCAGCGTGGCGTAAACCTCGCGATCGATTTGCCGATAACGCCCGAGGATTTCGTCGGCCTGGTCCGCGCACCCCTCTTCGCGAGCGATTTCGCGCATCTTCTTTTCGATCCACGACAGGTGCCAGGTCTCGTCTTCGGTGACGGCTTTGAGGGTTTCCAGCGTGGTCTCGTCGACGTTGGGCAGCGCGGCATGAGCCATGTAGCGGCTTTGCGCGCGCTCTTCGACCACCACCGTCAGGCCGAGAATCTCGACAATCCCCTTGGGCACGCCGGTGCGCAGTCCGAGCCGGCGCTGATAGCCGTCCGCGACCGTGACCGGGGCGCCGCCGAGCTCGCCAATCCGGCGAGTCCAGAGCCAGGCATGCCGCGTCTCGTCCGACAGATGCTTGGAAAGCTTGAGCTGCGAGTCCATATCCTTGATATGGCCGAGCAGATTGAATAGAAGCCGGGCGCCGCGTAGTTCGGCGTCGCGATAAAAACTGAAGATCAGGATCTGCTTTTCATTCGCAGACATCGCACTCAAATCCATCAGAGTACGTTCTCCTCCACCACCCGCGATTGTTGGGTCAAGGCGCTGCCTCGCGTGAATAACCGGAAGATGGCCCGCTTGAAAGTAATGCTGTTGTAATTATTTGATCCAGACCGGCCGGTCAATAATGTTCGCTGGCGCTGTCCACACAAGAATTTCAGCTTTTCACCCATAAGTATCGCTTGTTGGGCATCAAGCCGGAATAATGCCGCAAGCATGCGCTTCATGGCCCTGACGTTCGCTTCCATGACCTTCGTGTCGACCGGGCTCGGCGGTCTCGCCGCGATGAGGTTTCGCGATCGGCTGCATCTGCTGCTCGGCTTCAGTTCGGGCGCGGTACTCGGGGTGGCGTTGTTCGACCTGTTGCCCGAAGTCTTCAACCTCGGCTCCGGCGCGGCCGTCATGCCGTTCGCCGGCCTCGGCTTCCTCGCCTTCTTTGCCCTCGAACGATACACCGCGATGCATCGGGCGCGCGAGCACGCGCACGCGACGGCCGCCCATGTGCAGGAGTTCGGGATTGTGGTCGCCGCCGGGTTGTCGGTCCATAGCTTCCTCGACGGCGTCGCGATCGGGATCGGTTTCCAGACCAGCCTCGACGTCGGACTGCTGATAGCGCTCGGGGTCATCTCCCACGATCTGAGCGACGGGCTCAACACGGTGACGGTTGTGCTCGCGCATGGAAATCCGCTCAAGCGCGCGGCACTCTGGTTGCTGGTCGACATGATTGCGCCGGTGCTGGGCGCCGCTTCGACGCTGGCGGTCACCCTGAATCAGGCGGCGTTACCGTGGGTGCTGGCGTTCTTTGTCGGATCCTTCCTCTATATCGGCGCGTCGGACTTGCTGCCCGAGGCGCGCGAGCATGATTCGCCCCTGGTCGGAGTCGCGACGGCGGCGGGGATGCTGGCAATCTATCTGGGGACGCGATTTCTGCGTGGCTGAGCGGAGCTGACTGGCCGATGCGGCTCAGCCCGCAGCGTCGGCCGAGGCTTCCTCACCCCGGAACTTTTGGGCTTGCGTCACCCAAGGCATACTGTACAAATACGCCCATCCGCCTTATGGCTCGGATGAACTGTGGAGCCGCGGCCAAAAATAAAAACGACCGTGCCGGAGGCACGGAATAGGGGGTGGGCTAGCGAAGCCGAAGGCGCAGCGAGCAAGCGAGTCTGCGAGCTGCGTTCAGAAGATGGACTCTGTGGGCCGTGGCCAAATAAAGATGAGGAAGCTATCGGATGGCTCCTGCGGCTGACGTTTACTGGCTGGCGATGCGCCGGGTGCGCGGCGTGGGTCCGCGCACGGCGCGGCTCCTGCTTGAGCGTTTTGGCTCGGCCGAGCGGGTCTTTCAGGCGAGCAAGGCTGAGCTGGCCACGGTGGGAATCCCGCAGCCGACCGTGGGCAATATCCTCGCGTTTACCGATTTCGCGCCAATCGAAAAGGAACTGTGCGAGCTGCCCAAAATCGGGGCACGCCTGGTCCGCTGGAATGACCCCGACTACCCGGTAAATCTTCGCCAGATTGCCGATCCGCCACCCTTCTTCTTTATGCGTGGAGCAGTCACCGCTGACGATCCGAAGTGTATCGCGGTCGTCGGGGCGCGCGCCGCGAGCGACGCCGGGCGCCGGATGGCGCAGCGGCTGGGGATGGAGCTCGCCGCCAAGGGCTTTACGGTCGTGAGCGGGCTCGCCCGGGGCATCGACTCCGAGGCCCATCAGGGGGCTCTCGACGCGGGCGGCCGCACCGTGGCCGTGTTCGGCTGTGGGGTGGACGTGATCTACCCACCGGAGAATCGCAAGCTCGCCGAAGCCATAATCGAGACCGGTGGCGCGCTGCTTTCCGAGCTGCCGATCGGCACCCCGCCGCTCGCGGAGAATTTCCCGGCGCGCAATCGCCTGATTTCGGGGATGTGTTTGGGCGTGGTAATCGTCGAGGCGGCCGAGAAGAGCGGCTCGCTGATCACCGCGCGCACCGCGCTCGAACAGGATCGCCAGGTTTTTGCCGTCCCCGGCAGTCCGCTGAATGGCAAGACCCGTGGCAGCAACCGTCTGCTCAAGGACGGGGCGCGGCTGGTCGATTGCGTCGAGGACGTGCTCGAGGAACTTCTGCCGCAGCTCGGCGGTTCGACCCAGGGAGGACGCCCCGCGGTCGCGAGCGACGAGTCCGCAGGCTCTAAAGTTGACGATAAAACACTTGAAAACGAGTCTTTAGAGGTCAAAAATCTCTTAGTACTTTTACAGAATGCTGATAGGCTTCACGTAGACGCACTGATCGACGGCGCGGGGTTAAATGTCCAGACGGTGCTTAAATTGCTTCTCGAACTTGAGTTACGTGGGCTGGTCACGCAACATCCAGGTAAGCTGTTTTCTCTGGCATAGGCGATGGCTCAACCTGTGCTCATCCGTCGCTAGCTGAAGCAGAGGTCCGCAACGTGGCAAAGAATCTGATAATCGTGGAATCGCCGGCCAAGGCCAAGACGATCAAGCGCTACCTCGGGCGGGATTTCATCGTGGCGCCGTCGGTCGGCCATGTGGTCGACCTGCCCAAGAGCAAGCTTGGCGTGGACGTAAAGAAGGGCTTCGAGCCCGAGTACCAGGTTATCCCCGCCAAAGCCAAGGTAATCGAGGGTATCAAGGAAGCGGCCCATAACAAGGAAAATATCTATCTGGCGACCGACCCCGACCGTGAAGGCGAGGCGATCGCATGGCATATCGCCCAGCATCTGGGCAAAGTTTCGGGCGATATCCATCGGGTGCTGCTGCACGAGATCACCGAGCGCGCCGTCAAGGAAGCGATCGCCCATCCTTCCGTGATTAATCAGCATCTGTTCGAGGCGCAGCAGGCGCGCCGGGTGCTTGACCGGCTGGTTGGCTATCAGGTCAGCCCGCTGCTCTGGGACAAGGTCAAGCGCGGAATCAGCGCCGGGCGTGTCCAGTCGGTGGCGTTGCGGATCATTGTCGAGCGGGAAAAGGAGCGCGAGGCGTTCCGCACCGAGGAATACTGGACGCTCGACGTCAATCTGGCCGCCGCCAATCCGCCGCCGTTCAAGGCCCGGCTCTACAGCTACAAAGGCGAACGGATCGACAATAAGGCGGTCAAGCTCTTAAAGCCGGTGGCCGACGCGATCGTCGCGGCCTGTGAGCACGAGAGCTTCACGGTCCGCAAAATTGAGCGCAAGGAGGTCCGCCGCAGCCCGACGCCGCCGTTTATCACGTCGCGTCTGCAGCAGGAGGCTTCGCGCAAGCTCTACTTCTCGCCCTCGCGCACGATGAAGATCGCGCAACGGCTTTATGAGGGCGTCGAGCTCGGGGACCAGGGCGCGGTCGGTCTGATCACTTATATGCGAACCGACTCGCCGCGGGTCTCCGACGACGCGCTCGCCTCAGTGCGGGGCTATATCGAGGGCCGCTACGGCAAAGACTACGTGCCCGACAAACCCAACTTTTACCGCTCGGGCAAGTCGGCGCAGGAGGCCCATGAGGCGATTCGTCCGACCGCCGTCGAGCGCGACCCGGAATCGATGGCGCGTTATCTCGACAAGGACGCGCTCGCGCTCTACACGCTGATCTTCAACCGCTTCGTGTCGAGCCAGATGCCGCCTGCGGTCTTCGACCGCACCACGGTTGATATCGACGCCGACGGCGCCGTCTTCCGCGCCACCGGCCAGGTGATGAAGTTCGACGGCTTCATGCGGATCTATCTCGAAGGCGAAGACGAGGCGCAGAGCACCGACGACGATACGGCGACCCTGCCGCTGATGACCGAGGGTGAGGTGCTGAAGTTGCTCGCCTTCCTCCCCGAGCAGCATTTCACGCAGCCGCCCCCGCGTTTCAGTCAGGCGACCCTGATCAAGGAGCTCGAAGACAAGGGCATCGGCCGGCCGTCGACCTACGCGGCGATCATGACGAGTATCCTCAATCGCGAATATGTCGAGGAGGACGAGAGCAAGCGGATGCGGCCGACGTCGCTCGGCCGCGTGGTCAGCGATCTGCTGGTCGCCGCTTTCCCGGATATTCTCGAGGTTGGTTTTACGGCATCGCTCGAGCTGGAGCTCGACGGGGTCGAGGAAGGGCGCGAGAACTGGGTCAAGACGCTCAAGCGCTTTTACGGCCCCTTCGAGAAGCGGCTGGGCGAGGCCAAGAAAACGATGCCCGCCGTGAAGCGCAAGGGCCTGCCGACCGATCTGAAATGCCCGCTGGACGACGGCATGATGGTGATCAAGTTCGGGCGCAACGGCGAGTTCCTCGCCTGCTCGAACTATCCCGAGTGTACCAGCACGAGCGAATTCGGCCGCGACGACCAGGGCAAGATCTTTCTCAAGGAGGCCACGGCTCCGCTCCCGACCGACGAGAACTGCGAGAAGTGCGGCAAACCGATGGTGCGCCGCCGGTCGCGCTTCGGCGAGTTCCTCGGCTGTTCGGGCTATCCGGACTGCGACGGGATCAAGCGGATGCAGGCCGCGCCGGTCTCCACCGGAGTCGCCTGCCCGGACTGCAAGGAGGGCGAAGTCCTCGAGCGCCGCAGCCGCCGCGGCAAGCTGTTTTTCGGCTGTGGCCGGTACCCCAAGTGCAAATTCGCGAGCTGGGACCGTGTCGTGCCCCATCCCTGCCCGCAATGCGCCTCGACCTATCTGGTCGAGAAGGTGACCAAGCGCGACGGCGCCCGCTGGCTGTGTCCCAACAAGGAGTGCGGCTATCAAGCGTCGGCGGAGATGCCGCCGCCGGAGACCGGCGCCGCCGCACCGCCCCCCGTCATTTGAGACCGTCGTCGGTACGGCTTTCGACGAAAAGCTCCTCGCCGCGATCCTCGCCGCGCTCTACGCGTCGCCCGGCCGGCTCGCGATTCTACCGATTCAGGATCTGTTCGGCTGGAAGGATCGGATCAACGCGCCCGGCACGTTCGACGCGAGCAACTGGCGCTGGCGGCTGCCGTTCGACCCGGCGCACGCCGCGGATGATCCGAAGCTTCGCGCACGCATCGCGTAGATCCGCGCCCTGGGGGAACGCGCGGGACGATATTGGCTCAGATTCCTGAGACAAAAGTTGGCCGTAGGCACTATGCCTACATGCCAGATATGGCCTACAATCGCGATATATGTTCTCCATGTCTTTCAAAAGAAATCAAAGAAGGGTGTCTCTACGCCGAAACGAGAAATCGAGCTTGTGAAAAAAGGCTCACCTGGGCTAAAGAGATCAGCGCTCAGAGTTCGGCGGAAAAGGTGGAGTCATGAGCGAAGAGATTTATTTCGAGGAAAGCAGCGGTAATGTTTTTGCCGATATCGGGGTTCGCGAACCTGAAGATGCGGCTCTGCGAGCTGACCTTGCCAAAAAAATAACCGATATAATCAACAGCAGAGGACTGAGCCAGATTAAGGTTGCGCGCATTCTCGGAGTTGATCAGCCGAAAGTCTCAAAACTCGTGCACGGCCGCATTGCGGGATTTACCAGCGATCGTCTGTTTCGATTTCTCTCAGCGCTGGGCTGCGACGTGAAGATCGAGGTCAAGGCAAAAAAGGCGGGCAAACGGCGCGGCAAGGTGGTGGTGGTCGCGGCCTAAGAAGGTCGCCGACGAAGCGATGCACAAAGGGGCTGGACTTATGTCCGGCTCCCTTTGTTTTTGGCTTGCCCGTGCTGGTGTCCGTTACTTCGGCAGGCCCAGTTGGCGTTCGCCCAGGATGTTGCGCTGGACCTCGCTGGTGCCGCCCGCGATCGTGTATTGACGCGAGCTGAGCAGCCGCTGCTGCCAGCGTGGCGCGTCGGGCAGCACGCCCGTCGGGTCGCCGAGGATCGCGTAGCCGCCGAGCAGTTCGCTGGCGAAGCTCGCGATTTTGACCCCGAGCTCCGAGCCCGTCAGCTTGAGCGTTGAACCCTCGGGTCCCGGCGGCAAGCCCTTCAACTGGCGGGTCAATGAGCGCAGCCGCGTATACTTGGCCGCTTCGCACTCGATCATGAATTGCGCGAGATCCTGCCGCACCCATTCGTGATCCCAGGCCGGACGGCCGTCGAGCTTGAACCCCTTCGCGATCGCGGCAAGGCGCCGCACCTGCGCGGAATGTCCACCGCCGCCCGCGATACCGCGCTCGAAGGCGAGCGTGATCATCGTGACCTTCCAGCCTTCATTGAGCGGACCGACGAGGTTGTCCTTCGGGATCTGGACGTTGTCGAAAAAGACCTCGTTGAAATGGTGATGGCCGTTCATCACGACCAGCGGTTTCACCTCGACCCCGGGCGCCCGCATGTTGTCGAGCAGCAGGTAGCTGATGCCCTTGTGCTTGGGCGCGTTAGGGTCGGTGCGCGCGAGCAGGAACATCCGATCGGCGAACTGCGCGCCGGAGGTCCAGACCTTCTGCCCGTTGACCACAAAGTAGTCGCCCTTGAGTTCCGCGCGCGTCTGCAGGCCCGCGAGGTCCGAGCCGGCGCCGGGTTCGGAGTAGCCCTGGCACCAGATATCGTCGCCGCCCAGAATCCGCGGCAGGTATTTGGTTTTTTGTGCGTCGGTCCCCCATTGCATCAGGGTGGGGCCGAGCAGGCCGACGCCGGAGTAGCCGGGGAGGATCGGTGCGCGCGCCTTGAAGTATTCCTCGTCGAAGATGATCTGCTCCATCAGCGGGGCGCGGCGTCCGCCGTATTCCTTCGGCCAGGAGAGCCCGACCCAGCCGGCCGCCGCGAGCTTCCTCTGCCAGGCGCGCCGCTTCTCGAAGACCTCGCGGTTGGGCGCGATCCGCTCATCCATCGGATCGTCGATCGCGAGGTCGGCCGGGAAGTTGGCTTGCAGCCAGGCGCGAACGACGGCGCGAAAGGCTTCCTGCTCGGGCGTATATTCGAAGTCCATGATCAACCCTCACCCGCTGGAGGTGGCTCCCAGAGCCATCTCCAGCGACGACTTAATTTTTACCGCGCGTCGCAGACTCCGCCGCCCCCCATGCTCGCTGGCGCTCCGCCTTCAGATTGGGCCGCTGCTAACTCAGGTTGAACATCCGCGCGGGGTTGTCCCACAGAATCTTGCGTCGGGCCTCAGGTGTGATCGGTTGCTTCATGATCGCGCCGACCCCCCACGGATAGGTGCCGTCCGGATGGGGATAGTCGGTATCCCAGGTGAAATTGTCGGCGCCGACCAGATCGACCGCGGTCTTCAACGTGGGCTCGTCACCGCGAAACGCCACGCAGACATTGCGCTTGAAGTACTCCGTGGGGCGCATGGTCAGGTACTCGTGCTCGGCGTTGCCGCTGAAGTCCCAGTGCTGCTCCATCCGCTGCAACCAGTAGGGGACCCAGCCGCCGTCGGCTTCGACGTGGACGACCTTGAGCTTGGGGAACTTCTCGAAGACGCCGAACCAGATGAGCCCGGCCATCGCGGCCATCGCCTCGAACGGATGGGACAGGATATGGCCGCTGACGTGGGTATCCATGCGGTCGCCGAATGACTCGACGGAGGCTGACGCGGAATCGTGGGTCGAGATCGGCTTGCCGATCTCCTCGATCGCCATCCAGAGCGGCAGATAGTCGTCGCACCAGAGCGTGCGGCCGCGCACCGGATTCGGCCGCATGTAGTAGCTGACACAGCCCATTTTGTGCGCGCGTTCGGCTTCCTTCAGCGCTTCCTCGACATCCTGCATCGGCAGCGCCGCGGCCCACCTGAGGCGATCAGGTGCGGCGGCGGCGTACTCGCAGGCCCAGTTGTTGTAGGCGCGGACGCACGCGGCGAGCAGTTTGGTGTCGCGGAACTCGCGCGCGAGCATCTGGCCCGTGAAGGTCGGGTAAAGAATCTGCGTGTCGACGCCCTGCTCGTCCATGTCGGCGAGCCGGCTCTGCGCGCTGAAGCCCTGCTTGGCCGCCTTATCGAAGCGCACCATCGCCTTTTTGACCGCTTCGAAGAACGCCGGCGCGGCCATCGGGTATTTACCCTTTTCGCGCGTGAATGATTCGCCTTCGACCAGGAAGGTCCGGCGATTCGAATCGGGCGCGCGCCCCATCTTCGGCGCCTGCGACTTGAAGGCGTCCTCCGTGTAGCGTTCCCATAGCCACTCGGGCTCCATCATGTGGCAGTCGGTATCGACGATTTTGAATCCGTCACGCATGGTCTTTCACCTCAGAATGCTTGATACGGCAACTATAACTCAGTTCGCGTGATTTTTCGCTCCGCGCGGCAACCGCGCTCCGCTAACTTAAGAATCTTGACGCAGCTCGCAGACTCGCCTGCTCGCTCCGTTCGCCAAGCCTCACTTCGCTAGTGTCGGCAGAATCAGCGCTTTCACGCCCTGCTTGCGGTTGAGCAGCTCGAAGGCTTCGACACCGCGCTCGAGGCCGTAGCGATGGGTCACCATCGGCATCAGGTCAACGGCGCCGCTCGCGACCATCGCGATCGACCGCCGCCAGGTGCTCGGCACGCGGACGCGCGACGGGGTTATCTTGACCCCGTGGAAGAAGAGCGAGCGCATCTCGCTATTCGGGATATCGCGCGCGGGCCAGCCCAGCTCGATCACTTCGCCGTTGCGCCGGAGCAGCTGCTTGACCGAATCCAGGAAGCCGGCCGCGTCGAAGACCACGTCGGCGCCCTCGGACGGCATCAGCGCCCGCACCTGCTCGGTCCAGTCGCGATCCGAAGCGCAGACCGTCTTGAAACCCATGCCGCGGGCGAGCGCCAGCCGTTCCGCGTCGACCGCGAGTCCCGTGATCACGATCGACGTAACGCCGAGCGCGCGGGCCGCGAGCGCCGTGCAGAGCCCAATAGGGCCGGGGCCTTCGATCACGCAGCTATCGCCGGCCTTGAGCGACGACTCCTCGAGTGCGTGGACGCCGGTCGCGAAGGGTTCGAGCAACGCCGCCTGCTCCATGTCCATCGACTTGGGCACGAGCCAGGCGTTCTGGGTCGGCGCAATCGCGTACTCCGCGAAGGAGCCCCCCAGGCGTCCCGGATTCAGGCAGAAGTTGAAGCGCCCGTGCTGGCAGGACGAACATTTCCCGCACGGACCGAAGGGATCGAGCGCGACGTGGTCGCCAACCTTGAACCCGGTGACACCCGCGCCCACCTCGACGACCTCGCCGGCCGGCTCGTGGCCGATCACGGTCGGGAATTTGGAAACCACGCGGTCGGCGTTGAGCTCCCACAGATAGATATGGAGATCGGAGCCGCAGATTCCGCATACGGCGACCCTGACCAATAATTCGTTGGGGCCGGGTTTCGGTACCGGAATCTCGATCAACTCGATTCCGGGTCCGGGCCCCGTCTTCGCGATTGCTTTCATTGCTGCTTGGCCTCTGTGGCTATTGATGCGATTTAAGGGGGCGGCACGTCAAGGCTCGCGCCAGTGGCGCCACATCGACGAAAGTGAAGGACCCAAGTCATTCTGAGGGAGTCCGCGACCGAAGAATCTCGAATCGAGCACAGGGTATGAATCGAGATTCTTCGCGCCCTTCGGCCCGCAGGGCCTTCGAGGGCAGGCTCCGGCGCTCAGAATGACTTGAGGCGGCGCGAGCTGCGTCAACCATCCGAGTTAGCGCGGCTCCGCTAGTGTTGCAAGCCAATGCCGGCGCTAGTGGAGCGAAGCGGAACGAGCAGGCGAGTCTGCGAGCTGCGTTCAAAGTAGACCTACCGATCAGGCGATGGCGCAAGCCAATGCCTGATTGGCGAGCCGCGATAGCGCATCCGCGGGCGAATCAGGCGATTATCCGCGTATTGCTCGAGGCTATGGGCGATCCATCCGGCGGCGCGGCCCAGCGCGAAAATGGCGGCCGGCGATCCCGGCGGCAGCCCGAGCATCCGCACACACACGGTCAGATAGAAATCAAGGTTCGGCCGCAGCCCCTCGCGCCTGGCCACCGCGTCCTCGATTTTGAGCGCGGTTTCGTATAGCCGCTTGCCCTTGCGGCGCGCCAGCTCGGCAGCCACTTGCTTGAGCAGCGCGGCACGCGGGTCGCCGTTAGGATAGATCGTGTGGCCGAAGCCCGGCGGCAGCAGATGCTTGCCGGCGAAGTCCGCGAGCAGCGCGTCGAGTTTCGCGCCGGTCGCGAGCCAGGCGAACATCTGCTCGATTCGATCGCAGGCGCCGCCGTGGATCGGACCCGAGAGCGAGCAGAGCGCCGCGAGCACCGAGGCAAAGAGGTCCGCGCCGGTACTGGCAACGACGCGTGCGGCAAAGGTCGACGCGTTCAGTTCGTGCTCTGCGCACGCCACCAGCACGCGATCGAGCGCCGCGCGGTCGCCCGGGGCCACGTCGCCGAGCGTCCGGCGGAGCAGCCCCCCGGCGATACCCGGGGGGACCGCTGATGAGGACGCGCGCGGCGCCCGGTCGGAAGGACCTTGGCCGGATTCGCCCGCGATCACCAGCGGCATCATGCCGATAATGGTTGCGGCCTGTTCGATTTGCGTCCGGGCCGGACGATGCTGCTCGCTCGCCGCCAACGCCGGCATCATGATGGCGAGCCGCAACAGCGGGGGCGCGTCGTGCCCGACCGCGGCCAAAGCGGCGACGACCGCGGGAGGTAACGCCACGCCGCTCATCTGATCGCGCAGGGGGGCCGCCTGACCCGAGCTGGGCGGTTCGCCGTTCCAGAGCAACCAGCAGACGTCCTCGAAGGTCGCGGACGCGACGAGCTCCTCGATCGGAAAGCCACGGTAGGCGAGCCGGCCCTCGATAATCGAGCTGACGGCGGATTCCGCGACGATTACGCCTGACGGCGGGCCGTCGGCGCGCGGCTGCGCGATCGTCACCCACGACGACGCGTCCGGCAGGCTGCGCGCGCGCCGTCCCCGCTCGGGCATCGAGACCCCGCGCAGCGCCTCGATATCGGCGCGCCGGTACAGCGCCTGGCGTCCGACCTTGCGCTTGTAGCTCTTGAGCCAGCCGCGGCTGACGTAGGCGTAAAGCGTGCCGAGCTTGACCCCGAGCCGCGCCGCCGCCTCGGCCGCAGTCAGCATCTGTGCGCCTTCGGATGAGGGATGAGCCGCCACGCCAAGATCAGGCCATCACGGAATCCGCGCGTCAAGGCTGGCCGCGCCCCTCACGCCCGGCTAAGCTCCGCTGGGCGAGCCGCCAGGAGGAGCACGTCGATGGAACTCGGCACTTTGATCTTCACCAAACCGCAACGCGCGATCAGCGACACGCAACGCGCCGAGGCGCGGGGCTTTACGCACGCTTGGTTTCCCGATTCGCACATGATTTGGGGCGACGCGTACGCCTGCATGGCGCTCGGGGCGATACATACCAAAACGATCAGGCTCGCGACGGGAATTTCGGTCGCGGCCAACCGGATTCCGCCGGTGACGGTCCATTCGATCGCGACTATCAATGAACTGGCGCCGGGGCGGGTGATGCTGGGTTACGGCACGGGGCATACGGGACGGCGGGTGATGGGCCTGCCGCCGGTGCGTTTCGACGACTTTCGCGAGCAGGTGCGCGTGATCCGCGATCTGCTGAAGAATGGCGAGGCAATCTACAATACCGAGGGTTTGACGCGCAAAATCCGCTACCTCCATCGCGACCTGCGCTTTATCAATCTCGACGACGCGATTCCCTTTTACGTCGCGGCCAATGGGCCGAAGGCGCTGGGTCTCGCCGGAGCCTACGGCGACGGGGTTATCACGAGCGGCGCGGTCACGCCGGAGCGGATCGCGGCAGTGCATCGCCACGTCCAGGCCGGCGCCGAAGCGGCGGGCCGCAAGCTCGAGCAGCGGCTGCCATGTGTTTCGCTGAGCCATCTCTGCGTGTTACGGCCGGGCGAAACGCTCGAGTCGCCACGAATCGCGCGGATGGTCGGGCCGTGGGTGATCACCTGCCTGCACGCGATCGCGGCGGGCTACGCGAAGCCGCGCTCGTTGCCGCCCGACGCACGGATAGTTTACGACGATTATGCCCGTTACCTCGCGACGCTGGGGGTGGAGGGCGAGCGCTACCTCGATCTGCATGTCGGCCATTGCACCTTCGTGCCGGAGCGGGAGCGCCGCTACGTCACCCCGGCGACGATTCGGGCGACCACGCTCGTGGCGTCACGCGAGGAAATCGTCGAGCGGTTGCGGGAGCTGGGTCGCGCCGGGCTCGACCAGCTCGTGCTCAATCCGCCGTTCGACGGCTTCGAGGATTATGTTGACGAGGTGTCACGGGAGATTATCGCGCGTTTGTGAAGCCCTCCGTCGATGGCGCTAGCGTAGCGAGCAGGCAAGCCTTTTCTTCGGCCGCGCCTCAACCAGCGGAGCCGCAGGCGCAGCGAGCGAACGAGTCTGCGAGTCGCGTTCCAGATTACGACTCGGCCGCCCCCCGGGAGCTGCGTCAAGAATCTTGAGTTAACAGGGATAGAGCTTTATCGCGTGTTTACTTATGCGGTATTCACGGCACTCTAGAAGTGGTCAATCGAGCTACTGTATTGAGACCAATCAGCTGTAAAAAGCGGCACATAATTTACTTTGTGTGATGGCTCCGTTACAAACTATGCTTCGGCCGTCATTTCTCTGAGCGTGACGCTGCTCGTATCGATCTAAGTTCTAGTGGTGGCGGCCGAGAAAGAGAGCAATGTCCAAGATTCGGCTGGCAATCGTCGGGGTCGGCAACTGCGCATCCTCACTGCTTCAGGGACTGGAACATTACACGCATCTGCCCGCCGCCGAAGCCCAAAAGCCTATCGGCCTGATGCATTTTGATTTGGGCGGCTACCAGCCGGCCGATCTCGAGGTGGCGTGCGCCTTTGATATCGACGTGCGCAAAGTCGGCCGTCCGCTGGAAGAGGCCTGCTTTGCGCTGCCGAACAACACCATCAAGATTCCACCTGGATTGCCGCATTACGGGGTGACGGTCGACATGGGCGAACTGCACGACGGAATCGCGCCGCACATGAGCGCCTATCCGCCCGACCGGACCTTTATCGCCGCGCAAGAGGCCCCGGTGGATATCGAGAAGCGACTGCGCGAGACCGGGGCCGAGGTGATGCTCTGTTATCTGCCGGTGGGCAGCCAGAAAGCGGTCGAACGCTACGCCCGCGCCTGTCTCGAAACGGGAGTGAGCCTGCTCAATTGCATGCCGGTCTTTATCGTCTCCGACGAGAAATGGGCGGCCGAATTCACCGAACGCAAGATTCCGGTGGTGGGCGACGACGTCAAGTCGCAACTCGGCTCGACGATTCTCCATCGCACGATTATGAAGCTGTTTGCCGACCGCGGAATCAAGCTGCGTCACACCTATCAGTTGAACACCGGCGGCAACACCGACTTCCTCAACATGCTCGACCGCTCGCGCCTGGGTTCCAAGCGCGTCTCCAAGACCGAGGCGGTGCAGAGTATTCTGCCAGAGCGCATGGCCGACGTTGACGTCCATATCGGTCCGTCGGACTACGTGCCCTGGCAGAACGACAACAAGGTCTGTTTTCTGCGGATCGAGGGCGAAGGCTTCGCCGGCATCCCGATCGAGCTTGAATTGCGGATGTCGGTGCAGGATTCGCCCAACTCGGGCGGCGTCGTGATCGACGCAATCCGATGCCTCAAGCTGGCGCGGGATCGCAAAATCGGCGGTCCGCTCTACTCGATCGCGGCCTACACGATGAAGCATCCGCCGCGGCAGATTGCCGACGATATCGCGCGGGATCGCGTCGAGAAGTTCATCAGCGGCGAACTCGAGCGCTGAACACTAGCGGAGCGCCGCCGCGGCGCTCCGCCAATTCCGGCTTGGATCCGCCTTGCGGTCCCGCTAACTTAAGATTCTTGACGCAGCTCGCAGACTCGCCTGCTCGCTCCGCGCCGCAGCGGCGCTCCGCTAGTGTTGTTACCGCATGATCATGTTCAGTCCGCTGGGTGTGGTGTAGCGCGTCAGGTCGAGAAAGTCGGTCGGCACCTGCCCGTTCCAGTAAACCTTGTAGCTGTTTTCGGTCGGATCGATCACGAATGACGCGTGATCATTCTGGATATCCCAGAAGGCGTAGATCAACGAGCCGGACGTCTCGACCTTGCCGACACCGGGCAGGTCGACCGCGCGCAGGAACAGCGCAACGATCTTCCACGGCTGCATCTTGGCGTCATAAAGCTCCTCCCAATAAGGCGCGAAGGTCGTCTTGTCGACATACATGACGCGCTTGCCATAGCAGTAGTTGCCGGTCTTGGAAGGCAGTTTGCTCACGCCGATCACATAGGTGTCGCGCAGTTGCCATTGGCCCCACGCGGGTTTCGGCCATCCCAGCGGCATGACGAAGGAATCCGGGAAGTGCCCCTCCGGCATCCGGTCGAGCAACAACGTGAGAATTTTTTTCTCGCCCAGAAAATCGACCTTCAAGTCAGTCAGATTCGAGTCGAAGCCCGAACGATAGTCCTCCTCCGTAATATCGACTCCCTGCGTCATGCTGCAGCGGCCGAGCGTCGAGACCGGCTGATAGCGGCGCAACGCCGGGATGAACGCGTAGAGATCTTCGTTTTGGGTCAGATCGGTGTCCGCGATTTGCAGCGACGCGGTGTAGCGTTGCTGCTCGGGTTCTTCGAGCATGTACCACTGCGAGAAAAACTTGCCTTCGCCGCCGGGGATCGTCGCCGGCACGCCCGGATCGGTGTTGTAACTCAGTTGCCGATAGACGATATCGCCGGCCGCGCAGTTGATATTGCCACTGTGATCGATCGAGCATCCGCCGCCATGCATGATTACCGAGACATGCGGAAAGTAGCGGTACCAGAGATTCGCGAGAATCTTCCAGCCCTTGTGCGGCTCAGCGGGAACCGGAAAAGGCAAGCCGCCCTGGTAGCCCGCCAGCGTCAGGCCGCCGTCCGGCAGTTCGACCAGCTTGACCTGGCCGGCGTACTTCTCGGTGGCCTCCATGAAGGTCTTGGGCGGGGGATTGACGTGGGTCGGTCCGACCTGGATTTCGCCGTCAGCCGGCATTTTCCAGAAATACCTGCCGGCGAACAGCGCTTGCAGTCCGTCTGACATGAATGGGCGGTACTTTTGCCAATTCTCAGGCGTGATCCGGGTGCCGGGCGGAACCGTCTGCGTGGTCGTGACCGCCTGCCCTGCGTCGTCCGCGATGCTTTGGTCGTCGGCGCCGAGGAAGGTAGGCGCCGCGGCGCCGCTCTGACTGGACGCGCCAACCGGGTCCGCCGCAGCGCTCAAGGGCGCCCACATGTTCAGGGCCATGAGGTTCAGCGCCAGAACGGTCGCTGACCGAAGAATCAGTCGCATCATCAATTTCATTTTCACCAACGTGCATTAATTCTTTGCGCGGAAATCCGTCGCTTGCGCCCGCGAGTATCGTCGGTCATCGGTACTTTGGCAAGTATTTCGCCCAGACACATTCGCTCCGCAGTCGGCGTAGCCATATTAGAATTGCGGCGTGTCTTTTATTCCGCTCGATCGCTGCTAAAATCGCTCGCAGATGAATGCGCTCAAGGACAAGACCGTGGTGCTCGGGGTTTGCGGCGGAATCGCCGCCTATAAGGCCGCCGAGCTGGTCCGTATCCTGGTGGTCGCGGGCGCCAGGGTCCGCGTGATGATGACGCGCAACGCGACGGAGTTTATCACGCCCCTCACGCTGCAAACCCTGAGTCAGAACCCGGTCGCGACGGAGACCTTCAGCCTGACGCAGGAATCGGCGATCGGTCATATCCGGCTCGCCGACAGCGCCGACGCGATCGTGATCGCGCCGGCCACGGCCGACGTTATCGCCAAGGCGGCGGTCGGCATTGGCGACGATATTCTGACCACGGTTTTGCTGGCCGCGCGATGCCCGCTCGCCTTCGCGCCGGCGATGAATGTCCACATGTACGCGCATCCGACGGTGGTCGAGAACCTGGCCAAGCTGCGCGCGCGCGGCGTGACGATTATCGAGCCCGGCTCGGGCGCGCTGGCCTGCGGCTACGAGGGGCAGGGCCGCCTCGTCGAGCCGCCGCTGATCGCCGAAGAGCTGACGCGGATACTCTCGCGCCACGACCTCGCCGGCGAGCGGATTCTGGTCACGGCCGGGCCGACCCAGGAGCCGATCGATCCTGTGCGCTTCGTCTCGAATCGGTCGACCGGCAAGATGGGCTTTGCGATCGCGCGCGCCGCCTGGCGCCGGGGCGCACTGGTCCGTCGGGTCGCCGGGCCATCAGCACTTGCCACGCCTCACGGGGTCGAGCGCATCGATAGGGTGAGTGCGGCCGAGCTCCTGAGCGCGACGTCGCGCAACTTCCCCTGGTGCTCGGCGCTGATCATGGCGGCGGCGGTGGCGGATTTCCGCCCGCAACATCCGGCGAACCACAAGCTCAAGAAGAATCCGAATGGGATGCAACTCGAGCTCGCGCCGATTACCGACGAATTGCCGCGGCTCGCCGCGAAGAAGGGCGATCGCCTCCTGATCGGCTTTGCCGCCGAGACCGAGGATCTCGAGGTCAACGCACTCGACAAGCTGCGGCGCAAGAAACTCGACCTGATCGTCGGCAACGACGTCTCGCGTGCCGACGCCGGCTTCGCGGTCGATACGAATATCGTCACGATGCTGGGGGCGGACGGTTCGCTCGAGACCACGCCCAAGCTGCTGAAGGACGAGGTCGGCGACGTCATTCTCGACCGGCTGATTGCGCTGCGCACCGCGCGGGCCGAAGGCCGCGCCACTGCGCCGCGCGCCCTCCGCCGAAAGTAACGGTCAGCTCGGCGGCGGGCCGAACGGGGGCTGCCGAAGCCGCGCCAGCATCTGCGCGAGCATCGAGGCGGCCAGTTCATGGGCCGACTTTTCCGCCGCGGGGCCGAGCCGGGTCAGTCGCTGCAGGTTGCGCCGCGCCGCCATCGCGTTCTTCTGGGCCTCCGCGCCCATCGGATCGAAGCTGCAGCAGGGGGCCAGGCGCGGTTCGTCGAAGATACCCGTGATCGCCTTGCGCGACGCCGCCGAGAAGAGGTCCGCTTCCGCCGGGTCGATCCGCTCCTCGCCGCCGGTCGCGCGAATCACCTGATGCCATCCGCGGATTCGCTTGAGGCCGCCTTCGAAGAGCGCGCGATGGGTCGCAAAGGAGATCAGCGGCGAATCGACCGCGCGCTTGAGGGTCGCGTCCAACGAGCGAAAGTCCAAGTCCAGCAATTTCAGCAGTATGTCGCTGAATTCCGGGTCGCATAGCGTATCGAAGCACGCCTCGTTGTAAATGTGGCTCGCTCCGCGTTGACCGAAGTGGCCGACGAAGCGCGACGGCAGGAAGTAGTTATGCGCGATGACGTCGGCCGCCAGATGGGCGAGATAGCCGTAGGCAAAGACCCGCTCGTCCGGCCGGGTGGCTGATTCGAGCAGTCCAAGCCCGGTCGACCAGTTGTGGGAGTGACGCCGGAGCCGGCTCTGGAAACGGCGTCCGATAACGATATCGGGCGCGAGGCTGCCATAGAGGAAGACTTCCGGCGCGCCGGCCAGGATAGCTTGAAGCGGATGACCGGGGGTGATAACCGTCGCGAGAACCTGTACGCCGAGGGCGATATGGGTAACCGGGCCCCAGGCGAAAGCCGGTTGGGGGCAGAGCAGGACGAGGACTAGCGCCGTGCCGATCATCGACGTCATCAGCAGCAGTTGTCGCGAGCGTTGCATCATCGGCGTGGGATCGAATCAATAGTATGGGTGCGACGAGTAGCCCGCCAGACCGCGCGACATTTCTCGCCTCGCTGCGTGACTATATCGAGCAATTGCGCGAGGAGGGGATCGAAGGCTTGCCGGGGACGGCGCCGATGCCCCGCACGCCATCCACGACGGTTGCCGTCCAGCGGCGGTCCGCACCGGCGGCCGCATCCGTGGCGGTAGCGCCGGCCCCGGTGGTCCCCGCGGCCGCGGCGGCGCCGTCCACGGCCGCGCCCGAACTCTTTTACCTTTATCCCGGTCTCGAGCGCCCCGGCGACCTTGGCGAGCTGCGCGAATTTATCGGCGATTGCCAACGCTGCAAGCTCGCGCCGCGGCGGACCAATCTCGTGTTTGGTGTCGGCGACCCCCACTCCGAGCTGATGTTCGTCGGGGAAGCGCCCGGCGCCGACGAGGACGCGCGCGGCGAGCCGTTCGTGGGACGCGCGGGCCAACTGCTGACCGATATCATCGAGCGCGGGATGGCGATGACGCGGGCGCAAGTCTATATCTGCAACGTTATCAAGTGCCGGCCGCCGGACAATCGCAATCCCGAGCCCGACGAAGTCGCCGCCTGCGAGCCCTTTCTGTTTCGCCAGATCGATCTGGTGCGGCCCAAAGTGATCGTCGGACTGGGCACTCACGCCGTGCAGGCGATGCTCAAGGTCAAGACGCCCATCAGCAAACTGCGCGGCAACTGGCAGTCGGTGCGCGGCGTGCGCATGATGCCGACGTTCCATCCGGCTTACCTGTTGCGCAATCCGGCCGACAAACGGCTCGTTTGGGCGGATATCCAGGACGTGATGAAAGCGCTCGGGCGCGAGATTCCGAAGCGCGACCCGCGCCGCTAGCCGATCTTTGCCGTGACAATTTTCACCCCTGGTCAACCACTCCGCGCACTCCTCTGCTACCATGAGAATCGCCGCGCGGGCGGCGCAATGTGAAACGGTTTAGAACTCTACACACGCTACTGCTCGTCGCGAGCCTCGGCCTGGGCTTGCTGGCCGCAGCGGCCGCGACGGCCGATGCGCCGAATCCGGTGGGCGGTGCGGCGGCGCCCGCGGCGGTCGATCTGATTGTGGTTGACGGCGCGATCAATCCGGCCTCCGCGGACTTTATCGGCGATTCAATCACGCGCGCCACGGCCGACGGCGCGGGCGCGTTGGTGATCGAGCTTGATACGCCGGGCGGCTTGCTGAGCTCGGCGCAAACGATCGTCAAAGCGCTGCTGAACTCCGCCGTACCGGTGATCGTCTATGTCGCGCCCGCCGGGGCAAGTGCGGCCTCCGCGGGCACCTTTGTGACGGAAGCGGCGAATATCGCCGCGATGGCTCCGGGCACCACGATCGGCGCGGCCCATCCGGTCGAGATGGGTGGTGAGGATATTTCGGGCGCGATGGGCACCAAGGTCGAGAACTTTACCGCCACGTTCGCCAAGACGATCGCGCGCGAGCGCGGGCGCAACGAGACCTGGGTCGAAGACGCGGTGCGCAAGAGCGCCACCATCGGCGAGGACGAGGCGCTCAAGCTGCATGTCGTGGATATTGTCGCGCCCGATATACGCAGCCTCCTCGCGCAGGCCAGCGGCCGTCAGGTCAAGGTCGCGGGGGGGCAGACGGTCAAGCTTGAGCTCGCGGGCGCGACCGTCCGGCGCGGCACGATGCGTTTCGGTGACAGTCTGCTCAATCGCCTTGCCGATCCGAATGTGATGTACCTGCTGATGGTCGCCGGGATGCTCGGTCTTTACTTCGAGTTCGCCCATCCGGGGGTCTTCCTGCCGGGGGTAGCGGGCGCAATCTGCCTGCTCCTCGCGCTGGCGTCGTTCGAGGTGATTCCGATCAATCTGGCGGGCCTCCTCCTGATTATCCTCGGCGCCGGCATGCTGATGTCGGAGGTGTTCGTCACCAGTTACGGTATCCTGGGGATGGGTGGCGTGGCGGCCTTCATAATCGGATCGTTTCTGCTGGTCGACCGCTCGGAGACCGATCTCGCGATCAATCGTGGGATAATTATCGGCGCCGCCGGGGCGATGAGTGTGCTAATCCTTGGGATCGGCTATCTCGCGGTCCATGGCCGCGGGCGCCGCGCCACGACCGGACGCGAAGGCTTGATCGGGCAAATCGGTGTGGTTCGGGAAGCGATCGCGCCGGGCGCGCCGGGACGTCTGTTCGTGCATGGCGAACTCTGGCGCGCGGTGAGCGCCGTCCCGCTCGCGGCGGGCGCGCAGGCGCAGATCGCGGCTGTGCAGGGCCTCGAACTGGTCGTGAATCCGGTCGAGCACTAACAGTAGGGAACCTCTGCGCAAGTGATTTGTGTCATCCTTCACGGAGTTCGGCCTTCGAGGCTGAAGAGCGAGGACGCAGATCCTTCGCTGCGCTCAGGATGACATTGCTACTTTTTGTAACCATAAGCCCCTTTTGTCATTCTGAGAGTTTGTGAATTTTTGTGCCGTCGCCTACTTGGTGGGAACTCCGTGTGCCCTCACCCGCCACGGCTTCGGCGAAACGCCTCACCGCGTCGACCTCTCCCTGG
>JBKQPD010000021.1:0-4571 GCA_052145175.1 Binataceae bacterium (SeqCode) | reverse complement strand
CAGGTCGAGAAGAAGGCCGCCACCGCCCAGATGGGCGCCTTCGGGGGCTGAGGCCCCCGGCGGGGACCGAAAGGTCCCCGCCCCTCTTTCCTCCGGTCGCAGAACTGCACGCTCTCCTGAAATGGAGCCTTCCGATGTCCGTCAGCTTCACCCTCTACAAAGCCAACGGCAACCGCTTCGACCCCCTGCCCGGCCACGACGACCGGGAATTCTCCCTCTCGAACGCCAACGCTGCCGACGTCCTCGACGCTCTCGGCATCGAAGACTCCTTCTCCGAACGCCCCTGGCCGATCCCCTGCTTCCGGACGTTGCTGATCGTCGCCCGGCGCAAACGCCTCGGCCACGCTTCCCCCGCCATCCCCGTCACCGAAACGAGGAAGCCGGGGACGATGCTCGTGATCGACTGCGGCCGGCCCGAAGGCTACATCGAGCAAAAGCTTGCAAGGCTCTCCGATCTCGTGAGCGAGGGCGTCGAAATCGGAGCGACCCATGTGGGATGGGGTTAACCCCCGATCATCCGCTCGACGACGGATGCTTCGGATGTCGGGCGTCCCCCTTCGGGGTCGCACTATACTTGCGGTCTTCGGCCGCTCGCGAAGCCCGTGGCCGGTCTTCGCCCTCTCGGGTCTCAAGCAATTGTACGTCAAGAATCGACGTTTTGCTGCCGTTGCAAATCGCGACCGCGAACGTCGCAAGTGGGTCGACAAGCGGGCGTAGACCTGCGCGACATCAATTTTGACTCACGGCCGCCTCTGACGGCAGCGGTTTGAAGAACGTGAGCAGCAATCCGGTTACGACCAATACGAAGAGTTGCGCAATGGGCGTCGTGAGTTGCGCTGCCTCGAACACGCCGCCGCCAATGTAAACATAAGCGACCAAGGCCAGCGACGACACGCCCAACTGCAACTTCGACGTTACCTCGGCGACGCGTATCAGATAGGCGAAATTGAAAGCGACACAGATCAAAAGCGCCAGTGCGAGCCATCCAACCTGCTCATTTGAGCCCGCCTTGGTCAGGATTTGGGTGCCTTTGTCGAGGGCTATATAGGCGGTTATGGCCTCGACCGGAATGTATTTCAGAATCCGCTCATACCAGGCATCCGGCTTTTGAAGGTCGATTGGCAATTCTCCGCCCAGTGTCCCGGGGCGAAGCGACGTTTGTGGACCGCCGGTGACTTTTGCGTAGCGCTGAACCGCATTCTCGAATTCGGCAGCGCGGGCTCGGTTGTGCGCCGCGGCGGCTTCTGCCGTGATGATGTTCCGATCCATCCCACCTTCTCCGACACTTTGCTTCGCCGTAGCCTTAGGGGTAATAGTAATCGAGGTGACGAACAACACACCCGGCTTAGCGACGGAGGCCGTCGCAGATGCGTCGCATTGTTACGTCCGGCCTGCTGGTCGGTTTTGCCCTGACTGCGATGCTCTTTCCGACGCCCGCGCCAGCGCCGGAGGCGATAGAGGGATTTGGAGAGGGATTTGGCAAAGCGCTGGACGCCTTTGGGCGCGACCTGAGCGAGAAGCCTCCGAACAAGTGGACTCGCGAGGACCTGAAGGAGCTGAAGAAAAAATTCAGGGCGAGCCCCGAACTGGTTCCAAATCCGCTGGAGCTCGAACCGGACTCAAACCCAAACCCGCTGGACTTCATTACGCCGGACCTAGGGCAGATAAAAGTGCCCCTGGAGGCGGAGCCGTGGGCCATCGACGGCACGAGCCCCAAACCGGCCCGAACTCAGCAGGACTTCTCGATCAAACCCGATCCAAATATCCCGCGCTCTGCTGCGCGATCCAGCCTCGAGGAGGTTCGGCACAGCCCGGAACACTACGCCACAGAACTCCAGATCCGACTTGATCGCTTCAGTAGGGATGAGCTGGGATCCATTGACTACTCGGCGCTCAAAATTGGCGACGCTTATTACCATGTCGATTTGCAAGCTATGTTTGCCAGGCAACAAGCTGTGGCACAGGCCGAACCGGCCGACGGATTTATCATCGAGCGGTTAGGGCGCGCCTCCAGTTTTATCGAAGAACCATTAGGGCAGGCCGATGAAGTCGGCCGGTCGTCGGCCTTCGTCCTGTACACGCGGACTGGACCGCAATTCTTCGATGGCGTCGAGACACTTTTCGATGGCGTGGATGCACTTGAACAGCAGACGAAGTCGGCGCAGGAAGCCGGCAGCAAATTGAACTTGACGATAACCGGCGCTGGCAGTGCAAAAGACCTTGATGCGGTGCAACTTAGCATCGCCGTGCGCGCCGGCTCCGATATCACCTTTCGGACGCCCGAGACATACCGCTCCGTCGAGCCGTCCGACGCCAGGTTGATGCTGGACCCAAAGGGCTTCTTAGTCGAACTGCGTGGCCAGCTTTGGGTTGCAGTGCAGCGGATCGGCGACGTCATTGTCACCGTCAGCGGGGCAACGCGCGATCAGGCTCTCGAGCGAATGGCGGCAATCCGGATGTCGCTGGTGGCAGGCCTGACTTCCAATCCCAAATACAATGATCACTTGCTGAGGAGTGAGGACAACCAATTGAAGTTCAACGACGCTGTGTTTGCGAATGATTCGTCAGAGCTCAACTTTGCGATTATCACTGAGAACATAGCAGCGGGCCGCATCCTGCTGCCTGATAACCCCTCTCACCTGCCGCTCGACCCGCCATTTGATTTCCAAATTCAAATCCAAAATGAGACTAGGTCGCAGCGTTTCGCAGTCCTGCCGCCGGTATCCAACCAGCAGACGGCGGTCTTAAGAGAGGACGATGCCGCACGTTGAGGAGATGAACCCGTTCCGGCAGCCTCTGACCCTGGGCGACTGGTATTTTGTATATTGCCTTCCCGTTTCGCAGCACGAGTTTGTGGTGAGCCAAGCCAATGGGGGGTTCGCGCTTCCGTTCGTCTCCGGTTACAAGGACTGGCACGCCTACTCCGCCGACCTAGCGCGCACCAAGACGATGCTTGATGCGTTTGCCGTTCATGGGCTGCACGTCGTTTTGGGGGCCCCAAGGTGGGTATTTCTCAGCACGTTGCGGCGGCGGCGCGCAGTCATCTTGCTGACCCATGCGACCCCGAAGAATGGCGGCGGTCTCGAGTTCTGCGGCAAGATGGAGACGTTCACTTCCGTAGCTGGCGGGGTGAGCCCTCGTTTCTTCGGCATCCTGGAAATCTGCGCTTGCGAATGCAAAGACATCCAGCCGTTGATCAAGCAGCGTGCTCCCGGATGTATCAGCGCGGTCGAAGACAAGAAACTGCATCTTGGCGCATGGCTATTCTATTATGAAACTTTCCTTCGGGTGTTCCACACTGCTCCGACCACCTACTACGATGCCAAGATGCGAGCCCGGGAATTGATCAGAGCGGCGAGCAGGAATCCGTCCTGAGTCCAAGTGCTCGATCCTCGAACCGCCTAGCGCCGCCGATGTCAGATCGAGAGCAGGTTGTGAACTTCCGCCTCGGTGAAGTGAGCCGTTCGCTACGCTGTCGGAAACGTCCGTTCTTCGCGTCTGCCTTCCGTACCGGGACCAAACGGGAATGCGCGCTTAAGAGCCGACTCGACCCGTTCGTCAAGCCACCATCAAAAGACCGCTGTTTGCGCTTTGCAGTCGCCCCAGCGTGTCGGATTCGAACGATCCCAATCCGCCTTTCGTGAGGTTCTGCCGGTGCCTTGATCGACGCTCGCTTCGGGAACTGCGCCCCTTCACCGACCACGCTGGCAGGGTGCAAGAACACCTATAACTGCCTCCTCGAGCTCGACGGTGAAGACCTCGCCGCCCTGCCGCTCGTCGACCGCAAGACACGCCTCGCGGCCCTCCTCGAGAAGCCGCCGAATGGAATTGCATTCAGCGCCCATGAAACCTGCGACGGCGAGGCGTTCCGCCGCGCCGCCTGCCGACATGGCCTCGAAGGCGTCGTCTCCAAGCGCGTCGATCGCCGTTATCTCCCCGACGACCGCAGCGCCTGGATCAAATCCAGGCACCTCAATCGCGGCGAATTCGTCATCGTCGGCTGGTCGGACCCGGAAGGGTCGCGGCCCTTCCTCGGCTCCTAGCTGCTCGCCTATCACGACGACGAGGGCCGGTTGGTCTACGCCGGCCGCGTCGGAACCGGCATGTCGCGGAAGACGCTCGCCCTCCTCCACCGCTGCCTCGCGCCGCTCGGCATCCACGAAATGCCGCTCGCCGTTCCGCCGGCGCGCGAAACGCGCTTCGGCGGCCTGCTTTCCCTCTCTAAGGTGCATTGGCTCCGCCCGGAGCTGGTCGCCGAGATCACCTATCTGACCTGGGCCGAGGACGGCTTGCTTCGCCACACCGTCTTCGTCGGCCTGCGCGAGGACAAGCCCGCCCGCGACGTCCGGCGCAAGCGACCGGCCTGACCACCGCCGACGCCGACGGCCTCTCGGCCGTCTCGCGCATCACGCCTTGCGCGCCTGAATCGTCAACGGCCGCGTGTTCCTCGGCGGAACGCGCGGCCGTTTTCCTGTCGCGCCCCTCGTTCTATCCGCCGCCTTGCTTTGGCAGAAGATCCTGAAGGCGGCACATCTCGACCGGACCGCCGTTGCTGTCATGCAACGTGACCG
>JBKQPD010000020.1:0-77718 GCA_052145175.1 Binataceae bacterium (SeqCode) | reverse complement strand
TTTACAATCAGACGCTAAACGCTACTTGAAGTGCGGGATCACGTGCTTGCCGAGCAGCCGGATCGACTCCATCACCTGCGCATGCGGGATCTTGTAGGTCTGCAGATGGCAGAGCAGAATCTCGGTGCCTGACTGCTGATAGGCGCGCGCCTGCCGGAGACACATATCGGGATCGCCCGAGAGCACCATATCCCCGTCGCGCATCCAGTCGTAGGTCGCCTTGCTGAGGTCGACGTAGAGCATCTTCTGCATGTATTCGTACGTCGCCATCGCTTTGCCGCCGCCCAGCTCCTGTGTCCATTGCAGGACCGAGCCGACGTACTCGAAGGCCTTGCGTGCGTACCACTCAAAGGATTCCTTCGCTTCCTGCCGCGCCTGCGCCGTAGTCGCCGCGCAATGGGCGAGCGCGAAGGTCGCCGCGTGTTTGTTGACGAAGGCCCCGGCCGGTTCGGCGTGCTTCAGCGCGCTGTGATAGAGCCCGATCCGCTTCGCCAGATCTTCCTGTGACACCAACAGGGTGAACGACAGCAGCCCCAGACCGAATTGGCCCGCGACCTCGTGCGTCTCCGGACCGGAGGACGCCAGCCACATCCCCGGATGCGGCTTCTGGAGCGGACGTGGCACGATATAGCGGGGAGGGATCTTGAAGTAGCGTCCCTCCCAGGAGAACTCCTTATCGAGCGGCGTTTGCCAGATCTTGCCGATGATCCGCAGCGACTCTTCCCAACGATCGCGGGTCTCGTTCGGCGGGATGCCGAAGCCCTCGAGCTCGAGCCGGCTGGTCGAGCGGCCCGTCCCGAACTCGAGCCGCCCGTTGCTCAGCAGGTCGAGCACCGCCGCCTGTTCCGCCACCCGGATCGGATGGTTGTACGGCGTGGGCAGCAGGCGCACGCCGTGACCGATACGAATCCGCTTGGTGCGCTGCGACAGGGCGCCGTACAGCACCTCGGGCGCCGAGCAGTGCGAATATTCATGCAGGAAATGATGCTCGACCGTGAAAAAATAGTCGAAGCCCATCTCCTCGGCGTATTCGACCTGCGCGAGCACCTCCTGGTACGCGTTATAGTCGCTGCGCTCGTGCCACGGCCGCGGCACCTGGATCTCGTAAAAGACGCCAAATTTCATCGACAGTCCTCGGCTCTCAGGCCGTGCGTGCGAGCAGGCTTTTGAAAAAAGATTTCAACGCCCGCTCCCCTCACTCTTTCCCTCCCCAGTAGGGGAGAGAAGATGGCGGAACGAAGCCATCTCTTATGCAGGGCGGTGAAGCCATCTGCAGTGCACGTGCGGGACCAGGCACTTTTCAACGCCCCGCGAGCGGGCCGCGCAGGAGCTTGCCGGGCAGCGCGCCGGTATGCTCGTTGTTGCGCAGCAGGACCTCGCCATTGACCACGGTCGCCATGATCCCGTCGGCCTTCTGTTTCAGGCGGCGCGCCCCGGCCGGCAGATCGTAGGTCAGCTCCGGAATGCGCGGGTTCACGCGCTCCGGATCGAAGATCACCACGTCGGCGTGATAGCCCTCGCGCAGCAGGCCGCGTCCACCGAGGCCCCAATGGTAGGCGGGGACGAAGCTGAGCATCCGCACCGCTTCCTCGAGCGTGAGCGCCTGCTTCTCGCGCACCCAGTGGCTGAGGACGTGAGTCTGCAGCGAGGAGTCCATGATCTGCGAGACGTGCGCGCCGGAGTCCGAGAAGGTCACGACCGAGCGCGGATGCTTCATCATCTCGAGCACGTGATTCTGATCCTCGTTGATGAGCGTCTGCAGGAAAAACTGCTTGAGATTCTTCTCCAGCGCCAGGTCGATCATCACCTCGACCGGGTCCTTGCCCGAGGTCTCGGCGATCTCGGCGATCGAACGATACGGCGGAGTCGCGCGATCGAGCGGGAAGAGCCACTTGAAATTCGCGTTGCGGGCTTCGGGGCCGACCGGGCGCCCTTCGCGCCGTTCGTGTCCCGCCGCGATCAGCTTCCGCTTCATCTCGGGATCGCGCAGCGCGGCTTCCTGCTCGGCCAGGGGCCGTGCGCGCAACTCACGCCACAACGGCAGCTTATCGAAGGGCATGTTGGTCTCGAAGGAGAGCAGCACATTCAACGAACGGCTGTGGACCTGAATGAACATCCGGCCGCCGGCCGCCGCGGTTTCGTCGGCGAGGCGGAAGTAGTTGCGCCAGTAATCGGGCGCGCGGCGCGTGCTGAACATCCCGAAAGTGACCGGCACGGCGGTGTCGACCGCGAGCGCTTTCAGGCGGTTGAGATAGTCGCCCAGCCGCTCACCCTCGACGCCGGTATCTTCACCGGCGATCTCGAAAATTCCCGCGTTCATCTCGCCCATCACGCCGACCAGTTCGCGGACCTCGCTCCAGTTGGCGAGCCGGCTCGCGACCGGATGACCGTCGGGCGTCTGATGGTTGCGCGTGCGCGAGGTGGTGAAGCCGATCGCGCCGGCGCTGAGCGCGCGCCGCATCTCGGCTTTCATCAGGGAGAGGTCTTCACTCGTCGCCTCTTCCTCGAAGGCCCGCTGGCCCATCGCGTAAGTGCGCAGCGCCGAGTGCCCCATATACGCGGCGTAGTTGATCCCCTTCGGTTGGCGCTCGACCGCGTCGAGGTATTCGGGAAAAGTGGTCCACGACCACTTGATGCCCGCCTCCATCGCCTCCGGCGCGATGTCTTCGGCGCGCTCGAGATTGCGCATCACGAGCAGCTTGTCCTTCTCTCCGCAAGGCGCCAGCGAGAAGCCGCAGTTGCCCATCACGACCGAAGTGATCCCGTGCCAGCATGAGCAGGTACCGATCGGATCCCAGAACACCTGCGCATCCATGTGGGTGTGGGCGTCGATAAAGCCTGGCGAGACGATATGGCCGTCGGCGTCGATGGTTTCTTTGGCCGAATCGCTGATGCGGCCGATCGTGGCTATCTTGCCCTGGACGACACCGACGTCAGCGCGGAAGCGCGGCAGACCGGATCCGTCGATCACCGTGCCGTTGCGGATTATAAGGTCATATTGCATCGTGGTTCCTCCGTTTGGGGTGGCAGCCGTCACCGTTGAGGTCTGCTCGAAGGCGGGCCGATGATCGCGCCCGTCAGACGGCGGATGACACCGTCGCTTGCTAATGTTTCTTATTGCAGAATGGCCCGAATCACAAGGTTCGAGCCGTCGGAGAAGCCGCGATCGAGGAAAGAACCGTCCTCACGCCGCTGGCGTGGTCCGCTTGTGGCGAGCTCGGCTTACCCCTCACGGCGGAGGAGCGCGTCACGAATGTCTTCGAGCGTCGGTGTGGGACGGGAGAAGGCGCTATGCTCTTCGGTTACGCCGTCCTTGGTCTCGCTGGCTGCACTAAGTAGCTTCTGCAGCGCCTTTTTCTTCCGTACACTCGGAATTAATCCACGATTGCTGTCCATTGCCAAGGCTCCCCGTTTCAGCGTGTGTCCTTGATCAGCCTGTTAGCAAAATTGTGCGTGGATGCTAACTTTAAGTCAATACGTTGATGAATGACGCAATTAGAGAGGCCAAATGCCTTGTTGTCCTCTGATTGCCCCTGTTTAGCGTTATCTTTGTCCGTTTGCAAGCAAATTTCTTTGCCCAATGGAGGCGTAAGCAACCCCGGTCAGCTTGCCGTGGTTATGCGAAAACCGTTCTCCCCGCTGCCAAACTCGGCTTTGGAACGACCACGCGCGTCGCGACCGAGGCGGCCAGCGGCAGCCTTCGCGCCGCGAGCGGGTTGACTGCTAGGATTGAGGTGATGTTGTCTCTCGCGCGCAGCCGGGAAGGGGTGTTCAAGCTGGTGTCGGGCTATCGTCCCGAGGGTGATCAACCCGCGGCGATCGAGGCTTTGGCGCGGAACCTCAACGAAGGCGTCGCCCAGCAGGTATTGCTTGGCGTCACCGGGTCGGGCAAGACCTTCACGATGGCGAACGTGGTCGCGGAGGTGAACCGCCCGACGCTGGTCATCGCGCCCAACAAGACCCTGGCGGCGCAGCTCTACAACGAATTCAAGAGTCTCTTTCCGGAGAACGCGGTTCGCTACTTTGTCTCCTACTACGACTATTATCAGCCCGAGGCGTACGTCCCGTCGACCGATACGTTTATCGAGAAGGACGCCAGTATCAACGACGAGATCGACAAACTGCGGCATTCCGCGACCAAGGCGTTGCTCGAACGCAATGACGTCCTGATCGTCGCCTCGGTGTCGTGCATCTACGGCCTGGGCGAGCCGGAAGTCTACTTCGAGATGCTGGTGTTTCTCGAGGAAGGGCAGGTGATCGATCGCGATCGGGTGCTGCGCAAGCTGGTGGAAATCCAGTATCAGCGCAACGATTACGATTTCCATCGCGGCACTTTCCGCGTGCGCGGCGACACGATCGAGGTTTTTCCCGCTTACGAAGAAAATCAGGCGGTGCGGATCGAGTTCTTTGGCGATCAGGTCGAAGGGCTCTACGAGATCGATCCGTTGCGCGGCAAGGTGATCCGGAAGCTGCAGGCGATCGCGATCTATCCGGCGTCGCATTACGTGACGACCTCCGACCGGATGGAGATTGCGGTCCGCGAGATTAAGGAAGAGCTCCGGGAGCGGCTGAATTTTTTCCGCCACGAAAATCGTTTGCTCGAGGCGCAACGGCTCGAACAGCGCACGCTCTACGACCTCGAATTGCTGGCCGAGATGGGCTTCTGTCCGGGCATCGAGAATTACTCGCGCCATCTCACCGGCCGTGCGCCGGGCCAGCCACCGCCCACGCTGCTCGAATACTTTCCCAAGGACTATCTGTGCTTTATCGACGAGAGCCACGTGACGATTCCGCAATTGGGCGGCATGTATCGTGGCGACCGCTCGCGCAAGAGCACGCTGGTGGAATACGGCTTCCGATTGCCGTCGGCGCTCGATAATCGTCCGCTCAATTTCGAGGAATGGGAGGCCTTCGCGCGGCAGGTGATCTACGTCTCGGCGACTCCCGCCGATTACGAACTGCGCAAGTCCGGCGGCCTGGTGATCGAGCAGGTGATTCGGCCCACCGGGCTTATCGACCCCGCGATCGAGGTGCGGCGCGCAGGGACTCAGGTCGATGATCTGCTCGACGAGATCCGCAAGCGGGTCGCGGTCAACGAACGGGTGCTCGTAACCTGCCTGACCAAGAAGATGGCCGAGGATCTGACCGACTACTATCACGACCTCGGTGTGCGCGTGCGCTATCTGCACTCCGATATCGAAACGATCGAACGCGTCGAGATCATCCGGAGCCTGCGCAAGGGCGACTTCGACGTGCTGGTCGGCATCAATCTGCTGCGCGAAGGCCTCGATCTGCCCGAGGTTTCGCTGGTCGCAATCCTTGACGCCGACAAGGAAGGCTTTCTGCGTTCGGCCCGCTCGCTGATTCAAACCATCGGACGCGCCGCCCGCCATCTTAACGGCCGGGTGATCATGTACGCCGATACCGTCACCGACTCGATGAAGGCCGCGATCGGCGAGACTGATCGGCGTCGGACCAAGCAGGTCGCGTACAATGAAGCCCACGGGATTACGCCCAAGTCGATCAGCAAGGCGATCGACGCCTCGCTGGTCGAGATGTACTCGCCGGAGTGGGCGGTGGTGCCGGAGATCGACACGCCATCGCGCTCCGGGGACGCTGAAGAGGCCGTGCCTCCGCACGAACTCTCCGACCGGATCAGTCAGTTACGGCACGAGATGATGGACGCGGCCGGGAAACTCGACTACGAGCGCGCGGCCGACCTGCGCGATCGGATCAAGCGGCTGGAACGGCAGGTCTTCGGCACGGAAGCCCCGCCGCCCCCTTTGCCGCGCGGCAGTGCCCACTCCGGTGACGCCGGTCGCCGGCCGCGTCAACGCAGGGATTCGTCGACGACGGCACAAAAGTCGCTCGACCGCCGCCTCAAGAACGAATCCAAGCCTGCGCCCAAGCAGGGCCGCCTGAAGCTTACGCCCGATCGCTAGCGGAGCGCGGTTGCCGCGCGGAGCGAGCAGGCGAGTCGGCGAGCTGTGTCAGAAATCTTAAGTTAGCGGAGCGCGGTTGCCGCGCGGAGCGAGCAGGCGAGTCTTTATCTTTGGCCGTGCCTCCGGTTGGTGGCCGAGTCTGCTAGGCACAGCCAAGATCAAGACTCGGCCGCCCCCCCGAAGCTGCGTCAAAAATCTTAAGCTGGCTAGCGGAGCGCGTTTGCCAACCCCGAGCGCACCGCTAAAGTAGGCGATAAGTCAACCTATATCTCTCTGGACATTCCCAAATTATTCATTGATGCTGTGTACTATTGAACAGCGCTGTTATGGGCGCTGAAATGATATGCTATGTTGTTAATTGCATCCTATTGCCTTAATTGATGCAAATGAGGCATCATAGGTCATCTAAGATTAATACTTCATCTATTAAGGATGTATCTAACGAAATAGATGGAACGAGCAGAATTAAGCGTGTGTCGGCAAAAGCATAAGTTTCTCGGCTTCTATCGACAGCAGATCGAAGGAATCGCCTGCTACATCTACCGATGCGTTTGCGGTTATACCGAGGCCGCCCCGGTCGCCGGAGGACCGAGTTGCCCCCTCGATAGTAGCTTCAAGCCTCGTCGGGACGCGCGCAATGTCGCGGTCCATGCTCATCTCGAACGAGGCCACCAGGTGAATTGATCCCTGGGCTCCCGGATTGCAGGGTGCTCAGTCCTTTTCGAAGCTCGGGCCTGACCACGAGGCGGGCAGTTCGAACATCGACTGGAGACTGTTGCCACGCGCGACAAAACCGCCATCGACGACCATCGCGGTGCCGGTGACCCAAGCGGCGTCATCGCTGGCCAGATAGAGCGCCATCCCGGCGATATCGTCACCGACGCCCGCGCGCGGGATCGGCTGGAAATTCGCCAGAAGCTGGGCCGCGGCCGCATCGCCGCCGGGGATGGCCTTCTGCAGCAGGGGAGTGTTGATCCCGCCCGGGCAGATGCAGTTGACCCGGATGCGCTCCTTGCCCAACTCGGCGGCGGCGCACTTGGTCAGATGAACGACGCCGGCCTTGGCGACACTGTAGACCAGCGGCCCGGCTTGACCGAGGATTCCGGCGATCGAGGCGGTCGAGATAATCGACCCGCCACCGATCTTGCGCATCGGCGGAATCGAATGCTTGATCCCGAGAAACACGCTGCGCAGCAGGATGGCGAACGTCCGATCCCAGTTCTCGACCGTGATATCCTCTAGCGGCCCTAGTGCGCCGCCGAGTCCGGCGTTGTTGAACGTGATATCGAGCCGGCCGAATTCGCCGAGCGCTCGATCTATCGCCGCTTTGACCTGCGTTTCGTCGGAGACGTCAGCTTTGTGAAAAACCGCGCGGCCGCCGTTTTCCCGGCATTCGCGGACCGCCGCTTCGCCGCCGTCCTGGTTGAGATCCGCGATCACCACCGCGGCGCCCTCGCCCGCGAAACGGATCGCGGTGGCGCGGCCCATACCGCTCGCCGCCCCGGTTATCACTGCCACCTTATTATCGAGTCTGCCCATGGATCTGCTCCTAAGACCGTCGGGGAATCTGAAACGACGGTCCAACGAAACCGCGTGACGAACTCCAGTCGCTTGGCGTCATCGTCCCGAAGGAATGGGCGCGCGCCATGTAGCCGCCGTCAACCAGCATCGAGGTCCCCGTGATCCACTCCGACTCGTCGCTGGCAAGGAACAGCGCCATATTCGCGATATCTTCGGGTTGGCCGGCGCGCGCGATAGGCTGGGACTTGGCGAGCTGCGCCGCGCCCTGCTCGGTCGGCGCGCCCATAATCGAGGTGTGAATACCGCCGGGACAGATGCAGTTGACGCGGATCCGATCCTTGCCCAACTCCACGGCCGCGCATTCGGTCAGGTTGATTACGCCCGACTTGGCGGCACTGTAGATGGTCGGGCCGAAGCCCCCGCGCATCCCGGCGATCGACGCGGTCGAGATGATCGAGCCGCCGCCCGTCTTGCGCATCGCGGGAATCGAATGCTTGATGCCCAGGAAGACCCCGCGCAGCAGAACCGCATGGGTGCGATCCCAGCTCTCGACGGTGGCTTCTTCCAGCGGTCCGAGCGCACCGACGAAGCCGGCGTTATTGAAGGTTATGTCGAGCCGGCCGAACTCGGTCAGCGCGCGCCCGATCAAGGCCTGGATGTCGCCCTCGGCGGAAACGTCGGCCTTTTGAAAGACCGCGCGGCCACCGTTCTCCCGGCACTCGCGGACCGCCGCTTCACCGCCGTCCTGGTTGAGATCGGCGATCACCACCGCGGCGCCCTCGCCCGCGAAACGGATCGCGGTGGCGCGGCCCATGCCGCTGGCGGCGCCGGTTATTACTGCCACTTTGTTATCGAGTCTGCCCATCGCGCTACTCCTCGAGCCGTGGATGCGGGTCGAGCAGATTGATAGCAGCGCCAGCCGGGTTCCGCCAGCACAATAAGAACGACCGTGCCGGAGGCACGGAACAGGGGGCGGGCGAGTCTGCGAGCCGCGGCCAAAATAAAGACGACCGTGCCGGAGGCACGGAACAGGGGGCGGGCGAGTCTGCGAGCCGCGGCCAAAATAAGAACGACCGTGCTGGAGGCACGGAACGGGGGGCGGGCGAGTCTGCGAGCCGCGGCCAAAATAAAGACGACCGTGCCGGAGGCACGGAACGGGGGGCGGGCGAGTGGAGCCGAAGGCGGAGCGAGCAGGCGAGTCTGCGAGCCGCGTCAGGATTCTTAAGCTATAATCGGAGCGATGGCAGAGAAGCCCACCACGGTCGGCGAGGAAACCCCGCCTATCACTCCACCCCTCGAACGCGGCGCAGAGCCCGAGAGTTTCGGTCCGCGCTACGACTCGCTGGTGCAGTACGACGCGGTCCCGCCGGGGTCCGCGCCGCCCTTGGCCCTCGAGGCCGACGCGGAAGACAACGACTTCTCCCGCAAGCTCGAGACTATCCCCACCGAGCCGGGCGTCTATCTGCTCAAGGATCGCCACGGCAAGGTGCTCTACGTCGGCAAGGCCAAGTCGCTGCGGCCGCGGGTGCGCGCCTACTTTCGCGACGGTGGCGACGGCCGCTTTCAGGTGCGCTTCCTGATGAAGCGGGTGCGCGACTTCGACACCCTGGTCGCGCGCAGCGAAAAAGAAGCGCTGATTCTCGAAAACAACCTGATCAAGCAATACAAGCCGCGCTACAATATCCGCCTCAAGGACGACAAGTCGTACCTCAGCGCAAAGGTCACCAATCACGCCTGGCCGCGGATCACGGTGACGCGCCGGATCGTCAAGGACGGCGGCCGCTATTTCGGCCCGTTCGGCTCGGCTGACGGACTCCGCGAGACGATCGACGTCATTCGCAAGGTGTTTCCCCTGCGGACCTGCTCGGACGGGGTTTTCCGCAACCGCGCGCGGCCCTGTATCGAATATCAAATCAAGCGCTGCCTCGGGCCCTGCTGCCTGCCGGTCGATCGCGAGGAGTATGCGCGCCATCTGCACGCGGCCGAGATGCTGCTCGAGGGCAAGAACCTCGAACTGCTCAAGGATATGCGCGACCGGATGCTGGCCTATGCCGAGCGGCTCGAATTCGAGGAGGCGGCCCGGGTGCGTGATCGCGTGCGCGCGATCGAAAAGACCGTCGAGCGCCAGACGGTGCTCCATCATTGGGGTGGCGACCAGGACGTCTTTGGGCTCTATCGCCAGGGCGGCTTTATCGAGACGATCGTCCTGATGGTCCGCAATGGCAAGCTCACGAGCACGCGCGGATGGAGTTTTCAGGACCTCGAATTCCCCGATCAGGAGATCCTCGCCGACCTGCTCACGCAATTTTACGCCGGCGCCCGCTTCCTCCCCGACGAAGTGATCCTGCCGGTCGAGCTTGACGACGCCGCGGTCCGGGCCGAGCTGCTCTCCGAGCGCCGCGGGCGCAAGGTCGAGGTCTTCGTACCGCAGCGTGGCGACAAGGTGCGGCTGCTCGAAATGGCGATGCAGAACGCGCGGCAGAGTTTCAATTCCCGGCGCGACAATGAGAACACGCGCGAGAAAATGCTCGACGAGCTGCGGGTTAAGCTCCATTTGCGCAACAGCCCGAAACTTATCGAGTGTTACGATATTTCGAATCTGCAGGGGTCGATGGTCGTCGGGTCGCAGGCGACCTTCGACGAGGGCGAACCGCAAAAGGCGCTCTATCGCCGCTATCGGATTCGCACCGTCGAGGGGCAGGACGATTTTGCGAGCCTCTACGAGGTCCTCAACCGCCGGCTGCGCCGCGCGCGCGAAGAGAACGAATTTCCCGATTTATGGGTGATCGACGGTGGCAAGGGGCAGCTCAATGTGGCGCTCGAGGTGCTGAAGGAAAACGGCCTGAGCGACGCGCTCGACGTCGTCTCCCTGGCCAAGCAGCATGTTCTCAACGATCCCCGGGCGCGCGCGGTCGAAAAGTCCGAGGAAAGGGTCTTTTTGCCGAATCGCAAGGATCCCATCGTCCTACCGAAAAACTCCACGGCGCTCTTTCTGCTCGTGCGTATCCGCGACGAGGCGCATCGGTTCGCGATCACCTATAACCGCGAGCTCCGCCGGCGCGCGCGGCTGCGTTCGGTGCTCGACGATATCGAAGGAATCGGGCCGGTGCGGCGCCGTGCGCTGCTGCGCTACTTCGGCAGTCTGCGGCGGATTCGCGAGGCCTCGATTGATCAGCTCGCGCTAGTCAACGGCGTGAACAAGGAACTCGCCGCCGAAATTCGCCGTCATCTGGATTCGATGACCGCGCTGCTCGACCAGGAGGAGAAGGTCGAGCGCGAAGAAGATCGGATCGCGCAGGAATATCTCGACGCCGGCAACGGCCAGTTGCAGTTGCTGCCGCCCGTCGAACCTTCGTCCGATCTCACGCCGTGACGCGCGCTGCTTCCTTAGCTTGCCCGGAAGTTGCTCACTCGTGGTCAACTTGCGGCAACAAGAATGAATTTGCGCTATAGCGTTTAAATTGCGCACGCCGTGCAGTGAAGAGGTTCTGACCGATCGCCGCCGCAGCATCAGCATCTGCGCCAACCGCCCAGGGAGCGCAATCAACCGGGCCCGCAACGCCACCCGTAAATACCGGCTTGGCGGCGGTGATCGGCTTCATCCGCGACACGCCACCACTCTACCTCGTGACGCTCGCCGTCGTGAGCGGGGATGCGCTGGGCAACGCCGTTGGCTTCATTCCACTGTGGCTTGCGGCGGCGGTCGGCGCGACGGCCGCGCTGATGTTCATCCTCGGACGGCGGACGGCCGGGATGATGCTCGCGCTCCTCGCGATCACGGGCGCCGCCACGGCGTCGGTGCGGCCGTTGTTGGAGCCGGCGGACGGCCCCACCAGCCTGACCCGCTTTGCGGACGACGCGGTCGTTACCGTCGAGGGCTATCTGATTAGCGCGGCGGAGCGGGTCGCGGGTGAACGCGACCGGCAGCGCCTCTATCTGCGCGTCGAGCGGGCCGGCGCGTCCCCCGGCGCACTGACGCCGACTGACGGGACGATCCGGATTACAACGAATCGGGAGCGTGCGTTCCACATTGGCGACGAGCTGCGCGTGACCGCACAGCTTCGCTTCCCGCGCAGTGACGTTAATCCCGACGAATTCGACTATCGCGACTGGCTGCTGCGCCAGGGGATCGCCGCCACGATGTATGCGGAACCGGGCTCCGACGATTCCGCACCGTTGCGCGTGATTGGCCATCGTCGCTTCATTTTGGCGACGCCGGTCGAAGCGATCCGCGAGCATATCGGGGCGTTTATCGATGCCAATCTGCAATACCCCGCCAATGCCGAACTGCGCGCGCTGATAATCGGCGACCGCGGTGCGATCGGCGATGCGCTGCGTCAACGTTTCGCGCTGACCGGGATGGCCCATCTGCTGGTTATCTCGGGACTGCATCTGGGTTTCGTCGCGACGGCGGCTTTCTTTCTGACCCTGTGCGTCGCGGGATTCTTCCCGGTTGTGATGGCGCGCGGCTACGCCAACAAAGTCGCCGCGGCGGCCGCCGCCCTGGCCGTCTGTGCTTACGCCGCTATAGCGGGCCATCATGTGTCGACGATTCGGGCGCTGGTGATGGTGCTCAGCTTCGCACTGGCGATCATGATTGATCGCTCGCGCGAGCTGATCGCGAGTCTCGCGCTGGCCGCGCTCATTATCTGCCTGACGCTCCCGGCGTCGACCGCCGATATCGGCTTTCAGCTCTCTTTTGCCTCAGTGCTCGTGATCCTGCTCGGCATGCGGCGCTTCGCGGCGTGGTGGCGCTGGCGCTACATGAATCCGCTCGCGCCACCGGCGGAGCGGTCACGTTTTAATGTCATTGGCGAAGTTATCGTCGGCTACTTGGCGGTGTCGTTCTGGGCGATGCTCGGAACCGCGCCTTTGACGGCCTTTCATTTCAATCAATTCTCGTTGGTCGGAGTGATCGCCAATGCCGTCGTGGTGCCGATCATGGGCTTTGGCGCGGTTATCTGCGGGCTGCTCGCGGCGGCGTTGAGTTTCGTTGCGCTCCCGCTCGCCCGCGGACCGCTCTGGCTCGCGGGCGAACTCGCCGGCGCTGGTACCTCGCTCGCCGGATGGTTCGCGGGATGGCCGCTCGCGTGGGCGCGCGTCTTTACCCCGACCGTCGTCGAGCTCGCGATCGTTTACGGTTTGCTTTTGTTGTGGCTTACCGCGCCGCTCAAGGGCGAAGCGTTGCGCCGCCAACTGCGCGACAAAGCCCCGCCCTCGATCACGTCGAGTCATCGGCCACGCTCGGCCGGCTGGCAGGGTGTGAGCGCCGCGATCCTGGTCGCGGCGGTGCTGGTCGACGCCGGATGGTGGACGTGGCAGCGCTACTTCAATCCCGCGCTGCGTATCACGTTTCTAGCCGTTGGCGAGGGTGACGCGGCAGTGGTGCGTTTTCCCGGGTCGCGCGTGATGCTAGTGGATGGCGGCGGGGCGTTTGGCAGCACCTTCGATCCGGGCGAGCGTATCGTCGCGCCGTTTCTCTGGTCGCAAAAGATCATGCACGTCGACTACCTGACGGTGAGCCATCCGGATCGCGATCACTTTGGCGGGCTGATTTTCCTCGCGCAAAACTTCTCGCCGTCCGAGTTCTGGACCAGCGGCACGGCGAGCGTGGACGAAAGCTACGCCGCCCTCCTCGCCGCGGTAACCAAGGCGAGTGCGCGCCAGCGCGTCTGCAACTCCGCGACGCTCCCGGCGATGATCGGCGGCGTCACGCTCCGTTGCGTCGGTCCGCTTGCCACGATGGCTGAGCTTAAGGAAAACAACTCCTCGATGGTTATCCGGATGAGCTACGGACCGGCCACGGTGCTATTTGCCGGCGACCTCGAAGCCAAGGGGGAGCGGGAGCTGATCGCGTCGGGCGTGGACCTGCGCGCGACGATTTTGAAGGTGCCCCATCACGGCAGCCACACTTCGTCGAGCCCGCCGTTCCTCGCAGCGGTCGCGCCGGAAGTGGCGGTCATCTCGTTGGGTTATCACAACCGCTTCAACTTTCCGGCCCCCGAGGTAATCGAGCGTTATCGCGACGCGGGCGTGACGGTCTTGCGCACCGACGACGACGGCGCGATCAATTTTGACGACGATGGTGGCGTACTCCGGCTGGGGAGCGTTCGCCACGGTCCGGCGCCGCTCGCCGCGGTTCCTCAGCGCGCGTCGCGATAGTGGCGATTGAGCCATCGCGGCGAGACCCCGAGTAGAAACAGCGACTTGATCGTCCACATGCGCAGGATGGTGCGGATCAGTCCGTGTTCGCGCCACCGGCGCGCCGAACTCACCACCGTCGCGCGCAAACAGGCGATACGACCGGCATGGCGCAGGCGGCGCGCGAAGTCCACGTCCTCGCAAAGTTCGATTTCGGCAAAACCGCCGAGCCGGTCGAAAACTTCACGCCTTACGAAGATCGCCTGATCGCCGGTCGCGCCGCGCATCAGGCGCGATCGCGTGCTGATGAACCACTCGACCATCCGGTATGCCCACGAGGGATCGTCGAGCTGGATATCGAAGCGGCCACCGGCGACCGTCGTGTCCTGCAATGCGCGATCGATCTGGCGCGCGAAGTCCGGCGGCACGATCGTGTCCGCGTGAACGAAGACGAGCGCGTCGCTGGGCGATGCCGCTCGCGCACCCGCGTTCATCTGACGCGCGCGGCCGCGCGGGCCGGCGATCACGCGATCGGCCAGCGGCCGTGCCACGGCGACGCTCTGGTCGTCACCGCCACCGTTGACGACGATGATTTCCGCCTCCGGTGCGCCGCGACGCAGCGCGCGCAAGGTCGCCGCGATCGCGCGCTCTTCATTGAGCATCGGGACGACGACCGCGAGCTTCACGACTCCGGCTTAATCACGACCCGCCGCCCCCGCACTTCGAGCCGTCCTTCCTGGTAGAGGCGAATCGCCGCCGGATAAATTCGATGCTCTTCGACGTGAATCCGCGCGGCGAGCCGCGCTTCGTCGTCGTCGGGATAGACGGGGACGACCGCCTGGACAATCACCGGGCCGTCATCGACGCCTTCGGTCACGAAAAAGACCGTGCATCCGCTGAAACGCACACCGTATGCGAGCGCCTGCCGCTGCGCGTCGACGCCCGGAAAGGCCGGGCAGAGCGCGGGATGAATATTCATGATGCGATTGGGGAACGCGCGCACCATCACCGGCGACAGCAGCCGCATAAACCCGGCGCACGCGACCAGTTCGACCTCGCGTGCTCGCAGCGCCGCGACCAGGGCCCGATCGAAATCCTCGCGCGTCGGGAAGCTGCGATGGCTGATCACCTCGGCGGGAATCCCGTGACGGCGCGCGCGTTCGAGTCCGCCGGCGCCGGCCTTGTTGGCGATCACGACGCGAATGTCGGCGCGCAGCTCGCCCCGGGCGACCGCGTCGATCATCGCTTGCAGATTGGTCCCCTCGCCGGAGATCAGAACGCCGAGCTTGACCGGTGGGCGGGCGGGCGTGTCGCTCATACGAAGGTTACACCGCGCGTCCCCCGCGCAAGCGAACCAATGATCGACGCGGGTTGCTTGCGCGACTTCAGATAGGCCATCGCCGCGTCGACCCGGTCGGGCGCGACCACCGCGATCATGCCGACGCCGTTATTGAAGGTGCGGTCCATCTCGGGCTGCGCGATTTTGCCGAGTTTCGCGATCAGCGCGAATATCGCCGGCGTCGGCCAGCTCCCGCGGCGAACCTCCGCGCGCAGGCGCGCCGGCATTATCCGCGGCAGATTCTCCGGGATACCGCCGCCCGTGATATTCGCGAGGCCCTTGAGCGCAAAGCGATCGAACAGCTCGGCCGCGAGTCTGGCGTAAATCCGGGTGGGTCGCAGCAGTTCGTCCGCCAACGTACATCCGAGGTCGGCGATGCGCGCGCCGAGCTTCAACTTGGCGCGCTCCAGCAGGACCTTGCGCACCAGCGAGAAGCCGTTCGAATGCAAGCCGGTCGATGCGAGTCCAATCAGCACGTCGCCAGCGCGCATCGCGGTGGGACGGGGAATCGCGCTGCGCTCGGCGGCGCCCACCGCGAAGCCCGCGAGATCATACTCGCCGGCCTTGTACAGGCCCGGCATCTGCGCGGTCTCGCCACCGACCAGGCTGGCCCCCGCCAGGGCGCATCCGCGCGCGATCCCTTCGACGATCGCGACCGCCGTGCGCGAGTCGAGCCGGCCGCAGCCGATATAATCGAGGAAGAAGAGTGGCCGCGCGTTGTGGCAGATGATGTCATTGACGCACATCGCGACACAGTCGATCCCGATCGTGTCGTGGCGGCCGGTCGCGAAGGCGATTTTAAGCTTGGTGCCGACCCCGTCGGCCCCCGCCACGAGCACCGGCGAGCGCATCCGCGTCACGCCGTTGAGCCCGATCAGCGCACCGAAGCCGCCGACGCCGCCGATGATATTGGCGCCGAGCGTCGGTAGCGCGATCCGGCGGAAAAGAGGCACGAGCCGCTCTTTCAGGGCGATATCGACGCCCGCCGACTTGTAGGTGAGACGCGCCATCCGCTCAGATTCGGCGGGCCAGCGCGGTCGCCCGCCAGGCCGATTTTTCCGGCGAATAGACCGTCAGGCCTTCACGATAACGAAGCACTTCCATATCGGACAGCATCTCCCGCAACTCGTAATGCCGCAACAGGAAGCGCGGATCGCGAGGGTGTCCGGTGACCGCCTGATCAACCAGAAAGGTATCGAACAAGAGTGTCCCACCAATACGCAACGAGTTCTTCAGCGGCGCGATCAAATTGCGATCCAGAAAGTTGGCGTTGACTACCGCGTCGAAACAGCCCGGCACAAAGGGCAATCCATCATCGAGGTCGGCGACGACCGGCATGATCGGGAAATGTTCGGCGGCCGCGATGTCGTGCACTTGGCGCATCGCGGTTGCGGCATAATCGATCGCGACGACGCGAAATCCCGCGCGGGCGAGCGCAATCGCGTGACGACCGCCGCCCGCGGCGATATCGAGCACGAGGCCGCGCGCCATCAGCGGCATCATCTCGAGCAGGCTGGGCTCGGGCGTTCCTGGCGCGGTGCCGCGAAGACGCGTTTCCCAGCTCTCGCGCCCCGCGTGCGTCATAGGACTCGTGCCAAGGTCAGCACGTCGACGCGCCGCGCGCCCGCCGCGAGCAGGACGCGCGCACATTCGTCGACCGTCGCGCCGGTGGTCATGACGTCGTCGATCAGTAATATTCGCCGATTCGCAATCCGCGCCGGGCGTTTGACCTGGAAGGCGTTGTGCACGTTGCGATGGCGCTCCTGGCGGTCCTTGGCCGTTTGCGAGGACGTCGCCCGTGTCCGTATCAGACTGCCGGTATCCAGCGGGCGGGCGAGCCGCCGCGCGATGGCGATACTGATCAATGCGGCCTGGTTGAAGCCCCGCCAGCGCAGGCGCGTGTGATGCAGGGGGACGGGAACGACCAGGTCGTAATCGTTTTCCGCCAGCGGAAGCGGCTCGCCCACACACTCGGCCAGCGCATGCGTGAGCGACTGGTCGCGCCCGTATTTATGCCGCCGGATCATCGAGGGCACCGGGGCGCGCTCTTCGTCGTCGGCGCGATAACGGGTGATCGCCCGCGCCTGGGTGAAGGCCGGTGGCGACGTAGCGCAGCCGCGGCACCATCCCCCTGGATTTTCGTCACGGCCGGGGTCCACCGGCACGCCGCAGACCGTACATAGCGGATCGTGCAGGCGCTCGACGGCCGCGAGACAGTCCGCGCAGACCCGTTGCGCGGTCTCGAGCGGCAGCCGACGCTCGCACGCGGCGCAGCGCGGGGGGTAGACGAAATTGATCAGATAATGGATCAGATAACGGGGCATCGGCGTGCCCTGGCAGGGTGCTGAGAAAGGCCGTGATTGCGTGATGAAAACATATGCTCTGTCAGCACTCTGCGTAGAAGATGGCTTCCTTCCGCCATCTTCTCCCCCTGACCAGGGGGGAGATAAGAGAGAGGGGGCAGGCCGTGAGGACCTTCTCAACGGCCTGTCAGAATTTTAAGCCGTCGCGCGGTGTCCGGCAATTCCCTCGACTTCGGCTGATAATTGTTATCAGAATGGCTAAACGATCGTCATTACCTGTGCTATAGAGGCCTGCATGGACGCACCATTAAAAGGAATCCGAATCATCGACTGGACGATTTGGCAGCAGGGTCCGGTCGCAACCACAATGTTGGCTGACATGGGCGCCGAGGTGATCAAAATCGAGGAGCGTGAGAAGGGCGACCCGGGCCGCTCGATCTTCTCGATGGGCGGGGCGTCGGCGCAGCGCAGCGGGGCGAACTACTACTTCGAGGCGAACAATCGCCATAAGCAGAGTATCGCGCTGGACCTCGGCAAACCCGCGGCCCGCGAGATTGTCTACAAGCTGGCCGCGCAGAGCGACGTCTTTGTGCAGAATTTCCGCAAGGGCGTCGCCGATCGGCTGGGGCTCGGCTACGCGGAACTGAGCGCGCGCAACCCGAAAATCATCTACGCCAATTCGACCGGCTACGGTCCCAATGGGCCGGACAGCGGCGAGCCGTCATTTGATTATCTGGCGCAGGCGCGCTCCGGAATCATGAATATTGCGAGCGTCAATACGGAGGAGCCGATCTATCTGAACGGCGGGCTGGCCGATCAGATGGGGGGGATCATGCTCGCCTACGGGATTATGACGGCGCTGGTCGCCCGCGAGCGCTACGGCGTCGGGCAGGAGGTCAACGCGTCACACCTGGGCTCGATGATCGCGCTACAGGGACTGAACGTCTCGATGCGCACGATTATGGGCAAGGAGTTCCCGCGCAATACGCGCGATGACGCGTTCAATCCGTTGTGGAACCACTACAAGTGCGCGGACGGCTTGTGGATCTGCCTCGGGATGCTGCAGACCGATCGCTACTGGAAGGACTTCTGTACGACGCTCGGCATCCCCGAGCTGATCGCGGATCCGCGTTTCGACAGTATCAAGGCGCGCGGCAAGAACCATCGCGAACTGGTCGCGATGCTGGACAAAATCTTCATCACCAAACCGCGCGCGGACTGGATGAAGGCGCTCAAGGAAGGTGGCGACTTCATTTACACCGTCGTCAATACGATTAACGATCTGCCCAACGATCAGCAGGTAATCGCCAACCAGTATATCGTTGATTACGAGCACGAAGCCTTCGGCAAAACCCAGCTCCTCGGTGTGCCGGTGATCCTGACCAAAACGCCGGGGAATCCGCGCGGACGCGCGCCCGAGCTGGGCGAGAATACCGAGATGCTCCTTACGGAGATGCTCGGCTATAGCTGGGATGATGTCGCCAAGTTGCGCGACGAGGGCGCTATCTGAGTAACGGGACGGAGGCACGATCATGGCAATTACGGGAACCTGGGAGGACCGCGAACAGATCCGCGAACTCTACGCGCGCTACGCCTACACGGTCGACCTCGGCCGCTATCCGGAATGGGTCCAGTGCTTCACCGAGGACGGGGTGTTCGAAAGCCCGATTTTCGGCCCGCACAAGGGGGCGCAGGGGCTCCTGAAGTTCACCGCCCTATACAAGGAATCGCAGGCCGGCGCACAGGTCCGTCACGTGATGAGCAACGTCACCTTTGTAATCAATGGCGATCGTGCGACCGGCGCATGCTATCTCACGTACTATCATTGCAAGGACAGCAAGGTGTCGCTTGCCGCGGTGGGCCGCTACGAGGACAAGCTGCGCAAGGTCGATGGCGAATGGCTATTCGAGAACCGCAAGGTGCATCTCGACGGCCACGCTTGAGGAACGGACCGAGCCCGAGCCTTTCCCCAGCGTGCCCATTAACTCGTGACGACAAGGTTGGAAGGCCGGTTCATCGGTTGGGAGGGGAACGATCTTAAGAGCCTGTGATACTTCGATGGCGTCGAGTTCCTTGCGGATCCGATCATTTCTCGGTCGATTCGTTTCACTTCTGACACAGAACTGACGCGGCAGGTCACCCAGCAGGTTATCTGCTCGGTGATCTGCCCTTGGATCTCTGTCCTTGATTTGTTGGGGAGTCTTGGTGGACGCACCAGGACTTGAACCTGGGACCCCTTGCATGTGAGGCAAGTGCTCTAACCGGGCTGAGCTATGCGTCCACCGGAAACCGGATTATTACGCCGAGCCCGCTTGCTCGCAAGAGCATCGCGGCGACCATGGCGTCAGAAATAGCACGACCGTCAGTCCCTCTGGCAGGTGAACCGCGGGAAGATAGATTTGCGACTTCGGCTGATTGCCGGGCTTTGTGTAAGAGGGCGCAGGCTGTCCGCTATCGTCGACTGGTAGCGAAGACGGTCGCCGCCGCCAGAATCCTGACTGAATCGGTCCGACGCTCAGGAACCTCGGCGCGCTTGCGGCGCCGCCCGAGCCAGCCAAAAATGCCTTTATTCTCGTCGGCGGCTTCGAATTCTTCGAGCGAATCGGTATCCACCAGTTTCGTGCGGATCGCCTCGAGCGTCAGATGAGCCGTTCGGGAGGAAACGGCCCGACCGCCGTTCGCCGCGCGAACGAGTTCCGTCAAGGGCATCTTCTTTTCTAAGAATTCGTCAGCTTCGCTCAAGTCGACTGGCGTATATATAACGACACGGCCCATTGCGCACGTCCCCCCCGGGACAACTGTCAGCTTAACTACCTGAGAGTCGAGTCCACAGTGTGCAACATAACCAGCCTTGAATCAAGAAATTTACGTAACAAACAGGCAAGTTTCGTAAAATTCCTGTTAACGCGGCTAGAATAGGCTGGCAGCACAAAGGCAGACCCAGAGCAGACGTAATCTTAGCGGCCGTGTGCTTCAGTCGGCTGATCATTGACCGATGGATTTCGCGATTACTTTGCCATGCGGCGACGTTTCACGTGAAACATCGCGCCCGCCATCCCCTTGGAGACGAATCGCCGGTCAGGCCGGTTTGCGGCGCATCATCCCCGTGCGCCGGGCTTTGACCACCGTTTCGCCGCGCTGATTGACGCCGCGATGCTCGAAGATGACGATGCCCCATTGCGGTCGCGATTTACTCTCGCGGACTTCGATTATCTCGGTTTCCGCCGTGATCGTGTCGCCGATGAAAACCGGTTTGGGAAATTCCGTCTTGTCGAACCCCAAATTGCCGACGGTGGTGCCTAAAGTCAGCTCGCCCACGGATAGCCCGACCACCAGGCCGAGGGTGAAGATACTGTTGACCAGACGCTGTCCGAACTCCGTGTTTTTTGAGAACTCAGCGTCGAGATGCAGCGGCTGGGGGTTCATCGTCAGGGTGGAAAACAGCAGATTGTCGGTTTCGGTAACAGTACGGCCCGGCTGATGACGAAAGACGTCGCCGACCCGAAATTCCTCGAAGTACTTGCCCGCCATGATCACCTCCGCGAATACGAAAAGTTGCACCCAGTGATTACCGCATAACCTCGCACAGTGCGAGTCTCGCAGGCCGGATCGGTGATCGAGGATGGCCGCGCGTTACGGTGACAACTCCTCGAGCGAAGCGCCGCGCGTTTCCGGCACCAGCATCACCGCGATGATTGCGCCGACCAACGGCCCGGCGGCGAAGGCGGTGGCCGCATTGCCGAGCCCGTGGAGCGGCTGCGCGAGCAGGCCCACGCCCAACGGCGCCAGAGTCCAGCCGAGTTGCCCGATTACCTGGACGGTCAGGCAAAAGCCGGTCGCCCGGGAGTTGGTTGGAAACAGCTCCGCGGCGAGTGCCGAGGTCGCCGTGCGGGCGCCTTGATAAGCGAACATCGTGACGCTCAGTGCCAGGAAAATCGCAGGGTCGCGCGTGCTTTGGAAAAGCGTGGCGGCCGCCACGCTCGCAACCACGAAGAACAGCGCGGCGGTCGTTCGACGGCCGATGCGGTCGAGCAGGTAGCCGCTCAACAGGGTGCCACAACTTCCCGCCAGATACGCGATCACGAAGGCCACTCCGGTCTGCGGCGCAGTCCAGCCGTGGTCGCGTCGGACGTAAAGACTGAAGAAAGAAATCACTGGACCGCCGACCAGTCCGACGCAATTGCAGAGCGATGCGACCAGAATCATCCGGCCGGCCCATGGACCACGCATCGGCGCGAGGCAGTTGCGCAGCGGCTCGAACATGCCGGGCCGGGGAGCCCCGCGCGCGACGCGATCGTGCTCGGTGGCGAGGAAGCGCGCCGTTTCGCGCATCTGCCGCCTGATTCCCGCGATTAAAATCAATGGCGCGACGCCGAGGATATACATCCCCCGCCATCCCCAGCGCGAGGCAGCCATAGGCCCGTAAAGCAGGCCGGCGGCCGTAACGCCCAGAAAGGCGGCGACCAGCAGGAGCGAGACGGCGCGACCGCGTTGTTCGTCGGGAAACTCTTCGCTGATGACCGTAACGGCGATACCGAATTCGGCGGCAAGAAAAACCTGTGCCGCACTTTGAAATACGGTGAAGGTTACCGCGCCCGACGAGGTCGCGGTCAGCAGCGTGAACAGGCCGTACCCGAGCACGGTGCAGCCCAGCATCGGTTTGCGCCCGAAGCGATCGGCGAGCGTGACGACCAGAAACGAGAGGATGCCGCCCGCGCGCACGATCGCCGCCATCATGCCGATGGTCTTATCTTGCAGGTGAAAGGCGCTCGCGAGGTCCGGCGTACAAAGGTGAAAAATGGTGATGTCGTAGCCTTCGAAGATGGTTGCCGGCAACAGCATCGCGAGCAATGCCCATCGATACGACCCCTCCGCCCAGGGGATCGCGGGTACGTTCGCAGTTGTGCGGTGATAGGGGGCGGTTTCCATCGGCGATGACGGCGTTCGGCTCAAGCTTTCCCGATCGTATCACTACCCGCAAGCCACTATGATGGACATCGCCGATTCGGTGGCGATTTTCAGCGCGGCGGACTATGCTCCGGTCATTCTGCGGGAGGACTCGATTAATGGCGGCATTACTGACTGGCGGATGCGCTTGCGGAGCGGTGCGCTACGAATGCTCGGGCGAGCCGGTGTTCAGCGGGAACTGTTACTGCCGCGACTGTCAGCGTTCGAGCGGCACGGCGATGGCTTCGGTGATGGGCGTGCCGAAAGCCGCCGTCAAAATTCTCAAGGGTGACGTACGTTACTTCGAGGTGACGGCCGACAGTGGCAAAAAGATCAGCCGCGGGTTCTGCCCGACGTGCGGCTCTCCGTTGTTTTCGCTGCTGGATGCTATGCCGGACGTGATGGGGATAAAGGCGACGAGCCTCGATGATCCGGGCAAGTTCAAGCCGGGCATGAGCATCTACACGTCGAGCGCCCCGGCCTGGGCGCCATTCGGGGAGAATCTGCCAAAGTTTCCCAAGATGCCGGGCTGACCCTTTAACATCGAACGCGAACTGATCGGCGCCACCGATCAGCAGGTTTGAGGAGACGGAAAATGGCTTTTGATCTGCTTATTCGCAATGGCACCGTCGTCGACGGTACCGGTCAACCGGCGTATCGCGCCGACCTCGGAATTCGTGACGGCAGGATCGCCGAAATCGGCAAGGCCACCGAGGCCGGGGCGCGGGAGATCGACGCTTCCGGGCTGATCGTGAGCCCCGGCTTTATCGATCCGCACACTCACTACGACGGCCAGATCTGTTGGGACCCGACGGTTTCGGCCTCGTCGTGGCACGGGGTGACGACGGTCGTAATGGGCAATTGCGGCGTAGGTCTGGCTCCCTGCCGGCCCGCCGATCGCGAGATCGCGACCTGGGATCTGGTCAACGTCGAAGGTATCCCGTTCGACGTGCTCAAGCGGGGCGTGACGTGGGACTGGGAGAGCTTTCCGCAGTTCATGGCGGCGGCGGGGCAGCGCGGGTCGGCGATCAACCTCGCGTGTCTGGCACCGTTGACCCCGTTCCGTCACTACGTGATGGGCGAGGCGTCGATGGAGCGGGCGGCGACCACCGAAGAAACCGCGTCGATCCGATCGTTGCTCAAGGAGGCGATCGCGGCGGGCGCGTTCGGTTTCAGCACGAGCACCGCGCCGCAGCATATCGGCTACAAGGGCCGTCCGCTCGCGTGCCGTCAGGCCGATCGGAACGAACTCAAGGCCTATGCGAGTGTTTTGAAGGAATTGGGCAAGGGCACGATCGAGCTTATCGCCAACCGGCGCGTCGATATGATCGCGCCTGACGAATGCGAATTGCTCGATTTGTTGCTTACCGAGAGCGGCCGCAAGATCACCTGGCTGGTGCTGCGCAAGTTCATTCGCAAGCCGGACTCGTACAAGGATTTGCTGCGCGCGGCGGCGAGCCAGATCCAGCGCGGCGCGTTGCCTCAACTCGCGACGACGCCACTGGTGACCGAGATGGGGCTCGCGCAACCCTCGATCGGTTTTGCGCCGTATCCCTCGTGGAAAGGCGCCTTCAATGCTTCACCCGCGGAGCTGAAACAGCTCTACGGGAGCGATGAATTCCGCCAGGCCTTTCGCCGCGACCTGCGTGGCCCCGGGATCTTTCACGCCCTGTGGGATCTGATCACGGTCAACGTCGTGAAGAATCCCGCGATGCGGCATCTGGCGGGCAAGACGGTCGCCGAAATCGCCCGGCAGCGCGGTAAAGACGGGTTCGACACCTTCTTCGATCTCGCGCTCGAGGACAACCTGGAACTGATCTACACGGTTATTCAGACCGAAGTACCCACGGAGTTGCTCGACGATCCGCGCGTCCTGATTGGCGAGTCCGACGGCGGCGCCCACGTCGATGCGTTCTGCACCGCGGGCTATTCGAGCGACATGATCGGCATGTGGGTCAGAGACAAAGGGCTGCTCAGTCTGGAACGCGCGGTCGCGCGGATGACGGCCGAGCCGGCGGATTTCTTTGGCATCCGCGATCGCGGCCGTCTGCTTCCCGGCGCCGCCGCCGACGTTGTCGTTTTTGATTACGACCGAATCGGCTGTGAACCGCCTGTGGCGGTCAACGATCTGCCGGGCGGCGGGCGCCGCATGATCGTCAAGCCACGCGGGGTCGAGCACGTCGTGGTGAACGGCCGGCCCATCTACGAGCAGGGACGCTATACGGGCGAAGCTCCCGGGAGCATGCTGCGTTCATAATGGGCGCGCAGCCGAGTCTGCGATCGCGTTCGGAATAAAAAGGCGAGGCGATTCATGGCGGAAGCGCAAAAGCCGAAGCGGCGGCCATTGGAAGGCGTGCGGGTTATCGATTTGACCAAGATCGTCGCGGGACCCAATGCGACGCGGATACTGGCGACGATGGGCGCGGAGGTGATCCGCGTCGAATGGCACGATCAGCGTGCGCTGGACCTGTTACGCATGGTGCGGCCGCACGCGCCCGGTGGCGATCCTGAAAGCCTGAATCGCAGCGGTCTCTTCAACAATATCAATCCCGGCAAATACGGGGTCACGCTGAATCTCAGTCTGCCGCAAGGGCGCGATCTGCTGAAACGGCTGGTCGCCACGGCCGCCGTGCTTTGCGAAAACTACAGTCCGTCGCAGATGGAGAGCTGGGGACTCGGCTACGACGCCCTGCGCGCAATTAACCCCGGGCTCATCTATTTGCAGATCACCGGGATGGGCAAGTCGGGAACCTACAAGTCGTATCTCAGCGTCGGTCCGACGGCGCAGGGACTCTCGGGCCTGACCCATATGTCGGGTTTGCCGGAACCGATGCCGCCCGCCGGTTGGGGCTACTCGTATCTCGATCACTCGACCGGGTACTACGGCGCGATGCTCGCGATGGCGGCGCTGGTCAAACGGCGGCGTACCGGCCAAGGCTGCTATATCGACGTTTCGCAGACCGAAGTCGGTATCCTGACTTCCGGCACCGCGACGCTCGAAGCGCAATTGACGGGCCGGCCCACCGCGCGTTTCGGCAATCGCGCGCATACGGGCAACTGGGCTCCGCATGGCGCCTATCCGTGTCGCGGCACGGACGAGTGGATTGCGATCGCCATCCAAAGCGACGAGCAATGGCGCGCGCTCATCGCGGCGATTGGCGCGCCGGCGTGGACGGCGGATCCGCGCTTCGCGACGGCGGAGGGCCGCAAAGCCAACGAGGATGAGCTCGATCACGTGCTGACCGAATCCACCCGGGGCGAAGAACGCTACGACTTGATGAAGCGCTTGCAGGATCGCGACATTCCTGCGGCCGTCGTACAGAACGCGGCCGACCGCTGTGAACGCGATCAGCAACTCAAGGCGCGTGGCTATTTCGTCCCGCTACCGCACAGCGAAATCGGCACTTGGCCGATCGAAAACTTCCCGGCGAAGTTCGCCACGATGCCGGTCGACGTTGGCGGATTACCGAGCCGCGGCGCGCCGACCATGGGCGAAGACAATGATTATGTCTATGGCACATTGCTCGGTCTCCCGCCCGAGGAAATCGCCACGCTGAAAGAGGAGTGGATAATTTGAGCCACGCGGCATTGCTCGCTTCCGCGCTGGAGGGAACGACGGTCCTCGAATGCGGCGATGCGCGATCCGAATTCGCGGGCCTGCTGCTCGCTTCGCTCGGCGCCTCCGTGATCCGGCTCGAGGGGCGTCACGGGTCGCACTCGCGGCACGTCGGTCCGTTCACGACCCCCGAGCCGAATCTCGAGCACAGCCTCTGCTTCAGCCGCTACAACCTGGGCAAGCGGAGCGTAACGCTCGAAGTCGGCCATCCGGCTGCCCGCGCCGCGTTTGAACGTCTCGCGCAAAACGCCGACATTATTCTCGACGGTGGTGAAGCCGCCGCGGTCGCGCGACGAGCCGAACTCCATCGGACACTGCGCGCGTCGCATCCACGATTGATCGTCTGTACGGTCACGCCGTTTGGGCTTGATGGACCCTATTGCGATCTGAAGATGACCAATTTGACCCATCTGGCCTTCGGCGGTGTGATGGCCTCGTGCGGCTACGATCCGGGGCCGGACGGCGTTTACGATACGCCGCCGATCGCGCCCGCGATGTGGCAGGCGTACCACATCGCCTGCGAGTACGCGGTGATCGCGATTACCGCGGCGCTGAACTTTCGCGATCTTGCCGAAGAGGGCGATTTCATCGATCTGTCGATTCACGAAGCTGTGAGTACCTGCACGGAGGTCGCCATCCCGACCTGGATCTACAATCAGGCCCTCGTCCATCGACAGACCGGACGGCATGCCGCCGAGGGCCGCTCGCGTCCATGGCTGCGCCGCACCAGGGACGGACGTTACGTCAAGGCTTTTATGTTCTGGAGCGGCCGCGAGCGGCGGGTAATCGCGGAGATGATGACGGAAGCGGGAATCGAACATGATCTCAATTCCGACGCGTATCGCGCGCTGGTTGAGCGTTCGCCGTCGGAGGCCGGCGCCCATTTCAGCGCGATGATCGACCGCATGTGCGCGTCGATGACGGCTGAAGAGATCTTCCATCGCGCGCAAGCCAAGGGCCTGCTCTGGGCGAGCGTGCGCTATCCCGAAGAGAATCTCGAAGATCCGCATTTTCAGGCGCGCGGCACCTTCCAGCCGATCGCGCATCCGGAAATCGGTCGCTCTCTGCACTATCCGGTTTCGGTCGCGACCGACGGCCGCGACCGCGTCACGGCTTTCGAGCGGGGTGCGCCGCGGCTCGGTGAACATACCCGGGAAGTTCTGTCGCAGGCCGGCTTTAGTCCTCAGGCGATCGCGGATCTCACCGCCGCCGGGGTTCTCTAGCCGGCCGTCGGGAAAGTCCTCACGGCCTGCGCCCTCTCTCTTATCTTTGGCCGCGGCTCGCGGACTCGCCCGCCCCCCGTCTCCCCCTGGTCAGGTCAGGGGAGAAGATGGTGGAAGGAAGCCGACTTTTCCGCAGGGTGTTGAGACCGTCGGGGGTGCAACTGCAAGATTTCCTATTTCTCAACACTGCTATGGGCGTTCGCTGAAGATTATCGGCGCGGAAGAATCTCCGCGCCAGTTGCGCTGTCAGCTGCTTCCGCGCGCGCGGGATTCAACGGAATAGTCCGGCTCGTCGAATCCAGCCATCGTGAAGAATCCCGCGTGTGACCGCGTTTTGGCGGCCACATACGTGCTAAAGAAGCAACCGGCCGCTAAGCCAACCACGAATGCCGCGAGCACTTGCCCCAAGCCGCGACTAATCGCTCTTTTCCGAGCCGCCATCGTTCCCCCCACCTTTTCATTTGACGCGCGGACGGGCGCTTGTGTTTACATGCCCGCCCGCCAGCCCATATGATTTCCTCACAATCCGCGACAGTTTAACCGATAATCAGGTTGTGATAGCCGAGACCCTGCGATGATTCCAGTTAAGCATCTTTTCGATGAAGTTATAGCTTCGCTGCGGAACGTAATCGCTCCGGCGATTGCGGAACCCTACCAGAAGGCTCAGGCCTATATGGCTGCGGTGATTCTCGAGTTTATCGCGCGGCAGGTGGACGAGCGGGTCGATCTGGCCGAGGGCAAACAGCGGGCCCTCGAGGCGCTGTTTGCACGCCTTCCGTCGATCGGTGCGGTCAAGTCAGTCAGCGGGATCGGCGCGGCGAGCGAGGCACACCTGTGTGAACTGATCGAGCGGCTCTATGCCGACCGTACGAGCCTGGGCGAAGAAGTCTTCACGACCGCGAATCGGCTCGTGCGCGAGACGCTCCGTCAGTTGCTCGATCAGGATCTCAAGGTCGCGGGACCGGCGCAGGAGTAAGCGATGGCGGGCGAGCGGACGATTCAGGAAAAAATCGGCGACTACCTCCGGACCAAAATGCCCGGGGCTCGCGACCTGACGCTTTCCGACTGGGTGCAGACCGCGGTCGGCTGGTCCCACGAGATCTATGTCTTTTACGCGGACTGGCGCGAGGATGGCGTTGCGCGGCGTCAGGGCTTTTGTCTGCGCAAGGATCCAGGCTCCGGCCTGTTGCGCGAGCTCTCGAGTCTCGAAGAGCAATTTCGCGTGATCAAGGCGCTCGAAAACACGGCGGTTCCGACGCCCAAAGCCTATTGGTACGAGGCTGATCCAGGGCTCATCGGCGGGCCGTTCTTTGTGATGGAGAAGGTGGAGGGGGAAGCGACCAATCCCTGGTCGCGCGCGGGCAAGCAGTTCTATGCGGAGGCGGCCCGGCGCGGCAAGTTGCCGATGAGCTTCGTCGAAGCGCTGGCCTCCTTGCACAACCTCGATTGGCGGGCGGCAGGCCTTGATTTCATCGGCGTGCCGGGGCCCGGAAAGGATTTCGCGTTGCGCGAGATCGCCAAATGGGAAAGGCTGATTGCGGAATCGCTGCGCAAGCCGGAGCCGGTGTTGACCGAGGTCGTGATGTGGCTCAAGGCCAACGCTCCCGCAGTGCAGCGCCTGGCCTTCGTTCATGGCGCCTATCGGACCGGCAATCTGATCATCAAGGATGATCTAATCACCGCGGTAATCGACTGGGAATTGCAGGTGATCGGCGATCCCATGTACGACGTAACCTACGTCCTTTCCGATCTCAATCGCGAAGGCTCGCCCCTGTTGTCGTGCGTCGTCGAGCGCGATTTCTTTATCGAGCACTACCAGCGCCTGACCGGGCTTACGATCGATTTTGAAGCTTGCCGCTACTATCAGATTCTCTACATGATGCGTACTGCGGCGTTCTGGTTGAGCGCCTCGGGATTGTTTGCCGAAGGCCGCAGCAAGGATCTGCGTCTGGCCCGCACTACCTACTCGGTTCCAGTAGTGCTTAACATGGCCGCCAAGGCCTTGGGCTTTTGAACGCTAGCGGAGCGCGCTGGCGCGCGGAGCGAGCAGGCGAGTCCGCGAGCTGCGTTAAGAATCTGAAGTCAGCGGAGCGCGCTGACGCCCGCAGGCTGCTGGAATAGCGAAGAGGGAATACGATGCTGAGCAAGTTCGACGAAATGATGTGCCATCAATTGCCGGCCACGATGGACCATGTGCATACCGACAGTCCCGAGTGGACGGAACGCATCTACGTCAGTATCTATAATGTGCGCGACAAGGATACGGTGCTGGGCTTTGGCGTCGGGCAATATCCCAACAAGAACGTGCAGGACGGCTTCGCCACGGTCTGGCATCAGGGCAGGCAATACAACTTCCGTGCGTCGCGCAGTTTGCGTCCGCGGATCGACGAGGTCAAAATCGGCCCGCTGGCGGTCGAAGTGCTGGACGGCCTGCGGCGCTTCCGCCTGCGTCTCGACGACAACCCGTCGACGCTGCGGCTCGACCTCGAATGGATCGCCTCGATGAATCCGCACGAAGAGGAGCACGATTTCCGGCAAAGCGGCGGCAAAGTCGTGCAGGATATTACGCGTTTCGATCAGATCGGGCGGGTGCGCGGAACGCTCACGTTCGGGGACAAGGCGATCACGCTCAGCGAGGACGCCTGGTGGGGGCATCGAGATCGTTCGTGGGGTACGCGCCGGGCCCTGCGCACCGATACCACGGATAGCAAACGCACGACCTTCGCGCCTTTCCTGTTCAGTTGGTCGGTCGCGCAGTTTCGGGACTACGCACTCCATTGGCGCTTCGTCGAGCGCGGTCCGGGCAAGTATAGCTACTTCAGTGGCGAAAGAGTCGTGCCCTTCGGCGCGCCGGCCGACCCGGGATGGCTCCTCGAGCGGGCGGAGCAGGAGTTCCGCTGGGACGCGAGCGGACCGGTGCAAACCTTGAAAGGTGGCGACGTCGAGCTTTTCTTCAAAAATGGCGAGCGCCGGCAGGTGTCATTTGTTACTCACCCCGCGCGCTGGCATCTCAAGGGCGGTGGCTACGGCGGCTATCGCGGCTGGTATCACGGCGATCACAAGGGCGACTATTACGCCGAACACGATGTCTGGGACCTGAGCGATCCAAAGGTATTGGCCGAAGCGAGTACGCTGAGCGACCATCTGATCGAATGGCGCTGCGGTGACGATATCGGGTATGGCATCATGGAATACGGCGTCGGGCCGGGTTATTACAAGTACAAGGAAGTCCAGCACCTGCCGACATTCTGAGATCACCCCGTCCTGTGCGGCCCTCGTTAACGCTTGCGTGTCTCGCGCGCCGCGAGCGCGTCGCGCCGCGCGGCGCCGCGTCCCGCACCGGGCCCCGCGGCCGGATGCGGCTCCGGGCGCCCAAGATATGCCGCCAGAGAACTGACGGTAGGATAAGCAAACAGATCAGTCAGCTTGATCTCGCGGCCGAGGACTTCGCGCAGACGGGTTGCCGCTTCAGCCACGGTCAGCGAGGTTGCGCCGAGATCAAAGAAATTGCCGTGCAGGCCGATCGTAGCGAGCCCCAGCAGCTCCTGCCAGATCGCGACGATGGTCTTCTCGAGCTCGCTGGTGGCCACGCCGCCGTCAGCCGATGTGGAGCCGGGTTGCGCGCCATGCGCCATTGACGGCGCTTTGCGATCGACCTTGCCATTGGGCGTCATCGGCAGCGCGTCGAGAAACGTATAGCTTGCCGGCGCCATATAGTTCGGTAATTTCTGGCGCGAATAGATACGCAATTCGGCGGCGCTGAGGCCCTGTTCCTCGTGCGCGACCACATAGGCGGCCAACTGCGGATCGCCCGCCGGGTTCGGCTGCGCAATTACTACCGCTTCGCGAATCCCCGGATGCGCGCCCAGCACAGTTTCAATCTCACCGAGTTCGATCCGGAAACCGCGGATCTTGACCTGAAAATCGGCGCGCCCCAGAAATTCGAGCAGGCCGCCCTCGCCGAACTTTACCAGATCTCCAGTGCGGTAGAGTTTCGCTCCCGGTGTGTTTGCGAAAGGGTCTGCGACGAAACGCTCCGCTGTCAATTCAGGCCGCCGCCAATAACCGCGTGTGACGCCGGCGCCCCCGATATAGAGTTCTCCCGCCTCGCCGACCGGTGCAGGAGCCATCGCCGCGTCCAGCACGTACACCTGGGTGTTGGCGATCGGCCGCCCAATCGGAATCGAAGCTTCCCCGCCGCTAAGTTCGTGGCAGGTCGACCACACGGTCGTTTCCGTGGGACCATACATATTAACAATGCGCGCCTTGAGCGCCGCGCGAAGCTGCTGCGCCAGCGCCAGGGGAAAGGCCTCCCCGCCGATTAGCCAGTAGCGGAGCGAGCTCAGCGCGTCGAGTGCCGAAGCCGATCGCGCCAGCATCCGCGCGTGCGCGGGCGTGCACTGCAAATGAGTAACCCCGTGCCGCGCAATCAGCGCCGGTATCGAGTCCTCCCCGGTGATTTCGAGCTTGCCTTCTTCGGGCTGGACAATCACCGTGAAACCGCGCGCCAAAGTCCACAGCAGCTCGAGCACCGATATGTCAAAGGAAATACTGGTGACGGCGAGCCAGACTCCGGCGTCGTTCGCGCCGATGACGCGATCCATCCCGGCAAAAAAGTTGACTACGTTGCGATGCTCGACCATCACGCCCTTCGGCTTGCCGGTCGAACCCGAAGTGTACATGAGATACGCCAGATCGTGTCCGTTGACCGCCATTGGTGGCGGCGGGGCGGTGCTGAGACTCAGCGGCTCGCTATCCGCATCGACACACAGTACCGGTGCGGCCGCATCGGCGAAGCGCTCGTGCAAGTCGGCGGACGTAAGGATTGCGCGGGCGTTGCTGTCGGCCAGCATAAAGTCGGTGCGTTCTTTTGGAAACGCGGGATCCAGTGGCAGATACGCGCCGCCGGCCTTCAGTACGGCGAGGATTCCAACCACCATCTCCAGCGATCGCTCGATCGCGATCGCGACCGGCATATCGGGTCCGACGCCGCACGCGTGCAACTGCCGCGCGAGGTGATCGGCGCGATCACTCAGTTGCTGATAGGTCAGCGTGCGGTTGCGGAAAATGAGCCCAACCCGGTCCGGATGGCTACGCGCGCTTTCCTCGATCGCCTGGTGCACACACCGGGTCGCGTCGAATTCGACGGTGGTGCGATTCCACTCCGCTACGTGATCGGCCACCGCGGCAGTTGCGCAAGCCGATGCTTCATGCGAATTCTCGTCCACGATAGATAGTCTCAAGCCGCCGTTTTCCGCCTTACCATTACGTTCTCGATAAAGAGGGCGTCCATGTCCGTATGGAGAAACGTCTCGATTGCTTCCGCCGGGGTATTCACAATCGGCTGACCCTTGACGTTGAAGCTGGTGTTAAGCACGATCGCACGACCGGTGGTCCGGCCCACCGCGCACAGCAATTCGTGAAAAGCGGGATTATCGGCCATGGAAACCGTCTGGACTCGTGCGGACCCGTTGACGTGGGTCACCGCGGGTAACGCCGCACGATACTCCTCGCGTACGTCGACGGTAAAGGTCATATACGGTAGCGCCGTCATCGGCGGAACGTCGAACCATCGATCGACTTCCTCGATCGCGACGGCGGGTGCGAATGGACGAAACGATTCGCGTTTCTTGACCATCGCGTTTATCCGATCACGCATCCCGGGGCCTCCCGGGTCAGCCAGGATGCTGCGATTGCCGAGCGCTCGCGGACCAAACTCCATCCGTCCGCGATGCCACGCCAGCACTTCGCCCTGTGCAATCAGGCGGGCGGCTTCCGCGCAGGTCTCCGCCAGATTCGGGAAGCGCCGCACTTCGATCCGGTCGGCGAACTGTGCGAGACCCTGCGCGACGGCGCGGTCGTCGCTCTCCGGACCGAGCAGTGGCGCGGGAAAGCGGTCATTCTGAATATGTTCGAGCATCGAGGCGCGATAAAGCGCCGCACCGAGCGCGGCGCCGTCGTCACCGGACGCGGGCTGGACGTAGAGCTCGTCGAAAAGCCCGGCCTTCATCAGCCGGCCATTGGCGGTGCAGTTGAGCGCGACTCCTCCGGCCAGTGCAAGCCGGCGCAAACCCGTGCTTCGACCGAAGTGACCGCAGATATGAAGAATTGCGCGATCCAGACAGGCTTGCAAACCGGCCGCGATATCCCGATGCTCCTGTGTGATTGGCGCCTCGGGATCGCGAGGCGCAATCAGATTTTCGGCCAGCCAAGCGCGTGTACTGAGGTAATTCTCCCGCTCATCGCGGGTTCGATTGAGCCGCAAAACGGGTATCCGCACCGTCCCGTCGGGACGTCGTTCAACCATCGAGTCGAAAACCTTCTGGTAACGGTCCGGATCGCCATAAGGCGCGAGCCCCATGATTTTGTATTCATCCGAGTTAAAGTCGAACCCGAGATGTAGCGTAACCAGCGAGTAGAGTATCCCGATGGAATCGTTGGCGGGAATCTCGCGAAGTTTCTCGAGGCGTCCGTCGTTCCCGTGGAAGACTGACACACTCTGCGTCTCGCCCATCGCGTCGAGCACGATAACCAGGCACTCATCCCAGCCCGAAGTCAAATAGCTACTCGCGGCATGGCAGAGATGGTGATTGATCTGGGTAAAACGTTCGGCCGGAAACCCCGGACAGTCGCGGGCAAGCTCGTGCAGAAGTGCCTCGCGCGAGAAGACTTCATCATAGAGGCGCTGACTTTTGGGATCGAGGGTAAAGAGTTCCCGATACGGCGCATAGTCGAATGCGTGCGCAATCTGATCGACATCCTCGAGCTTGAGACCCGCCTGCCGCAGACAAAAGCGCAGAGCCTGGACGGGGAAATCGCCACTGTGCTTGCGGCGATTGAAACGTTCCTCCGCCGCGGCGGCAACCACCCGGCCGTCGACGACTAATGCCGCCGCGGAGTCGTGGCCCTGCGATATGCGATACTCGCGTTCGTCCAAAGCGGGCCATTCGGCGCGCTTGAAGCTCATCGATTTTGGAATTCCGCTTAAGCCTAACGTAATCATTCGTAGATACAGAGTCGCGTCGAGCCGCGGTTGACGCGGCCGCGCAAAATCCTCCTTGATCTCACTTCGAGCTCACTTGCGCACCGACCGAAGGGCGTTCGAATTGCGCGCTCATTACGATCGCCGGAATCGACGAGTGTTCTTCCGCGGTCCGGCATTTCTGCAGGCACGCGGCTATCTCGCGGGCGAGCTCCCGTACACTCGGTTCGCGGAGTATACGCAGATGATCACTGGTTACTTCATGTACGTCGACCCCCGCCTGCGCCAGGCGTCCCCATCCGAGGTCCCAGCCATAGCGATCGTCAACCGCGCCCATGGAAAGCGCTCGCAGCGAGCATCTATGGCGAATCGCTTCGAGATCGATTTGGCCGGGCGCCACCCGCGGCCGAACGGAGGCTTCGCCTTGCGCGCATTCAAGCCATTCGCCCGCCTGTTGGTCACCCGGAGTCTGCGCCGAAAGGCGATAATCACGACCTTCTTTACGTACGGTAAGCCGCAGCGCCTGATCGGCGTTTGCACGTACGGCAAGAGGCGCCGTGAAATAGAGGTTCTTGATCGTGAGAGTGTGGTCGCTGGCGGGAACACTCAGGGCGCCGTAAATCATCTCGATATAGCCACGGCCAGGAAACAGGGCAGGGCCGCCGTGCAGCCGGTGTTCTCCGACTATCCAGTCACGATCGACGTTGAGCGTGGTGGAATGTACAGTCTCCCCGTCGTCGACGATAGTTTGTTCGCGCAGCAGCGGATGGATGACGCGAGTCGTGGGAGTGGGTGCGATATCCGCGGCCATGCCGACCTCACGCCAGTGTGGCCACTGAATCGCGATCACCGGATAGCCACGCCGGCCGCTGAGAGCGCGGGCAAAGGCGTCGAGGAAGGCGTTGGCGGCCGTATAATCGACCTGCCCGGCGGGTCCAAGAAGTGAACTGACTGACGACATCAGCACGAGGAAGTCGAGCTGCTCCTCCGCCAGCGCCGCTTCGAGCGCGAGGGTGCCTTGCAGTTTGGGCGCTATCACGCGCGCCGCCGCCGGACCGGTCTTTTGCAGGAGCGGTGCGTCAGCGAGCACTCCGGCAGCATGAATCACGCCGTTGATCTCGCCGAACGCCGCGTGCGCCTGCGCGACGACCTGACGCATCGCCGCCAGGTCGGTGACGTCCGCCGTGACGGTGAGCACCTCGACGCCCGCGCGCTCAAGGTCGCGCAGCTTGCGAATCCTGAGCGCGACCGGATCGGCAGCGTTATGAGCCGTTAGCCACTCATCCCAGGTCTCGCGCGGAGGCATCGCCGAGCGACCGAGCAGGACCAACCGGGCGTGAACCGCCTGCGCGAGCGCTTCGGCGAGGGTCAGACCGATACCGCCGAGACCGCCGGTGATCAGGTAAACGCCCCGTTCGCGGAGCCTAATCGGTGCGCGGTCCGGAGCCATCCGCGGAAGTGGTTCGAAGGTTCGCACCCAGCGCCGTTGGTCGCGGTAAACCACCGGCGAAGCGGACGACGCGCCGCGCAGCTCGTGCAGCAGCTCAACCGCGATCTCGCTGAGCCGTCCCGCGCCGGAACCGTTGTGTGAATGGGCTGGCGCGGGCAGTTTAAGATCGATATGCCGGCACTGGACGTTGGGGATTTCCTTGGGTACCACCAGGCACGGTCCGGTCAGGAGGGCGCGCTCGGGCAGCAACGACGTTTCTCCCGGCAGTTGCTCCAGGCTGTTGGAAACGACCGCGAGCCGTAGCGCACGGCTTAAGTCAGCAGCCCCTAGCGCCTGGCTCAGATAGAGCAGGCTGTTGAAGCTCAGCGTCACGTGATCGGACGTGTCCGTGTTCGTCTCCGGAGTCACGACCGTCTCCGCCGGGAACAGCACCGTGCGCAAATCGAGGTCGAGCAGCGGCTGTAGTTTTTCAGCGCAGGAATCGACGACGGCGCGAAAAACCGGCTCGTCGCGATAAAGCTCCTGCCCCATCGCGACATACTGCGACCCCTGGCCTGGAAAAAGAAAGGTGATCGACGGTGGGGTTTCGCGCGCCGCGTCGCTGCATACGCTTTTAGGGTCGAGTGCGTAGAGAGCTTTCGCGGCGTCGGCCGCGGTGTGGCAGACGAGGGCGCGGCGGAGCAGCAAAGCCTTGCGCCCGAAGTGGCCGGTATAGGCGTCGTCGGCCAGATTGACGCCTCTATCGGCGAGATGATCCGCGAGGTTCCTGGTTAGAGCGTCCAACGCCGCCGGAGTTTTGGCGGAGAGCGTCAGGAGTTGGCAGGGCCGCGCGACGCCGGTTGGGGCCGGAGTGGGCGACTCTTCGAGAATGATGTGCGCGTTGGTGCCGCCGATTCCAAGGGCGGTTACGCCCGCGCGGCGCGGCGTGCCGCTGGTATCCCAATCGCGCAATTGCGTATTCACGAAAAACGGCGAGCTGGCGAAATCGATCAACGGGTTCGGCTTGACGAAGTTGAGGCTCGGCGGCAATTGGCGATGTTCGAGCGCGAGGACGGTCTTGATGAAACCGGTGACGTCGGCCGCGGCGTCGAGATGCCCGAGGTTGGTCTTGACCGAGCCGATCGCACAGAAGCCCCGCGCTGGCGTCGTCTCCCGGAAAGCCTGATTCAACGCCGCCAGCTCGATCGGGTCACCCACGGCCGTGCCGGTACCGTGCGCCTCGATGTAGGAAATGGAGTCCGCCGGTACGCCAGCGACCGCGAGCGCTTCGGCGACAACTTCAGCCTGACCCGCGACACTGGGCGCGAAGTAGCCGACCTTGCGGGCGCCGTCATTGTTGATTGCGGTGCCGCGAATCACGGCCCGGATCCGATCGCCGTCGCGGAGCGCGTCGTCCAGACGGCGCAGCGCCACGATCCCGATGCCGCTGCCGAAGATGGTGCCGCTCGAAGCGGCGTCGAAGGCCCTGCAGTGGCCGTCGCGCGAAAGGATTTCGCGTTCGCGATAGATATAGCCGCGTCCGTGCGGCACTTCGATCGTTACACCGCGCGCCAGCGCCATGTCGCACTCACGATTCAGCAAACTCTGGGAGGCCAGATGAATCGCCACGAGCGAGGTCGAGCAGGCGGTCTGTACCGCCAGACTCGGTCCGGTCAGGTTCAATTGGTAGGAGACCCGGGTCGCGAGGGCGTCCTTGTCGTTGCCGGTTTGCTTGAGTAGGAAAAGCCCGGTCTCGGCCAGCAGCGCCGGATTGGTCAGCAGATTGTGGATCAGATAGGAGTTCATCCCCGAGCCGGCGTACACACCGATACGGCCGTCCAATTCGTCCGGACACCAGCCGGCGTCGTCCAAAGCCCCCCAAGCGCATTCGAGGAAGAGGCGATGCTGCGGGTCCATGATCGCGGCGTCCTTCGGGCTGAAACCGAAGAAAGCCGCGTCGAAGCGGTCGAAGTCGTCGAGAATCGCGGCGGCGCGCACGTAGTTCGGATTGGCGAGCTCGGCGCGACTCACTCCGGCGGTCCTCAATTGATAGTCGTCGAGCGGGCTGATTGATTCGACGCCATCGCGCAGATTGCGCCAGAACTCATCGACGTTGCGCGCTCCGGGAAAACGCCCCGCCATGCCAAGTACGGCTATCAGCGGTGCGTTACTCGCGGGGGAATCGTTCATGAGAGCCGGGTGCGATTAGCGGTCTCTAAGCGTTGAGCGAGGAGGCTCCGGGCGAACCAGCGACTATGATGCATCACGGGACACGTCCTACCAGCCGTAGCCGCCATTGTGACAGGTCGACCAGCAATATGCATCGCCGAAAAAATCCTCTTCGCGTGCGGACTGACCAATTATCGATTAACGAAGGTCAACGCGAGCCAGGTTTCAAGGCTGACGGCGATGACTGGCGTGGGTCAAGGCGTCTTCGATCAAGCGCGGCAGAACCTTATGCGCGGCGAAGTATTCGTGCGCGATTTCGCGCGCGGCGCGTCCGTGACGCTGAGGGTCGGACGCAATCGCGTCGATCGCCGCCGCCGCTTCGTCCAGGGTCGAGAACTTGAGCACACCGAAGCTGCTCGGGATCGCGCGGCCGAAACCGGTATCCTGCACGACGACGGGTACGCCGAGCGACAGGTAGCAGGCGCTGCGACAGGAAAACCATCCGCTGCGGCTCTGTACATAGGCATTTTTGGCGACGCTCCACTCCGCGAACGAGCGCGCGAGATAACTCCGATAGGTCCAGGGGTCGCCCGACACCTCCGGCGCTTCGATCAGCCGCCAGCCGTTGGCCCGCAGCTCCTCGCGTGGCGCCTTGCCACTGATCGCGATCTCGAGCGGCAGCGCCGCGCGCGCCGGCAGGTCGAGGAACCGGACGAACTCCTTGCTCTTGCCGGCGTAGGCGACGCCCTCGACTACCGGACCGCTTTCGGCAGGCTCCCACGACATCACGGTCGTCAGCACGTGGCGGCGCTCCGGAAGAGGTACTTCGATTCCCGCACCGCTGAAACATTCATTCACGATTGGCTGGCGGGTTGGAATCCAGTCGAAGAGCGCTTGCGGAATCCGGCAGTCAGGAGCGCCGATATTTTCACCGAAAGTAAAATGGACGTCGTGACCGCGGATCATTTCGACCCGCCGGCGGGCGGCTTCGTCAGGTGCGAGTTGACCGGCGGCATAGGCCGGAACACTCGCCTGCGTGAACATCGGGTCGCTGTCGATGAACGCCAGGCGGCGCGCGGCGTAATACTCGTCGCGCATCTCGCACGAGGCGGAGATATGCACGAAGAGGTCCGCGTCACGGCAGAAGTCCACAACCCGGCGCCAATCCCACCCCCAGGTCTGACCGGCGGGGTCGCGAAAAAACCAGCGCTCCGCAAGTCCGGCATCGAGCTTGGGGATTTCGCGTGCGAAGTAAGCGGCGTTCCGTGCCCCGGACTCGACGAAGGTCGCGAGTTCCGGGTCGTAGCACCATTTGCCGCTGTCCTCGAGATAGAGCACATCGTGACCGAGGCGGGCAAAGCCCAGGGCATACTGCATATAATCCCAGAAGACACCACCGAGCGGGTAGGTCGCCGCGAGGCCGGTCGTGACGATTCGCAGCCGCGACGAAGACCTCACTGGGCGCGGCCTTGCGCGTGAACCGGCCGGCGATATCGTGCAAGCGATTTCACAATGACGACGAGATGTAGCGATGCAGCTCGTCGAGTTCAAGTTGCGCCTCGGCGAGCCGCTGTTTGACGACGTCGCCGATACTGACGAGTCCGCAAAGCGCGCCGCCATTGACGACCGGCAAGTGCCGGATGCGCGCGTTGGTCATGGTCGCCATCAACTCGACGATCGCGTCGTCGGGGGCGCAGGTCTTCACCTCGCGGGTCATCAGCTGCTCGACCGCACGGGTCAGGATGCCGCTGCCGTTCTCGGCGATGCCGCGGACCACGTCGCGCTCGGAGATGATGCCAATCAGCTCGCCCGCCTCATTGGTTACGGGGGCCGCGCCGATACGGTTCCGGGTGAGGAGTTCGACGACGGCTGCGACCGTTTGTGCGGGCGCCACCGTAACTACCCGCGACCCCTTCTGTTTCAAGACATCTGCTACCTTGGCCGTCATGGTTAATCCTCCGGCCTCAAAGCGTTGCGTTCGCGATCACCCGCAAAGTTCCTGCTCTTTACGAAATGGACCAGAAAGCCGGGTGGCCGGCAAGTGCAGCGAGCAATCGGCCAGTGATCGATGAGACCGGGGCCGCGCAGCCGTCACCCGCTATTCTCGTTCGCAATTTTGCTCCGCTATCCTGGCGAAGTCGGCCGCAAGCCGCTCGACGACGATCCGGCGCTGACTGAGCCGGGCCGCTTCGTCGTCGCTCAGTTCCGCGAGATAGCGTCCGCGTTCGGGCAAGTAAAGCACCGAACGATACGGAAACCCCTCGCGCACCTCGTGATAGCAATGCTTCGCGATCACGCCTTCGAGCGCGGCTTCGGCCATCGCCTCGCGCGCCACGCCGTGGTCGGTATAGACCAGCACGGCGGCGGCCCGGATGCGGGCGGTGCGCCGGGCGGGTTCAACTTCGGTCATCCGCCGAATCACCTCTTCCGCGAGCATCCGATCGTCGGGATTTTCGTGCCCGATCCATCGATGAGACAGCACGCCCGGTGCGCCGCCGAGCGCGTCAACCTCGAGCCCGCCGTCGTCGGCGAGGGTCGGCCGGGCGGCGCGGGCAAAATAGAAGGCGGCCTTGAGACGGGCGTTGGCGACGAAGCTGGTGGCGGTCTCGGGGGCCTCCGCATCGATTCCGGCGTCGCGCAGCGAGATTATCCTGAGTGCGAAAGCACGCAGCAAAAACCGGTACTCTGCGAGCTTCGCCGGATTGGTGGTCGCGACGAGTAATTCCTTCATCCGATCAGCGGGTCCCGGGGCGCGAGCCGCTTCCAGAGCGGGGCACGAAGGTATATTTGAGCTTGGCGCGCTCGCGATAGTCTTCGAGCGCGAGTTCGATCAGCCGATCAACCAATCGCGGCAGGGGCAGCCCGCTCGCCTCCCACATCTTGGGATACATGCTGATCGCGGTGAAGCCCGGAATCGTGTTGACCTCGTTGACGACGAGTTCGCTCAGATCGGGACTGGCGAGGAAATCCACGCGCGCCATCCCGCGGAGGGAAAGGGCCTCGAACGCCGCCACCGAGAGTTCGCGAATGCGCTCCGCCGCCTCCGGTGAAAGATCAGCCGGGATACGCACCTCCGAGCCCGCCGGGTCGACGTACTTCGATTCGTAGCTGTAAAAGTCATGCGCGCCCTTGACGATCACTTCACCCGGCACTGACGCTTGCGGATGATCGTTGCCGAGCACCGCGCATTCGAACTCACGACCGGCACATGACGCTTCGAGCAGAACCTTGCGGTCATACTGAAAAGCGTCGTCGAGCGCCGCCGCGAGCCGGGCCGGGCCGGCTACCCGGGCAATCCCGATCGAAGAGCCGAGCGCGTTGGGCTTGACGAACAGGGGATAGCCGAGCGCCGCGGCCTGCCGTTTGGCCAGCGCCGGGTCGTGTTCGAGCGCCGCCCGGGTGACGGCGCAATAGCGCACCACCGGGATTCCGGCGTCGCGCAACAACCGTTTCTGCGCGTCCTTGTCCATCCCCACCGCTGAGCCGAGCACACCCGCCCCGACATAGGGAATTCCCGCCAGTTCGAGCAATCCCTGGACCGTCCCGTCCTCCCCATACGTGCCGTGCAGGACCGGGAAGATCACGTCGAGCGGCCCCGGCAGTGCAGGCTGGTCGCGGCGCGCGGCGCGCGCGTGGCCGTTGGTCCCCGCGATCGCAACCAGATTGTGCCGGCCGGGATTCGGCGGCAGGCTGACCTCGATACCACCGCGGCCAAGCGCACGGAGGCGGGGCGCGGCGGTCTTCAGCATCGCGATCGCGTCGCTCCGCAGATACCATTTGCCGTCGCGCGCGATCCCGATCGGCACGATTTCGTACCGCGCCGGATCCATCGCGGACATCACCGTCAACGCCGAGCGCATCGAAATCTCGTGCTCGCCCGAACGTCCCCCGAAAAGCACACCCACCCGGATCTTTTTGCGCCGCGCCATAGCTTGCGATTGTGCCACGCCAACGCCCGCGGCTCTAGCCAGCGCTGCTGACTATTGCGTGATCATCATCCGAGCCCCACTCGTCAGAGCGAGAAGTCAAGGGCGGTAGTTGGGCGCTTCCTTGGTGACGAAAACGTCGTGCACGTGGCTTTCGCGTTGACCGGCGTCGCTGATCCGGATGAACTTCGCCCGGCGCCGCAAGTCCGTCAGATCCGCCGCGCCCAGGTAGCCCATCCCGGCCTGCAGGCCGCCCACCAGTTGCTCGATATTCGTCGCGAGCGAGCCGCGATGGGGCACGCGGCCTTCGATACCCTCGGGGACGAGCTTGCTTTCCACGACGTCGTGCTGCGCGTAGCGATCGCGCATCCGCTCGGACATCGCACCAAGCGAGCCCATCCCGCGATAGTGCTTGTACGTGCGGCCTTGATAAAGAATCGTCTCGCCGGGGCTTTCCTCGGTGCCGGCGAACAGCGAGCCGATCATCACCGTCGAGGCTCCTGCCGCCAGCGCCTTGGTGATATCGCCGGAGAAACGGATACCGCCATCCGCGATGATCGGGACGTTGCGCGGCTCGGCGATCGCGACGCAATCCATGATCGCGGTAATCTGGGGCACGCCGACGCCCGCCACCATCCGGGTCGTGCAGATTGAGCCGGGGCCCATCCCGACGCGCAGGGCGTCCGCCCCCGCCTCGACCAAAGCCTTGGCACCCTCCGCCGTGGCGACGCTGCCGGCGATGACTTCGACGTCGGGGCACTCGCGCTTGGTCGCGATTAGGGCGTCGATCACGTTGCGTGAATGACCATGCGCGGTATCGATGCAGAGCACGTCCGCGCCCGCCTTGTAGAGCATCGCGGTGCGCTCCGCCCGCTCGGGTCCGACGCCGATCGCCGCGCCGACGCGCAGGCGCCCTCGCGGGTCCTTGCTCGAGTACGGATGGCGGATGGCCTTGTCCATGTCCTTGACCGTGATCAGTCCGCGCAGACGGTCGTGATCGTCGACCAGCGGCAGCTTCTCGATCCGATGGGCCTGCAGAATTTCCTTGGCGTCGTCGAGACTGATCCCGGGACGCGCCGTGACGAGACGGGTCGTCATGACCTCGCGCACCGGGCGATCGAGCCGCCGCTCGAAGCGCAGGTCGCGATTCGTCAGGATACCGACCAGCCGTTCATTGGCGACGACCGGCAAGCCCGAAATGCCGTGGCGCTGCATGATCATCAGCGCGTCGCCGATCGGTTGTTCCGGATGGACCGTCACCGGATCGGCGATCATGCCGCTTTCGAACTTCTTCACCGTGGCGACTTCGGCCGCCTGCTGCTCGATCGTCAAATTGCGATGGATAAAGCCGAGTCCGCCCAGTTGCGCGATTGCGATCGCGACGCGCGATTCGGTCACTGTATCCATCGGGCTCGAAAGCAACGGAATTCGCAGCCGAATGCGCGGCGTGAGCAAAGTAGAGACGTCGCAGCTCGAAGGCAGCAGGTCGGAAAACTGCGGCAGCAAGAGGACATCGTCGAACGTCAGGCCTTCACGGAGTTCCTGATGCGGCATCATCTTTCTCCCAATGAAACAAAGCCCGCAGGACTTCTGCGGGCTTTGGTAAAGATGCGTGACTCCGAACTGCGAATCAGCAGCGCCATATCTGTATTTAACAGATGGACCGAGCAGGTGCAATTAACGAATTGTTGAGGCTAAGCCTGAGCGTCAGGTTCCGGGTCAGGCAGATCTTCAGGATAGAGCAGCAACAGCTCGCGGCCGAGGGCCTTGACCAGAAAGCGCTGGGTCGTATTCACCGCCCGCTCCAGCGAACGTCCACCGATAAGCCAGTGGCCACGCCCCGGGAGTGTCGCGAGCTCCGCGCCGGTCGCCGCGGCCAGGCCGCGTACGCGATCGAGCGGCGCGAAGATATCCGAATCGCCGCACACGATCAGCCGCGGCTTGACGCTCGCCGGCGGCGCGGTTAGCGCGCCGCCCGCGACCTCGCGTCCAACGCCGCCGGGCGCGGGCCTGAGCGCCCTGATGATCGTCTCGCGCTGGAACTGATCCGCGTCCGCGACCAACTCGAATAGCGTGCGGCCGGCCGGCGGCCGGAGCGCGCCGCCGAGGCGTGCGGCGAGCCGGTTGCGCAAACTCAGGCAGAGCGGCGAGCGGAAGCCCGGGAGCGCGGGGGCCAGGGCCACGCCCGCCGCGACCGCTGGCCGCGCGGTCAGACTCAGTGCGACGAGTCCACCGACGCCGTGGCCGAGGGCGGCCACCTCGCGATCCAGCGCGGCGATCGCGTCCCCGGCGAGTTCCAGCAGACCGGCCAGGCCGGGCGGGACGCCGCGCGCCGCCGCATGCAGGTCAAGCGCGCAGACCTCCCAGCCCAGGCTCACGAGATAGCCTGTCAGTAGTGAAAGATGACCAGTCGTAGTGAAGAGTTCGGGGCAAAGCACCAGCGGCCGGGCAAACTTGGGCGTCGCGGGACGTGTGATTGTGGCGGGCAAGCGTCCCAAAACGTAATTCATATTCTGGTAATCTGCGCGGAGGCCCGGCGGCGCACAAGAAAAGGCCCCCTTTTGCAAGAGGGCCTTTTCTGTTTTTACGAGGCCTTGAAGCCCCGGCTCATCCCAGCAGCTTGCCCGGCTTTCATGCCTCCGCCACCGCGGCGGTCGGCAATCCTAAAAAAACTACTTCTTTTTGGTGGGCTTCTTGGTGGCTTTTTTCTTTGCTGGCATCGTCTTCTTCAGCTTGGATTTGGATTTCACAGCCTTGGTGCTACCGGGCTTCTTGCTAACTGGCATACGGTTCCTCCTCTAGGGTCGCTGCTTTGGGATGAGCACGAAAACTTATGTTTTCTCGACCCTGATGCGAGCGATTATAGAAACACGTTATGTTAGAAGCAAGAGTTTTCGGCAAAATTTATAAAGAAATTTTAAAGTCCGAGTTTGGCACGCCGATACGAGACTTTCGGGAATTAAAATGACGTTCACTATAAGCCAGCTTGAATCAGGAGCGGGTGCTGATTTACGATTCCAGCGATGGGTAGCTTAAGTTCACTACTCCGGCGGCAGGGGCTCAATCTAATCCTCGTCGCGGTTCTGGCCGCCCTGATCCTCAACTGTCTGTTCGGTCCCGAGGGTCCGCGCGACCTGATCGCTCTCTCCCAGGACCGGGTCCGCCTGCTGAGCGAAAACGACCAATTACGCTCCGATAACATCCGTCTCACCGCCCAGATTGGTAAACTGCGCTCCGATTCGAGTTACCTCCAAAGAATGATTCGTCAGCAGCTGGGCTACGCCCGGCCGGACGAATTCATCTATTATTTCCGCTCGAATAGCCCCTCAGGGCAATAACTTCTCAACAAATTCGATTGTGGGGATAGTCCGGAATTGATGATGGCTGGTATGTTGCGTGCCGCGTTCCGCTGGTCGGCGCTAGCCGGGCTGGCCGTTTTGTCGGGATGCCTGGGCGACCAGATCAAGGCGAACCAGGACCAACTCGCGCAGCAGCAGGTGCAATTGGATCAACTCAAGCAGCAGGTCGCGGCGTTGCAAGTACAAAATGCCGCGGGGCCGGTCAACCCGGTCGCGCCCGGTGGATGTGACGAGAGCGTGATGCGCGAGGCGTCGCGGAAGGGTGGCGAGCGCTTTGCGGCGAACGACCTGCCGCATGCGCTGGCGTATTACCAGGACGCGATCAGCGCCTGTCCGAAGAATTCACGTGCCCAATTGAATCTGGCTCGCACCTACGAGTCGCTTGGCGATCCGACGCAAGCGCGCGCCCATTACCAGCTCGCGGCCGACGCGACCGGCGACGACGGCGCATCGAAGGAGGCCCGCGACGCGCTCGCCAGGCTCCACTAATAAGCGGCCGCAAAGAGATTAAAATGGATCGCAAAGAAATAAAGATGTACTCGGACTACAAGAGTCCGTTCGCCTATCTCGCCTTCGATCCCGGCTTCGCGCTCGAGGAGCGCTATCAGGTGCGGGTCCGCTGGATTCCGTTCCAGTTGCGGATCAAGGGCAAGGGCGAGCGCAGTGTCTACTCGGAATACAAGGTCAAGTATTCCTATCTCGACGCACGCCGCTGGGCCCGGCCGCGCAATATCCTGATTCGCAGCCCGCGCAAGATTTACGACACCACTCCGGCCCTGATTGGCGGGCTGTTCGCGCACGACCAAGGTCGCCTGCTCGACTACAGCCGCAAGGCGTACGAGTTGTTCTTCAAGGGCGAATTCGAAGCCGATCAGGCCGACGCCGTCGCCGCGCTCCTTACCAGCCTGGGGCTCTCCGCCGACGAATACCGGGAGTATCTCGCCGGTCCGGGTCTGACGGCGTATGAACGCGCGCAGGAGGAGGCCGCCGGCGACCACGTGTTCGGGGTCCCGCTGTTTCTTTTCGATCGCGAACCCTTCTGGGGCTACGACCGGCTCCCGATGCTCGAAGAGCGCCTGACCGAAACCGGCCTGAAGATTGGGTAGATCGCGGAATGCTAATCGCTGACCGCTTGGATCGGGTGCGACACTTAAGCGCTCTCAGTGCTTCTCGGGTGTTCTCACCGCACGCACTACTAACATCTTCCAGGTGGTTACCCAGTCCTTGTTTTGCTTATCGTACGAAATCTCTTTAACCATCTTATAATTACCATTTACGTTCGCCCCACCCGCACAGGCGTGACATCCGCCCCATATGTGAAAGACAAACTGCAGGTTATTGTTCGAAAAACTATTCTGTACGGGATCCTCGAACGGGTTCGACACCCGAAACTGCTTATCGTACCAACGGTCCGCCGGTTCAATCTCGACCGGCTGGAGCCCACCGTCGCTGACAGCAAAGACCGAATCATAGATGCCATCCCAATCACCCGTGTAGCGGTGCAGGGGCAGGTCTATAAAGACGCCGGTTTCTTGGTGATCTGCATTATTTCCGGTGACCGTTACCGTTGAGGAGAAGACTGTGGGCACTTCAAGGTGTGCTCCTTCATCCAGATCCTGCCAAACGTTGACAAAGAGGCGGCGGTAACGATCAGGCCCGATTCTCTTCCAGGCTGCTACACGGTCGGCCCCATCGGTTTCGGAATGAACGGTGACGAGAAATGGTGCATCCGTGATCGTGCTGCCAGCTAGCGACACTGGCACCAGATACTCCAGTTCGGAAGGGTATTCGTGATTGGCATCCGGCGGAATCGGCTCCTCGATCTGCTCTTTAGTATAGCTCCGGAGGTCTTGGCCGAGTGGGCCAGGACTGGATGTATCGTAGATGTCGCTTGCCTGGCCGTTTCCGTTAGCCGCTTGATCAAGGATTTCTCCAGTCACATCAACTCCAGCGCCGCTGAGCAAATCTTTGGCGACAGATTGGAAGAGCGGACTGTGAGAGTTGAGTGCGACGCTTTTTATTGCGTCTTTCGCCGCTGCCGGCAATGGATTCATCGCAGCAAACGACTGCAGCGTCCATAGTCCCACATACAGGTCGGGATTTTTTAGGTTCTCGATCAGGCTGGAACCGCGGGCGCGCCCAACTTACCAAGAGTTTGACTCGCGATGTCTCGAACAGTGCGCCCGCGGAAGTAGATGTTATCCACGGTAACGGGACCAGAAGCGCCATTATCATTACCCAGCTCGCGAAGTAAAACAGGGATAGCCGCAGTGGCCTTAGGCCCTATAGCATGGATTGCGAGTATGGCTGTGTATTGCACCGGGGGGTCGGGATCATCGGACAAAATGTTGATAAGTGCTGGGAGAGCCGGCTCCGCAGCGGCGCCCATCTCTTTGAGCGCTTGCCCGGCGGCTCTGCGCGTCTCTAGCGGTTTATCGAGCGCCAGTGCCTCTCCTAAAGCGAGAGCCGCCGCGGGAGTCCCAATGGATGCGAGCGAGTCGGCGGCCGCCGCACGCAATCTGACGGTGTCCGCTATTCTGACTTTGGCCTGTAAGGCATCCATGTACGTGGCGTTGGGCTGCGCTTCGGGTGGCGAGGTCGCCAGCAACGCTCGCCCCAACGCTGGGACGGCGTCCGCCGCGTCACCTTTCATCTTGCCGAGTGCTTTGGCCGCGTCTACGGCCCTGAGATAATCGCTATCCCCGGTCGTCAAGGCGTCCACCAGAATTGGAACGGCGATCTTTTGGTGCGGGTCGAAATTGGCGAGTGCGGCGGCCGCTAACCGGCGAACATTCTTGTCCGGATCGTTAAGAGCAATTATCAAACCCTTGTCGGCGCCGCTGGCCACTGGGCCCATTCCGAAGAGCGCCTGAGCGGCACGAGTGCGAGTTAGCACGTCCTGACTTTGGAGCGCGCGACTGAGTAGCGGTACGACGGCGGAGCCACCCTTGACGATTGGATAAACCACCCCGGGCGCATTCTTGAGTTTGAAGGCGTGGATCAAGAGCGGCCATGTGGCCGGTTGCGGCTCGCGGTTAGCTATCTCCACTATCGCGATGACCGCCACCCGCTGCACGTAATCATCCGGATCATCGAGCGCAATTGCCAACTCAGGCAAATCCACTGCTGTCATATTCGGTAGAAGGCCGGGCCAAGGAAAGGTCATTCCCTTTTGATTCGCCGCCGCCATCGCCTGCATAAGTGCGGGGATCGCTTCAGGTGGAATCGGTTGCATTTGCGTAAGGCAAATTCCGGCGATCACTCGACCTGCAGCATCGGAACCCTGAAGCTGTTGAATAAGTGACTTGACCGAATGTGCCGAAGCGCATTCCTGAGGATCGGCTGCGGCTACAACACGCAAAGTCGTGAGGATCAAAGTCAACGCCAAAAGAATCGTATGCCAAAAGTTCCTGTTCATAGCTTTTGGGAATGAATGACCCTATCACGTCCGCCGGTGATTCTTCATTGTCTATTGGTATCATAAAATTAGACTAAACATCCATAAAATAAGCAATAGCTAAATTAACGCGCAGTTTTCTGTTCCTGCCGATCGTGGCTCCGGGAACCATCGGACCTGCAATTTGGTTAAACGGTTGGGGAAGACTCTTTTGGGCAAAGGTCGGTGCTTATGAGCTCGAGGCTTTGTGCGGTTTCCACAAGCCCGGCGGCCGGTGCCGGCGCGGATGTAATTCTGCCGTGCCAGTATTACGACCTCTCGGGCGGTGATCGGCAAAGCGGCGAGCAGCGCCTGATGTTCGCCCTGCTGGTCGACGCGATCAATGTCTACCAGCGCGGCGTGATGTCGCCGCTGGCGCAGGCCCGCCGGCTCTACGTTGACGCCGAGCAGTGGATTATGGCGCATCGCCCGGCGGAGGGCGCGCTCAGCTTCGACCTGGTGTGCGACGCCGTCGGGATCGACCCGATCCTGCTGCGGCGGCGGCTGCTCGCGTGGAAACATACCCTCCTCCGCCGGCATGCCGCGCAGTCTCGGCTGCGTCTAAGTATCGCGCCACGTATCCGCAATGCGGGTGGTCGGCGCGGCCGCCAGACCGCCAGCGCTTTCGTGCCGATGTAGGCGAGACGGTTTTCCCATTTTCGCAGCACCCTGCTAGAGGATGGATCAGTGTGTCTGAGCAGGAGGCCCTCCCTTGAAAGACGTTTTCAGCGTGGCAGGCAAAGTTACGATCGTCACGGGTGGCGGAACCGGAATCGGTATCGCGATCGCGCGCGAGTTCGCGTTGCGCGGCGCACCCGTGCTGATCGCCAGCCGCAATGCCGCCCATCTTGAACCGGTGCGTGACGAAATCCGCAAGCTCGGCGGCACTTGCGAGATGTTCGTGGTCGACGTCCGCGACGCCGCCAAATGCGACGAGATGATCGCCGCGGCGGTCAAGCATTTCGGCCGCCTCGACGTCATGATCAACAATCACGGCGGCAGTATCACGACGCCCAGCATGAACCTCTCGCCCAATGGCTGGCGCGCGGTGGTCTCGATCAACCTCGACGGAACTTTTTTTTGCTCGAAAGCGGCGGCCCGCCAGTTTATCGAGCAGAAGAGCGCCGGCTGCATTATCAACCTGTCGTCGACCTCGGGCGTGCATGGCTCAGCCACGATGCTGCCTTATGCCGCGTCGAAAGCCGGCGTGATCAAGCTCACGGAGTCGCACGCGGCGGAGTGGGGCCGCCACGGGATTCGGGTCAACTGTATCGCACCCGGACCGGTTACGACGGCGGGCGCCGCGGAACGGATCTGGCCCAATGACGATGTGCGCAACATGATGCTGCGATCGCGCGCCCTCGGGCGGTTCGGCACGGTCGAGGATATCGCCTGGCCATGCATCTTCCTGGCTTCCGAGGCGGCGAGCTGGATGAGTGGGGCGACGATGGTGATCGACGGCGGCAATATTCGCGCCGCCGATATCGTCCATCTGGGTTTGTAACGCTAGCGGAGTGAGGCTTGGCGAACGAAGCGAGCAGGCGAGTCCGCGAGCTGCGTCAAAAATCTTCAGTCAGCGGAGTGAGGCTTGGCGAACGAAGCGAGCAGGCGAGTCTTTTCTTTGGCCGCGCCTCGCAGACTCGGCCGCCCCCTGGAGCTGCGTCAATAATCCTAAGTCACCGCATCACAGGCGCGCCGGGCCAGGCCTTGAACAGATTCGCCGCGTTTACCGAACCCAGCCCGGTGGCAAGATCATATCCCGCGGCCGCCGGGTAAGCCGGTTCAGCAAGCGTGTCGGAGGACGAGAGTTCGCCGATGATTGACGGACTCGCGCCGAAGCAATCATAGAAGCTGCCGTCCCTGTTCTGTCCGCAGGGAATGTCGATATCACCGGCCGTGATGTCGTTGAAGATGCAGGTGCTGGCAAGCAGACCACCGCTGGTTTGACTGGCATTACACGCGGCCGCGTCCGCGCGATCGAATTGTGCCTGGGCCAGTGAGTAATAGACATAATTGGCGTCGCCCTGTTTGCCGAATTGCTGATTGATAAGGGCTTGAATACCGGCCATCGCCGGCGAGGCAAACGAGGTGCCGCCGCCGCCTTCCAGGAGGGCGTCATTTTTCGCAGTGCAAGGCGCGCCGCCCTGCCTGACATCGGAAAAACATTCGACGTAGAAGCTGCCCCAGACGCCGTCCGCGGCGAAGAGCGCCAGATCGGGTTGGTCGCGCTCGCCGTCGTTGGGGACGCCGGGAATGCCGTTCTGGTAGGCGGGTTTCGGATTGCCTTGGCAGGTGCCGCTGACCACGCCGGGAATTGAGGGTTTGCCGGTGAAGCAGGTGCTGGGACCGCCACTGCCCGCGTAAAAGTTCAGAAAATCGTTTTGACCCAATGGCGAATTGCAAAATCCGCCGGGACCGAACGACTGCCCGAAGCCGCCGTTCACCGGATCGCTGTAAATCAGTTGGCTGGCGCAGGTGTCATTCCAGGGTATTTCCGGAATGTAGGAAAGCGCCGAAGCCAGCGTCCTCGAATTATTGGTCGCGCTCCAGTAATTGCTTACGGGAATGCCGCTGACGTCGGCATTGTACTGGGCCATGAAATCCGTCCCGCCCACGTCCACGGCATAGGCTGAAGCGGTATTATCGCCGCTGTTGATACCCAAGCTGGAATACGGCGTGCGCTCATCAGGTGCGCATTCGTCGGCGCCGGTGTCGCCTTGGGCAATGAAGAAAGTCACACCCTGCGCCACCGCCTGCTGCGCTTCGGCATTCTCCAAGGCGACTTCGGTCTGTCCGGTGATGGTCTCGCACAGGCCGTAGCTGTCCGAGATGATATCCGGTGGCGCGGTCTCCAGCAGATTGATGATTGCGAGATCGAGTCCCGAGGTCGCCTTAGTATTGGCGCAGGCGGAAAGCACGATGTGCGCGTCCGGGGCGGAGGCGCTGGCCCACTCCCCGTCGAGGTCGGCTTCGACCTCGTCGCCGTTCTGGCCGGGGTTGCGACAATCCGGATAAACCTGCCGGAAGGTGGCGTGAGTAAACCGGCTCAGACCAAATGTCCGTCGAAACACCGACCAGTCTGCCGTATGAGCCAGGTTGGAGTCTTCAACGACCGCGATCGTGACGCCTTTGCCGGTAAAGCCCTTGGCCCACAGCGGCAGCACGTTATAGATGGTGTCGAAGTCGTAGGGACTGACGACGTGAAACGTATTCCGCCGGCTTGTGATCGTAAAATGTGGCTGCCATCCGTCATTCTGACGGCTGTAGCTGACCAGCCCGCGTTTGATCAGGCGTGGCTTCGGGAAAAAATTGTTCAACGACGCGACCCCAGCCACGGCGGGGATCAGCGCCGCGGGGATCTGCGGATCGCTGATATTGGCGATGTGTTGTTCGCCGTCAGGCAGGACCAGATTATGTATTTCGGTATGAAAAGCGTCGCGCACCAGCCCCGCGGTACCGGAGAAATCCATCATCAGGCCGTTTTGATAAACCCGGTTGACCCGCAAGCCGTGCGACTGAAGCCAGTTGCTGATCGTTGCGGTATCCTGACTCGCAGTTCCAAAACGCTCGCCAAGCTGCTTCGCCGTAAGCCACTTATGGTACTGCGGCGACGCCGGGTCGTGCAGGGCGTCGATCAACTGTTGCAGGCGCGCCTCAGTGTCAGGCGTTCGCTTGAGCAGCAGGATCATATGATCGAGCGCGAGCGCATCGTCCACCGCGCCGCGATCATTGGCCGCGTCCAGCGCCGGCGCCGGAGTGCTGCCCGTTAGCGTGATCAGTCTGGATTCATCGATCGGCGCAGTAATCAAGGCTTGCGGCGCCTGCGCGAGCGCGGCCGTTGCGCATGTCGAGAGGAAAATCAGACCGAGAACATGAACGATAGGTTGGCGCATGATAAAGCTTTCATACCGATCGATCTGGTTCCCATGGAGGTCACGGACGTCGAGTCGCTAAATTCGCCCTCGTGATGCTAGTCAGATAAGGACGCTAAATAAGCGAGAGACGACGTTAGCATAGAGAAGCTCATCGGTCGCCAAGGTTGCGATAGGGTCGGCCGTCAGCAAGCTGGCGACCGGCCCTATCGAGCTTTCTCAGATGGTTGATAGCGCTCGGGGAAGGAGCTACTTCAATAAGCCCTCGGCCCGCAGTGTTTCCTGCACTTTCGGGCGCGCGCCGACTCGGCTCATGTAGGCCACCACGTTGGGATACGGTTTGAGGTCGATCCCCACGAAATTCGTCCAGTTCACGATCGTGAATGCGTACGCATCCGCCACGGTGAAGTTGCCGCCGAGCAGGAATTGCCGATTCGCCAACTGATCGTTGAGATAGGCAAGCCGCTTGGCGATTGCCGCTTTGGCCGTCTGCTTGGCGTCATCGCCGGAGGCCTTGTTGAACAGGGTGCCGAAGCTCTTATGCAGCTCGGTGCCGATAAAAGTGAGCCATTCCTGGACGCGATAGCGCTCCATTGTGCCTGCGGCGGGTATCAGTCCGGCCGCCGGCTTCTGATCGGCGAGATACTGTACGATTGCCGGTCCTTCGGTAAGGACGCTGCCATCATCGAGGCGTAGCGCAGGCACATAGCCTTTCGGATTGATCGTAGTGAAGTCCTGACCGCTTTCGGTCTTGTGACTGGCGAGATCGACCTTCTCGACTTCGAGCGCAACCCCGGCTTCGGTTGCGACAATATGGGGTGACAGCGAGCATGCGCCGGGCGCGTAATAGAGCTTCATGGAATCCTCCGTGTCAGTTGGGGCCGTCAGGCGACGGCGATTGAAGTGCTGCGTGGACGCACTGACTGTTCCACGTCGATCACGGCTTGGCAAGGTCGCTGAACCTGGCTCCCGGTTCGGGACCGCTTGCGAAGGCCGCCCGTGAATGCGCCGCGCGCGCTGCGCTATGGCTTGGTGAACCAGCGCCGCGGCGACCGGCCGGTTTGCTCTACGCGCTGGGTACGATCTCGCGTCCCTCGGCCTTCATGGATATTGTTACCCAATACGTTTGGATTTGCGCGCCATGGATCAACACTCCAATAATTCGAGAGCTAATCCGGAGAACGAGCGGGGAACCGTCACGCGCGTTCGCGGATCGGTTGTTGACGTCGAGTTTGCCTCGGGAAGCCTGCCTTCAATCAACGACGCAATCATGATCGAGCTCGACGGCCAGGCTTCGCTGGTCGCCGAAATCCAGGTCCATCTCGATCTTCGTACGGTTCGCGCGGTCGCGATGGAGAGTACGGCGGGGCTGCGGCGCGGCGCGAGCGCGCACCGTGGCGGCGGTCCCATCCGCGTGCCGGTGGGGGAAAAAGTGCTTGGCCGTCTGCTCAACGCGATCGGCGACCCGATCGATCGCCTCGGGCCAATCGATCCTGCCGCACCCCGCTGGCCAATTCATCGCGGCTCGCCCGCCATCAGTCATCAGGATCACAAGCGCGAGGTCTTCCGTACCGGTATCAAGGTAGCCGACCTCCTGGCCCCACTCGCGCGCGGTGGCAAAGCGGGGATGTTCGGCGGCGCCGGCGTCGGCAAGACCGTGCTGATCATGGAGCTGATTCGGAGCACCGTCGAAAAATATTCCGGCATCTCCGTGTTTGCCGGCATCGGTGAGCGATCGCGCGAAGGCCACGAGCTGCTGGCCGAGCTCCGCGAATCGGGTGTGCTGAGCCGCACCGCGCTCGTCTTCGGGCAGATGAACGAGCCGCCGGGCGCGCGCTGGCGTGTTGGCATGACGGGGTTGACCATTGCCGAATATTTTCGCGACGTGATGAAACGTGACGTGCTGCTTTTGATGGATAACGTCTTTCGCTTCGTGCAGGCAGGCTCGGAGGTATCGGGGATGCTCGGGCGCATGCCGTCGCGGGTCGGCTACCAACCTACGCTCGCCACCGAAATCGCCGAACTTGAAGAGCGCATCGCCTCGGTCGCCGGCGCTTCAGTGACGGCAATCCAGGCGGTGTACGTGCCTGCCGACGATTTCACCGACCCGGCCGTGGTCGAAACGTTTCGTCATCTTGATTCGTCGATCGTCCTGTCGCGCGATATGGCGGCGGAGGGACTGTATCCGGCGATCGATCCGCTGGCGTCGACTTCGGTTCTGCTTGATCCGCGCGTCGTCGGCGAAGAACATTACGCGGTCGCCGAGGAAGTGCGCCGAACGATCGCGCGTTACAAGGAACTCCAGGAAATCATCTCGTTGCTCGGCGTCGAGGAGCTAAGTATTGAAGACCGGCGCGTCGTGGCGCGCGCCCGTCGCCTCGAGCGTTTTCTCACGCAGCCGTTTCTCGTGACAGGGCAATTCACGGGAATCGCGGGAAAATCGGTCGCTATCGAGGAAACTGTCAATGGTTGCCGCGCGATCCTCGCGGGCGAAGGCGACGGTTGGGCCGAAAGCTCGTTCTACATGGTGGGAACTTTCGCGGATGCCCAAGCGAAGGAACTCGCTGCGCGCAAGCAGTAGTTATCCGATGGCGCTAAGGCTAATCGTCACCACCCCCACGGCGATCGTGCTTGATGAAAGTGCCGTTCGCTACGTTCGCGCCGAAGATCCCAGCGGCGCCTTTGGTATCGAACCCGGCCATGCCGAATTTCTTACTACGCTTTCGATCTGCGTGGTGCGATGGCGCGATGGCGGCCGCGAGCACTATATCGCCGTACGTGGCGGCGTGCTGCGCGTCCGCGCGGGCAAGGTCGTCGAGATAGCAACCCGGGAGGCGGCCGTAAGCGATGACCTGGCACATTTGCGCACCGAAGTTCTCGTCGCGATGAGGAAGAACGTCGAGGCCGAGCGCGCTGCCCGATCGGGAGTGCTCAGCCTTGAACACGCCGCGATTCGGCAAATCTATCGTTACTTGCGGCCCACTGACGGACCGCTCGCGGCGAAGCCGCCGAAATAGCCGCGAGGCGCTATCGTGGCAAACGAGCAAGAGCCTGACAGTCATGAGCTGACGGCCGAGGAACGCGAATTGGAACAGGCGGTCAAGCAGGCCCATAGCCGGCGCGAGCAATGGCTGCGGACAGGAGAATGGCCGATGGGTCGCGCGCTCGCGATGATGGGGCGGTTCGGTTGGACCATCGTCGCGCCGACTATAATTGGCGCGTTCGTCGGACGATGGCTGGATCGCACCTTCCAAAGCGGCGTGTTCTGGAGTGCGGCACTCGTCTTTCTCGGCGCCGCATTGGGCTTCTGGGCGGTTTGGAAGAGGATGGACACCGAATGATCCGGTTAATTGTCCTGCACACGGCACCCTATGTGGCACTCGGCGTATTGATCGGCGTGGGCTATTTCGCGGCGCTTGGATGGAATGTGCGGCTTTACGCCGGTCACGGAGCCGGATGGCGAGCCCTGCTGTTTCATCTCTCGCGCCTCGCTGTCGCCGTTGTGGCCTTCACGCTCTGTGCCAAACAGGGGGCCGCACCGCTGCTCGCGAGCTTCGCGGGGTTTCTCGCCGCACGGGCGGTCTCGATCAATCACTACAGGGTCGCGCTCCGGAGGAATCCGTGAACCGTTCACCCCTCGCGATCGCCATCCTGTTCCACATCGGCATCGTTCCGATCAGTCGGACGGTCGTGACCACGTGGGGGTTGATGGCGGCGCTGACCGGCGGCTGCTGGATCGCGACGCGGACCTTTCGTCTCGATGCCGGCGGATGGCAGGCGATGATTGAAACCGTGGTGATCGCAATAGAAGAGCAGATCGGCGAGCTGCTGAACCGCGATGCGGCGCCGTTCCTGCCGATGCTCGGAACACTGTTCATCTTTCTGGTGGTCGCGAATCTGTGCGGGATCGTTCCCGGCGTCACGGCGCCGACCGCATCGGTCGAAACGCCCGCTGCGCTTGCCGCGATAGTCTTTCTGTCGGTGCATTTCTACGGCGTGCGCATTCAAGGCCTCGGTCCGTACTTGAAAGGCTATCTCAGGCCGAATCCGGTGATGTTGCCGTTCAATATCCTGTCCGAAGTGACGCGGTCGTTCTCGCTGGCGATGCGCCTGTTCGGCAATATCATGAGCGAAGAACTGGTGGTTGCGATCATTCTGGCGATGGCAGGTTTGCTGGTGCCGATTCCATTCATGGCATTCGGCATTCTGGTTGGCCTGGTGCAGGCCTACATATTCAGCGTCCTGGCCGCGGTTTATATCGGCGGCGGGATCGGCGTGATCGAGAAATGAGGGAGGTTGGCAGAAGATGACGGTCCAAATGCTCAGTATAATCGGCGCGGTGGTCGCGGTTGCCGTCGGCTCGATCTCGCCGGCCCTCGCCGAAGGGCGTGCGATCACGGCTGCGATGGAAGGCATCGCGCGGCAACCCGAGGCTGCGGGCTCGCTATCCCGCACCCTCTTCGTGGGCCTGGCGATGATCGAGACGATGGCGATTTACTGCCTGGTGATCGCCTTGCTGCTGCTCTTCGCCAATCCTTTCGCGCGATGAATTTCAGTTGGTGGACCTTCGCCCTGCAGGCGGCCAACTTTATCATCCTGGTGTGGCTGCTCAGGCGCTTTCTGTTCAAGCCGGTCGCGGCGATCGTCGCCCGGCGGAAAGAAGAGATTGCGCGTGGCATGACGGAGGCGTCGGCGGAAAAGCAAAACGCACTGAATCTGCAGCGCGACCTGCAGGCACAACGGGCTGGAATCGAAGCCGAGCGCCAGAAGATGTTTGAAGAGCAGCGCGGGCAACTAGCCGTCGAATGCAAGAAAATGATCGATGAAGCTCGCGCGGAAGCGGAAAAGATTCGCAGTCAGGCGATCACCCAACTCGGCGAAGAGCGCCTTGCCGCCGCACAAGAGTTGTTTGCCGGGACGGTTGAGCTCGCCGTGAACCTCGCGGAACGGCTCCTGCGCGAGCTGGCGCTTCCCGCGATCGAGCATATCTTCCTGATCCGCGTCCTGGACTATTTGGACCGGCTGTCAGCGTTGGAGCGGGCGGCCCTCGTGTCGCAGCTGGGCGCGAACGCGCTCGTTGTGACGACGGCTCATCCGCTCGATGCGCGCGAAGAGTCAGAGTGGCGCGAACAACTCGGCAAACGGATTGACGCCGCGGCGGCCATCAAGTTCAGCAGTGATACGGCGCTTATCGCCGGCGCCGAACTAACATTTCCAAATGCAATTCTCCGCTTCAACTGGCGTGACGCCCTGACCAACGCTGCCAGGGAGATCAATCGCGATGAGCACCCTGGCTGAGTCCGTAAAGGACCGCCTGAGCGGGGCGGGGCGGCTCGTGAGCCAGCTCCAGGCCGGCCCCCGACTCGACATGATCGGCCGCGTAGAACGCGTGGGAGACAATGTCGCCAGCGTGCGCGGTCTGCTGGAAACGCGGCTCGGTGAGCTGCTGCTTTTCGAACGATCAGACGGCGGCGAGCCGATCGCCGGAATTGTGTTGACGCTCGACCCGGATCTAATCGGATGCGCGATGCTCGGTGACGCCAGCAGCATCGCGGCGGGCAACATGGTACGCGGAACCGGCACGGTCGCCAGCGTGCCCGTGGGTGACAAGCTGCTGGGCCGCATCGTGAATACGCTCGGCGTTCCGATGGACGGAGGTCCGGCGATCGCAGCGGCGGGACTCGAGCCTGTCGAGCGGCCGGCGCCCGCGATCGTTGATCGGGATTTCGTCGACACCGCCCTTAATACCGGCCTGCTCGTCATCGATGCGATGCTGCCACTCGGCCGTGGCCAGCGCGAATTGATTATCGGCGATCGCGAAACCGGAAAAACCGCGATCGCAATCGACACGATAATCAATCAACGCGATACCGGAGTGGTTTGCGTCTACTGTGCGGTCGGGCAGAAGACTTCCTCGGTGAGCGAGGTGATCGAGGCGGTCAAGCGTTACGGCGCGCATGAGCAATGCATCTTCGTATTCGCACCCGCGGATGACCCGCCTGGCATCCAATGGCTGGCGCCATATGCGGCTTGCACCATGGCCGAGTACTTCTCGGAACGCGGCCGCGACGCGCTGTTGATTATCGACGATCTGAGCAAGCACGCCGTGATCTATCGGCAACTTTCGCTGCTGTTGCGTAATCCGCCGGGACGCGAAGCCTACCCTGGCGACATTTTCTATATTCATTCGCGACTGCTCGAACGCGCGGCCAAGCTCAGCCGCGAACGCGGCGGCGGGTCGCTGACCGCGTTGCCGATCGCCGGGACGGAAGAAGGCAATCTGTCCGCGTACATACCAACCAATCTCATTTCGATCACCGATGGGCAGATCGTCCTCGAGCCGCGCCTGTTTCACGAAGGACAAAAGCCCGCCATCGATGTCGGCAAGAGCGTGTCGCGCGTCGGCGGCAAGACGCAGTCGCAGGCGATGCGCAAACTGGCCGAAAATCTCCGCCTGCAATACGCGCAATTCCTCGAACTGGAAATCTTCACACGCTTCGGCGGGATGGTGGATGAGCGCACGCGCGAGATAATCGAGCACGGGCGCCGCATCCGCGCGGTTCTCACGCAGCCCCAATTCGCGCCGCTGGCGGTCGCCCATCAAGTCGCATTGCTGGTGGCGATCGACGAACGCCTGTTCGACCGGCTTGCCCTCGACCAAATGACCGAGTTGCAGGCGAAACTTGGCCCGTGGCTGCACGAGCACGCCACGGAACCTGTGCAACAGATCGCCACCACCGGGGAGTTGGAGCCGCGGACGCGGGCCGCGCTCGTCACGGCGATCGGGGAGCTGGTCCAAAGCTTGAATCATTCAGGCGCCGCGCCGGCTAAGCAATAACCCGATGGCGCAGGAACGCGAAATCGCGACCCGGATAAGATCGCTCAACGAGCTGCTCAACATAGTTGCGGCGATTCGAGCCATGGCTGCTTCGCAGATGCAGCAGGCGCTGCGGTCGTTGGAAGCAATTCGCGGTTATTCCGAACAGATTCGTGAGGCGTTGGGCGACGCCGCCACTTTGCTGCCACCCGCTCGCCCAAGCGAAGTCGCGGCGCGTCCGAATGAGTCCGGACTCGTCGTGTTTTGCGCGGAGCACGGCCTCTGCGGCGGCTTCAATGAGCATCCGTTGCGGGAGGCCGAACAGGCGAGAGCGGCCAGCGAACGCGGGTTTGCGCTGATCGTAGTGGGAACCCGCGGCGCCCAGATCTGTCGTGAACGCGGATTGCGTGCGGACCTCGATCTCCCGATGGCGACCCATTGCGCGGGAGTCACCGGCGCCGCTCGCCGCGTGGCAGCGGAGCTTTATGCGATGTTCAGCGCGCGTCGCATTGCGGGCGTCGAGGTCGTTTACACACAACACGCCGGGGCTCAGCATCCGCGCATCGAACGGCATCGCTTGCTTCCCCTCGAGGTGCCGGTCGTGCAAAAGGCTTCCACCCGCTTGCCGCCGATCATCAACCTTCCGCCACAGCGTCTCTTCGACGATTTAGTCGGCGAATATTTTTTTGCGGCACTGGAGAACGCCGCGATGCAATCATTCTTCAGCGAAAACTCGATTCGCTTTCGCACGATGGAAGCGGCGCATCATAACGTTACGAGCAAATCCGGCGAACTTACAAAACTGATGCAACGCCTCCGCCAGGAGTCCGTAACCACCGAGATCCTTGACCTGATAAGCGGCTCTTCGGGAGGATGGTCGAGCTAAGCGCCCACCGATCGAGCTCGCGACCTCAGGATGTCTGGCATCGACGGCAGGGAGTTGGTGAATCTTTATCGGCCAGCGAAAATTCGACCCTGTTCAACTAAAACCCGAACGTGACGATTCCGGGGCGGGATTCCGCATAGGTCCGCGCGGTTTCGAGCTGTTCCACGCTGGAGGCATGAATTTCGAACAGCGGCTCATCCTTGCTGAGAACATCGCCAATAGTCTTGAACATGCGCACGCCAGCGGCGACGTTGGCGGGTGCGCCGGCGCGTTTCGCGACTCGTGCAATCTCCCAACAATCGACCTCACGAATGCGTCCATCAGTTGGCGAACCGATCACATGACGGAAAGGCGCTTCAGGGGGCATTTCACGCGCGCCCTGCGCGTTCACGATATCGATGAACTTTCTCAGCGCGGCGCCCGAATCGAGCGTGCGTCGCGCTTCACGATAGCCGGCACCCGGGGAGACTTTGCCACTCATCTCCAGAATTCGCGACGCGATGTAGAGCGATTTCTCACGCAAATCCTGGGGTGCGTCTGCGTCGCCGCGCAAAACTGCCAGCACGTCGACTGCTTCGAGGCGCGGGCCGATCCCGCGTCCGATCGGCGCGCGCGCGTCGGTCAACGCGACCTCGAGCCGCAAATCGATTCGCGCCGCCACGTCGCGGAACAGGGTGGCTAGTCCCTCCGCCGCGGCGTAGGTGCGGACCTTCGCCGACCGCCCAACAGGAATATCGATCAGCACGTGTGATGCGCTGACGGTCTTTTTCTTGGCCAAAATGGAAGCGACCATCTGGGCTTCCGTGTCCAGCTCCATTGGTCGTTCCACAGTTATCAGCACGTCGTCGGCGGGAGCCAATTCGAGCGCGCCGCCCCAGACGATGCAGCCGCCGGTCTTGCCGATAACTTTGTAAATTTGCTCGGCCGAGAGCGAAACCTCCGCCAGGACCCCCATCGTATCGGCTGTTCCGGCGGGCGAAGTGATTGCGCGTGACGACGTCTTGGGAACGGTTAGCCCCAGCGCCGCAAGGATCGGCACGACGATCATCGTGGTGCGGTTTCCCGGTACGCCGCCGATACAGTGCTTGTCCACCACCGGAGCCGTGGTGAAACTGAGTTGCTCGCCCGTTTCGATCATCGCGCGCGTATAATCGACCAGTTCGGCGAGGTCGAGCCTTTTCAACGCGCAGGCGAGCACGAACATCGCCAACTCGACGCGCGAATAGCGCCGCGCCGCAACGTCAGCAAGTATTGCGGTGAAGGCGGCGCGATCGAGCCGGGAACCGTCCAACTTGGCGCGGACGAGATCGACGCTACGCGGTGCAACGGCGAGCGTTGCGCTTACCTGGGAGTTCTCACCCAAGGCGAGGTCGCGAAAGGCTTCGTCCGAAAGTCCGACCTGATCCGGATTTAACAGTGTGTCGCGGCAGAAATTCAAAACTCCTGTAATCTCCCGGCTTTTCCCTGTCACAGGGTCCTGCCCCGATACGCGCACACGATCGAGCGGATTGAACCCCAGGTTGCCGTTGCGCACCGCCTGTTCGTGAATCACGACGACATGTTCACGCAGGGTGTCTAGCGGTAGATGCCTTAGTTGGAACACCGGTCAATCCTCGTCAATCGATCCGCACGCGCTCGAGATAGCGCGGGACCACCGCGTGCCATTTGAGCTCCCGGGCGATCGTGGCACGGAGAGCCTCAGCGGCTGCCGGTTCGCCGTGCACGACATAGACTACTTCGGGTATGGCAGCCGCGCTTCTCAGCCAGCTGACAATCTCGGATTGATCCGCATGAACTGAAAAGGCAGGAATGGCGACGATCGCGGCACGTACGGGAACGTAGCGCCCAATCATCTTTACCGAAGATGCTCCTTCCAGCAGCGAACGTCCGCGCGTGCCTTCCGCTTGGTACCCTACCAGAATTACCGTATTGCGCTCGTCAGGCAGCCGATTTGCGAGGTGATGCAGCACGCGTCCGCCGGTCGCCATGCCGGATGCCGAGATAATGATCATCGGCCCTTGCTGTCGATTCAGGCCGATCGATTCCTGGACGGTCTTGACTTCGGTCAGGTTGCCTGGTTCGAGAACCTCCGGCTTGCCGGCGATTTCAGGCTTTATGGAGGAATCACTCGAACTGATTGCATCCTGATAAAGCCTGAGCGCCGCCAGAGCCATGGGACTGTCCACATAGACTGGGAGCGCTGGAATCCGGTTTTCCAGTTGAAGCCGGCGCAGATGGAAAAGAAGGATTTCCGTGCGATCGACCGCGAAGGAGGGGATTACGATTACCCCTCCACGGCCAGCAGTTCGGGCGATCGCTTCGGCAAACGCATCGAGTGCTCCGCTATCATCATGCAGACGATCGCCGTACGTCGACTCCACAACGATCACGTGAGCCTGAGGGGGAGGCTCGGGTGCGCGAAGCAGCGGATGATGCGGACGGCCGAGGTCACCGCTGAAGAGAATGCGCCTTTTGTGCGCGTCGCCGCTCTCTATCAAGACCGACGAGGCGCCCAGGATGTGGCCGGCATGCCGGAAGGTCAGGCGGCAACCAGCAGTCTCGAATGGCGGGTCAAAGGAAACTGCCGAGAAGTGATCGAGCGATTGCCACGCCTCCGCTTCGGTGTACAGGGGAAGGGCGGGTGCATGCTTGGAATAGCCCTTCCGATTTGCGTAATTCGCCTCCTCCTCCTGCAAGCGGCCACTGTCCGGAAGCAAAATCCGGCACAGGGAATGCGTTCCGGGCGTGGCGAAGACGGAGCCTTTGAACCCGCTGCGGCATAGCGCGGGCAAGTACCCACTATGGTCGAGATGCGCATGTGTGAGAACGGCCGATTTGATCAGACTGGTATCGATCGGAAGCCCATCCCAATTCCGCAGACGCTGGTCTTTCGTTCCTTGAAATAGCCCACAGTCGACAAGCACGCGTGAGTCGCCACTTGTCAGGAGAAACTTGCTCCCGGTGACGGTGCCAGCCGCACCAAGAAAGAGCAGTGTCGGGACGGTTGCCGATCTTGTGGCTGGTTTCATTACGCCACGTCGATCAGAGCCTCTGCGCATAGCGGGACGACTTCGAAGCCATTAACGTGCATGCGAAGGGTATCGCAGGAAAGCGCACTGCGGGCAACGCCCTCGGGAAGCTCTGCACAGGCCAAGCGGGCTAACCTAGACCAAAATCAAGACGCAAACGATCCTTTTTCAGCATTCTGCTTGGCCATCCGGTGATATTTATTCGGGCTGCGTACTAGGAGAGTGTACACACGACTTGTTCGTCGGTCGTCGCGTGGTACGCGCAACCCCGAAATCGCAAGGCCAGTCGCGTAGGGGCGCAGTGCCGGTTGGATGGAGCGCCCTTTGGGGGATCCATGAACGGATGCAGGACGCGACACGAGCAATCGCGTTTTCCGTGCTCGTGGGTTGCAATTTGCAGCGGCAGATCTTGATTTTGTCAAGATCCTGCGAGAAAGCTCACCGAGGAAGGCGCGTTGTGTTGGAAACTTTGCTGATTTTTCTGGCGTTGATTGGCTCGTTTGCTCTGGTCGGGTTGCTCGTTCGGTTCTCGGAGAACGTTATTCACCCCGCGGACGACATGGCGTCCGCCGACCGTCGGGACAAGAAGGCATGAATAGCGGAATAAGAGGTTCTCGCACCGATCGTCGAATTGTGAATCCCGCGCTGCATAGGGATTGATCATGGCTTTGTACGTTCTAATGGGAATTGTCATCGGGTTGGTAATCTATCTGTTCTACGCAGTGATCAACCCCGAAAAGTTCTGATTGGTTGGATCGCTGACATGCCGTTCCAGGCTTGGCTGCAAATCGGACTGACATTGCTGATCGCAGGGTTGGTCAGCATTCCCGTCGGCAGTTACCTCGCCCGGGTTGTGACCGACGGGAAAACCTTCCTGGATCCGATTTTGGATCCCTTGGATAACATTCTCTATTTACTGATTGGTCGCCGCGCCTGCGCCCAGCCGATGAACTGGAAAGCGTATACGGCTCACATGCTCGTGACGAATGCCACAATGGGCGCGATCATTTACCTGATTCTGGTCTTTCAGGATCACCTGCCCCTCAACCCCATGCATTTCACTGGCATGGACCCCATCCTGGCGTTCAACACGGCGATCAGTTTTATCACCAACACCGACTGGCACGGTTACGGCGGCGAAACCACGCTCTCCAACTTCAGCCAGATGGCGGCCATTACCTTCCCGATGTTCACCTCCGCCACGACTGGTTTCGTGGTTGCCATGGCCTTTATTCGCGCCTTCGTCGTCAAGGACGGAGGCCGCAACCTTGGCAATTTCTATCGCGACCTCATTCGCTTTACCACGCGGGTGCTGATCCCCGGCGCCTTCATACTGGCGCTCGTCATGATCTGGCAAGGCACACCGCAGACGCTGGAAGCGAGCGTGATCGCTCACACCGTGCAAGGAGGCGATCAGACGATCACGATGGGGCCGGTCGCTTCGCTCGAGACGATCAAGCATCTGGGCACGAACGGAGGCGGATTCTTCAATGCCAATGCCGCACATCCGTATGAGAATCCGACGCCCCTGACTTGCGTGATGCTAACCTTGTTGATGATCGTTCTGCCAAGCTCGATCGTGCTCTGTTTCGGCGAGATGATCGGCAACCGTCGGCAGGGATGGGTGTTGTATGGCGTGATGGCCGCAATGGTGATCTTGTTTTTGCCGATTGCCGTGCTGCCGGAACAAGCGGGAACGCCGACGCTTGCTCACGCCGGTGTGGAACTAACGGCAACGCCTACGCAGCCGGGCGGCAGTATGGAAGGCAAGGAGGTTCGGTTCGGGGTGGCCCAGAGCGGGATGTTCGCCAGCGTCACCACGCTGTTCACGACCGGGAGCGTGAACGCCATGCATGACAGCTTCACCCCATTGGGAGGCCTGGGAATATTTCCGGGAATGATGCTGCAGTGCGTGTTCGGAGGAAAAGGCGTGGGATTCCTCGCGGCGCTCGTCTACGGCATTGTCGCGATTTTTGTCGCTGGGCTGATGGTCGGGCGTACACCTGAGTTCCTTGGAAAAAAGATCGAACGGCCCGAAATCATCCTGGTGTCACTCGCACTGCTGATCCACCCGTTGGTCATCCTGGCGCCTACCGGCTGGTCCGTGGTCGCACCCTATGGTCTGGCCTCGATGGGCAACGCGGCAATGCATGGCTACTCCGAGGTGCTCTATGCATTCAGCAGCTCCGCAGCCAACAATGGCTCGGCTTTCGCCGGGCTGAATGCCAATACGCCCTGGTACAATTTGGCGACCGCCTTTGTTATTCTGATTGGTCGCTATCCGCCGATCATCTTTATGATGGCCGTTGCCGGCTCTGTAGCAGCCAAGCCCACGGCGGCGGTCACGGCCGGAACGTTGCGCACGGATACCTTGCTTTTTGGCGGGTTCTGGCTGGGCACGATTTTAGTGGTCGGAGCCCTGACCTTTGTTCCCGCGCTGGTGTTGGGGCCGGTCGCCGAGTATTTCGCCATGAAGCATTTACTGCTGTTCTGACGATGTATTAGCGATCCCCACATTTGCAGAAATGATCGATATGGGCGCGAATGCTGAAATCCAAGCGACGTCTTCGGCGATCAATTCTCACGAGTCGGCGCACCGCGCCACTTACGGGTTTCGACTGATTGGGCAGGCGTTGATTGATTCTTTAAAGAAACTCGATCCGCGGCAGCAGCTCCGTAATCCCGTAATGTTTGTCGTCTGGCTTGGCGCGCTGGTGACTGCGGCTCTAACCGTGCGACCCACACTCTTTGGTCCGTCGACCGCCACCTCCACCTATAACGGCGTGGTGACATTCATCTTGTTTCTGACCGTATGGTTCGCAAACCTCGCGGAGTCGCTCGCAGAGGGTCGAGGCAAAGCGCAAGCCGCGTTCCTGCGTCAAACCAGGACAGAGCTAAAAGCCAAACGGTTGCAGCCGGAAGGTCAGATTGAAGAGGTTGCCGCAACGGCCTTACGCAAGGGTGATCTTGTTCGGGTGGAAAAGAGCGATGTCATCCCTTCCGACGCCGAAGTGGTGGACGGCGTGGCGTACGTCGACGAATCGGCGGTCACTGGCGAAGCGGCTCCGGTCCTGAAGGAGGCGGGTACCGACATATTTTCGTTCGTTACGGCAGGGACGATCGTGGTCTCGGATTGGCTGGTAGTTCGAGTGGAAGCCGAGCCGGGCAAGAGCTTTCTTGACCGCATGATTCACCTGGTGGAAGGCGCGAAGCGGCAGAAGACACCCAACGAGATCGCCTTGACCGTCCTGCTCTCCGTCTTGACTTTGATCTTCGTCATTGTCGTCAGCGCGATGGCGCCGGTGGCGTCTTATTTGAATGCTCAGATCAACGTCGCCGACCTCATTGCGCTGACAGTAGCCCTGATTCCCACCACCATCGGCGCACTGTTATCCGCCATCGGCATCGCCGGCATCGACCGTATGGTCCGGTTCAACGTGCTGGCCATGTCCGGAAGAGCGGTCGAAGCGGCAGGCGACGTGCAAACATTGATCCTGGACAAGACCGGAACCATCACCATGGGCAACCGCCAGGCAACGAGACTCATCCCGCTGTCCGGATGCACCGAGAAGCGATTGGCTGACGCCGCGTCTGTGGCTTCGCATTTCGATACGACCCCGGAGGGACGGACGGTCGTCACGTTTGCCCGGGAGCGAGGCGCGGATAACGAGCCTCTGGTTGAGCGCGCTAACGGTTTGGATTTTTCCGCAGTGACCTGCATGAGCGGCACGGATTTGCCTGATGGGCAGAAAGTTCGCAAAGGCGCGGTAGCGGCCATCATCAAGCACGTCCGCGAGAGCTTCGGCACACCGATACCTGCCGACCTCGGCGACGCCGTGGATAGCGTGGCTAAAGACGGAGCGACACCCCTGGCCGTCGCCGTCGATGGCATTATCCTAGGCGTGATCCAGTTGTCTGATGTTTTGAAGCCGCACATCCGCGAGCGCGCCGCGCAACTGCGCAAAATGGGCATCCGCACCATCATGGTCACCGGCGACAACCCAATCACCGCCAGAGCGATCGCAGCGCAGGCCGGCCTCGACGATTTTGTGGCGGAGGCCAGGCCCGAGGAAAAGCTTCGCATCATCCGTCTCGAGCAGTCGCAGGGTCGTCTGGTGGCGATGACGGGTGATGGCACCAACGACGCCCCGGCGCTGGCTCAAGCCGATGTCGGGCTGGCCATGCATTCAGGAACCGCCGCCGCCAAGGAAGCCGCCAACCTGATCGACCTGGATTCCGACCCGACCAAGCTCCTGGACGTGGTGGACATCGGCAAAAGGATGCTGATTACCCGCGGGGCATTGACGACGTTTTCGATTGCCAACGATGTTGCCAAGTACTTCGCCATTCTCCCCGGCATGCTCATGGTTGCATTACCGGGGCTCGCTGCGTTGAACGTCATGAAACTGGCGACGCCGCAAAGCGCGGTTCTCTCCGCGCTGATTTTCAACGCCCTCATCATCCCGGCACTCATTCCGTTGGCCCTCCGTGGGGTTCGCTTCAAACCAAAAAGTGCCGAGGAGATGTTTCGTCGCAACTTGCTGGTCTATGGAATGGGCGGGTTGATTGCCCCGTTCATTGGAATCAAGTTAATCGATTTGTGCATTTCCGGGCTGCTTTGAGAAATAACCGCCATGTTGAGCATTATGATGAGCTCGTTGCGCGCCTCTTTGGTCACCTGGTTGCTCTGCGGTCTCATTTATCCTTTGGCGCTGACCGGACTGGGCCAATGGTTCTTTCCCTTTCAGGCAAACGGCAGCCTTGAAAGAGGCCCATCGGGCACCGTCATTGGTTCGCGCCTAATCGGTCAGCAATGGAACGGTCCCGCGTGGTTCCACGGGCGTCCATCCGCGACGATGACCAGTGATCCAAGCGATCCGGCCAAAACCGTGGCCGCCCCCTATAATGCTGCGAGCTCTGCCGGGTCCAATCTTGGCCCGATCAGCAAGACGCTGATGGAGCGGATTGCCAGCGATCGCAGGGCGCTTGAGCGTGCGCAACCTGAACTCGTGGGCCGTCCTCTGCCCTCTGACATGCTCACAGCTTCAGCCTCGGGTCTGGATCCGGACATTAGCCCAGCCAACGCGGCCCTGCAGGCCGGGCGCGTGGCTCGTGCGCGCGGCCTACCGGTGGCGGATGTCAAGATGCTGTTGGATAGGTACACCACAAACCGCAATCTCAGAATCTTCGGTGAGCCACGGGTGAATGTCCTGATTTTGAACTTGGCTTTGCAACGAGCCTATCCCAAACCTTAGGGAAGCTCTGCACAGGGTGGTGGCGCGACCAGGCGCGTCCGCGGAATCACGACGTCCAACTCGGCCCAGCAACCGCTCGCGCCGCGTCATCTACCTTGTGCGCCGAGGCCAGCGCCGCTAAGTGTTCGCGCTCAGCCACAACCGCTTCAAATCTGCCGGAAGCTGGCTGAGCACATGCCACGCTTCGCCTTCCATCCCGGTGGGACTACCCAAGGCTTCCTGGAGCACAGCGAAGACCGCGGTTACAGCCGCTTCCGATTCAAACTCGTCATCGAGTCCGGCCATTCGCGCAACCTCGCGAAGGAACTGCCCTTCGTGAATCCGTCTGACTTTGCGGTTCGGCCGCTCAAAGGAGAGCCAGAGCATCTTGAGGGAGGTCGGAAGTTGGGCGGCAACATCCGCGGCCTCGTCCGGGGTGAGGCGATCGCGAAGCTCCTGAAAAACCGAGAAGATCAGCGTTTCCGCTCGGCGCTCGTCACAATCGAGGCGGTCGGCGACTTGTTGAACAAAGGATTTTTCTTTCATCGGACGTTCCCCTTCGTGGGACGTTCCCCTTCGTGCGCGTATGACCCCTGTAGTGTGCATCAGCTGTGCCATTCCAATCCGGTGCCACGCCGCGCTCGCCCGACCCTATCGGAGGCGCGGACCGAGCAGATTCCGCCGTTAACTCGAACGTTCGTCAGACATTCAGGATGCAATGTGGCCTTCGGACACGATCGGTTGTTGCCTTTGGGGCCAACCTCCGCCGACCTCGCAGCACGCCAACGACGGATAAGGCGCCAACTCTTGGGGCTGTCTTGTCGACACTGTGCCCTGGGTGCTCGTTCCGCGAAGCACGACAACGCTCAGCCGGTTACCGACGTTAAACCCATCGCGCGCCGCGGACGCAGGATTCAGTCGTGAAAAATAGGCGCGCGGTGGTGAGCGGAGCCGCAGCTCTAGCTGTTCGGCACGTCTGATGCTCGTTGGTCAATTCTGGAAACGCAACAACACGCACCGGCATATTACTTCGCAGAAGCGCATAATGCAGACTGACAGGAGGGAAAGATCATGGGATTTCTGGAAAAATGGCGCCCATCGAAAGAGCTGGAGCGGTTTCGCAGCGAGTTCGACGACTTGCTCGAGCGCTTTGGCCTCGATCGTGACTGGTTCGGCCCGCGGGAGCCCGTATCGACGCGTCCCGCAATCGAGGCCGCAACGACTTGAGCTAAGCGCTGGGCGTCAAACTGGTCTGGCAATACGCGTTGAATATCCATTTGAGAATAGAGGACACAACTATGGTACCTGAAGCAACGAGTCCCGATGCCGATCGCCGTGGGATGCTGAGAGAGATGCTGCTGCGACTACGCGATGAGACCTACGCGAAGGTCAAGGAGTTCCGGCGCGATCAGGAACAGGAGGCCGAACCTTCGCCGGCCGACGAGATGGATTTGGCGCGCTCGAGCGCTGATGTCGAAATGCATGCCAGCCTGATCGCCCGCCAGGAAGAAAAGCTCAGGTTTGTTGACGAGGCGCTCTCGCGGCTTGATGTCGGCAAATACGGTACGTGTCTCGGATGCAAGGGGCCGATCCCTATCGAGCGCCTGATCGCACTGCCGTTTGCCGCATACTGCGTCGATTGTCAGCAAAAGCGTAACCGGGCGCGGCACGATTGGGGCGCAGGGACGACTATTGCCCCCTATGATCATCAGTGGACGGTGCCCGAAGAGATGGAGGAGCCGGTCGAGCGCTGATCGAGCAATGAAGGAAATCCTGATCCTGGCCTACAAGCTTCTGGTCAACGACAAGGGTAAATATACCGCCCTGCTGGTAGGAACCACGTTCTCCGTTTTCCTCATTGTGCAGATGACGTCTTCGTTCGCCGGTATCCTGACCAAGTCATCGGCCACCGTGATTAACGTCGGAGGCAGCGTCTGGGTGATGGACCCGGCGGTAAACGCCATCCAAAACAGCGTCCCGATGCCCGATTACGTACTTGATGCGGTGCGTAGCATAAAGGGCGTCAAATTCGCCGTCCCACTGTACTCGGGCGCGGCGCTGGTAAAGCTCCGGGATGGGATCTATCAACCGGTTACGGTGATAGGACTTGATGATACCAGTCTGTTTGGAAGGCCGGAGCTTTTGGCAGGGACTATTGACGACATCTTTGCTGAAAATGGATTTATCGTGGTCAAGGATGAGGAATTTCCCAAGCTGGAAAATCCCAAGCTCGGAATGGAATTCGAAATCAACGACCATCGCGGCGTCATCGTCGGCATCGCGAAGGTCGCCAGCGGCACGCTGTTCGGCACTCCTACGCTCTACACCACCTACAACCGCGCGATTACCTACATACCTTCCACGCGCTTTACCACTTCATATATTTTGGTCGAACCCAAGAGCGACTCTGATATCGCGCACATCAAGGAGCAGGTTGCGCGGCTTGGCTACCTGGCGCTGACCAACCTGGAGCTCCAGACTCGAATCTCGAACTATCTCAAATACCAGACCGGAATCGGCACCAACACACTACTGATGACCGTTATTAGCTTCATTGTTGGCCTGTCGATTTCCGGTCAGACTTTCTACACGTTCATTCTGGAGAACCTGGAACACTTCGGAGCACTCAAGGCGATCGGGGCGAAAGGTCGTGAGCTGGTATACATGATATTGTTTCAGGCCGCGTTCACCTCGCTCGCTGGATATGGCCTCGGGATTGGTCTCTCCACCCTTTTGATTACTGCCGCGAAACTGCGACTGCCGGAATACGCCTCGCGCGTTACTTTCACCAACCTCGGCTTGGCTTTCCTCCTGGTTCTGATAATCGCGACTATTTCCAGCTACGCCGGGATCCGCCAAGTGCTGAAAATCGAACCATTCGATATCTTCAGGGGTTGATATGCCCGGGGCGGCAATCGTAGCGGAGAAGGTCAGCAAATGGTTCGGCCAAGACGACGCGAGAACCTACGCGGTAAGAGAAGTGAGCTTCGAGGCCAAGTGGGGCGAGATGCTCTACATAGTGGGACCGTCGGGAAGCGGCAAGACGACTTTGTTGAGCATGATCTCCGGAATTCTACGACCGAACTCCGGATCGGTGAAGGTCGACAACCGCGATCTCTGGAGTCTCTCGGACGATGAGATTGCCGACTTCCGGCTGAATACGATGGGCTTCGTATTTCAGGATTATCATCTTTTCCCCCGCCTCACGACCGCGGAGAATGTAGCGATCCCGCTCATTCTGCAGAAGCGAAGCTGGGACGAGGCGCTGCGCGAGGCCGCCCGGTATCTCGACGTCGTGGGCTTGGCCGACAAGGCGAAACTTCCGCCGACCAAGCTCAGTGGCGGCGAACAGCAGCGCGTGGCCATCGCGCGCGCCATCGTCCATCAACCCGCGATGCTGGTCTTTGACGAACCCACCGCCTCGCTTGATGGCGATACCGGACGCAGGATCGTGTCCTTTGTCAAAACCGAAATCCTGACCGCAAAGCGCTGCATTCTCATTGTCACGCATGACAGCAGAATCTTTGAGTACAGTAACAGGATCATGGAGATGGAGGACGGGCGGATAACCGGCTTCCGGGAGGGGCAGACCGTATGAGGTTCAGGATCGAGCTCGTGCTGGCGTTTTTCGGACTGACAGCCGGCTTGATTGGCGCCTACCTCTACGGGCTGCGTAGCGCGCCGCTGGCGCCGGCGTTTAATCCGGCCGCCAACCCATACGCAAAAGGTATCTATGCGGAGGGCATGGTCGAGGCCTATCAGAGCAGCGGCGAGAACATAAACATCTTCCCGAATATCTCCGGTACCATCGTCGATATTCCCGTCCACGAGGATCAATGGGTCCCTAAGGGAACGGTGCTCGTACGTTTTGACGACTCAGTCCAAAAGGCGACTGTAGAGTATGACAAGGCTCAGATACCGTACGCGCACGCGCAACTCAAGAGTGTGCGGGATGAACTGGCGAAGGACGAAGCTTCCTACCGGCTGGATCCTAAGTCAATAAGCAAGTACGCCCTCGACGACGCAATAAATGCGGTCAAGGTGGCGGCTCGCAACCTCGAAGTTATTATAAAAAACTATAACTCAGCCGAGGCCCTCCTTGCCTGGTATACGATCAAGGCACCGGCCGATAGCAGGATTCTGGCTATTCAGGCGGCGGTCGGCAGTTACGTAGTTACTTCCCAGGGCACCTATGATTCCTATACCCAGGGCTTTGACCCCATCATCGTCATGGGGCCGTCGGAAGACTACGTCAGTGTCCGGTGTTACATCGACGAAATACTGATTAACAGGCTTAAGCTGGGATCTCAAATGCAGGCGCGCATGTTCATTCGCGGAACCAACACAAGCGTTCCGCTCCAATACGTAAGAGTACAGCCGTATGTGTCGCCAAAGATTGAACTGTCCGATGAGAGAACCGAAAGAGTCGATGTGCGTGTGCTGCCGGTCATCTTCCGGTTCGCAAGGCCTACGAATTTCGCAGTCTATCCGGGCCAGTTAGTGGATGTTTACGTTGCCGAGAAATAATCGCTTCGCAGCTAATCCCCACGCGCGCGATTACCTAAAGACGTTCTGCGTTTTGCTTGCCTGTTGTCTTACTGCGTGCGCTGTGGGACCAGACTTTGTCCGTCCAACAGCACCGGCGACTCAAAGCTACACGCACGAGGAAGAGCCCAGCGGTACGATTGCGGCGGCGGGTGGGGCGCAGCATTTCGAGCGGGGCGCGAAAATCGCGGCCGACTGGTGGCGGCTGTTTAATTGCTCGAAGCTGGATGCGGTCGTGCTGCAAGCCGTCGCTGACAATCCGACGTTGCAGGCCGCGCAGGCAAGCCTGCGGCAAAGCGAGGATAACCTGCGTGCCGGCTATGGGATCTTCTACCCCCAACTCGGCGCCAGTTTCCAACCCACACGCCAGCAGTTCTCGCCGGCCCGTTTCGGCGAGATCTCCGGACCCAGCACCTTTAGTCTTTATACACTCTCGACAACCGTCACTTACGTGCTCGACGTGTTCGGCGGCGAGCGGCGCACCGTGGAGGGCCTGGGCGCGCAAGTCGATGTGCAATATTACAACGCCCAAGGCGCCTACCTCACGTTGTCGGGCAATATTGTCAACGCAATCGTCGCGGCGGCAGCGTATAGCGCCGAGATCGAAGCAACGCAGCAGCTCGTCGGATTCCTCGAGGAGCAGACTAACGTCACGGAGGCGCAGGCGCGTGCGGGTGTCGTGCCCTACGCAAATCTACTCAGCATCCAAACTCAGCTGGCCACAACGGAGGCGACTCTGCCGCCGCTTCGACAGCAACTCGCACATACCAGGCACTTGCTCGCGACGTTGGCAGGCGCGGCGCCCGCGGATTGGGCGCCGCCGCGACTCACGCTTACTGAACTGACGCTTCCCGCCGATCTGCCGGTGAGCCTGCCTTCGGATTTGGTCCGACAACGTCCCGATATTCTGATGGCGGAAGCCCAGCTACATGCCGCCAGCGCTCAGATCGGAGTGGCGACGGCGGCAATGTTCCCGAGCTTTACTCTGAACGCTGACTACGGCCTGAACAGCACCTCGCTATCTACTTTATTCGCCGGTAGCGCTGCCTTCTGGACGATGGGAGCCGCCCTCGCCACCCCGCTGATCCAGGGGCCTACGCTCTGGTACCAGCGCAAGGCGGCAATCGACGCCTACCAACAGGCCTTGGCAAACTACCGGCAGACCGTGCTCGCCGCGCTTGCCCAGGTTGCGGACGCGCTGGACGCGCTGGAGCATGATGCGGAAACGCTCAAGTCACAATCGCTGGCACTCAACAGTGCAGCCGAAGCGTTGCACCTGATACAAGCAAATTATGAAGCAGGTACTGTGAACTACGTGCAAGTCCTGATCGCTGACTATCAGTACCAGCAGGCGAACCTCGGCTATATTCAGGCGATGGGCCAGCGTCTTCAAGATACCGCCGCGCTTTTCGTCGCGCTCGGTGGCGGCTGGTGGACTGCCCAGGAAAATGCCCCGGGCGGTTCCGCCGCTGCACGATGAGCGCCGGTGGCGGAGGTCGAGGGTTGACGTCTGATTCGCTTCGGGCATGATGGCCTTAATCAATCGCGCCGGGCTGCGGGGCTGGAACCCGGCGTACGCTGAGGGGGCAAGAGTATGGATTTCAAATTCAGCGAAGCTGACGAAGCATTCCGGCTGGAGTTTCGTGGCTGGCTCGAGCAAAACGTGCCGCGCGACTGGCGCGACGACGGCGAGATGAGCGATCCGGAGACCAAGACGGAATTCGAACGGCGCCGCGCGTGGCATCGCAAGCTCTACGACGCCGGCTGGATGTGTATCCACTGGCCCAGGGAATTCGGCGGGCGCGGCGCGACGCTCCTGCAACAGGTCATCTACAACCAGGAGCTGGATCGCGCCAAGGCGCCGCCGGTGGTCAACTTCCAGGGTATCGCGCGCGTCGGTCCGACCCTGATGCAGTGGGGCACGCCCGAGCAGAAAAAGCGCTATATCCCCAGAATTCCTTCCGCGGAGGAGATCTGGTGCCAGGGCATGTCCGAGCCGAATCATGGCTCGGACCTTGCCGCGGTCGAGACGCGCGCCGTCGATAACGGCGATCACTTTGTCGTCAACGGCTCGAAAATCTGGACCTCGAATGCTCATCATGCGGACTTTTCGACCTTGCTCTGCCGCACCGATCCGACGCTCCCGAAGCACAAGGGGCTGAGCTACCTGCTGGTCGATTTGCGGAGCCCCGGGATTACTATCCGGCCATTGATTCAGATGACCGGCGAGCACGGCTTCAACCAGGTTTTCTACGAAGATGTGCAGGTGCCGAAGGCCAACCTGCTGGGCGAAAAGAATCAGGGCTGGATGGTCGCGATGACCAATATGATGTTCGAGCGGACGATTCACGGTGGCCGCACCGATATGATGGTCGAGGTGCGGCAGTTGGCGGATCTGGCGCGGACCGTGACGCGCAACGGCCGTCCCGCGTGGGAAGACGAGTACGTGCGCCAGCGGGTCGCGCGCTTCGCATGTCAGGCCGAAGGGCTCCGCTACACCAGCTATCGCCAGCTCACGCGTCAACTCCGGGGGTTGCCGCCGGGACCCGAAGGATCGGTGATGAAGCTCGGCACGAGCGACCTCAATCTGCGGATTCAGACTTTCGCGATGGAGCTGCTGGGGCCGTATAGCCAGCTCGAATACAACGCCGAGGGCGCGGTCGATCGTGGCAAATGGTCTCATCGGATGCTCGCGAGCCGTCGCGCAACGATCGCGGCCGGTTCGAACGAAATTCAGCACAACATTATCGGCGAGCGCGTGCTCGGCCTGCCCAAGGGCTGAGCCGGGACGACGCGACGGTCGCGAAATGGTGGAGGCGAGAGTGCGCGCATGAGCAAGTTTGAAGAATACGCCGAAAAATACAAATTCATCAAAATGGAGCGTCAGGACGGCATCCTGCAGATGACGCTGCATAGCAAGGGCGGCGAGTTGCTCTGGGGCGGCCGCCCGCATGAGGAATGCTCGTACGCGTTTTACGATGTCGCGCGCGATCGCGAGAACAAGGTCGTGATTCTCACCGGCACCGGGGACAACTTCATCGCGGATATCATCTGGGGCCGCGCGACTGCCGGAGGCGACGGCGCACCCACGAAAGCGCGTCCGCTGGCGTCCGACCATACGCTGTCGGATGCCTACTACCTGATCATGAATCATCTCAATATCGCTGTGCCGACGATCGCCGCCGTCAACGGACCCGCGCTGATTCATTCGGAGCTGGCGTTGCTGTGCGACATCGTACTGGCGTCGGAAAACGCGGTTTTTCAGGACCTGCCGCATTTTCCGCAAGGGCTGGTCCCCGGTGACGGGGTGCATGCCGTGTATCCGCTGCTGCTGGGGATGAATCGCGCGCGCTACTTTTTATTTACCGGCCAGAAGATTCCGGCGCTGGAAGCGCGTGAGATGGGGCTGGTGGCGGAAGTCCTGCCGCGCGAGCGGCTGCTCACGCGGGCCTGGGAGCTCGCCCGCCAAATCGCCGCGAAGCCGCCGCTCACGCTGCGTTACGCGCGCGCGCTGATGACCCGGGAGATTAAGCGCCTGATGGTCGACAACCTGGAACTCGGCCTCGCGCTCGAAGGCCTCGGCACCTCGGAATACTGGCCGACGGCGAATTTCAAAAAATAGGACGACCGTGCCGGAGGCACGGAACAGGGGGCGGCGGAGTCTGCGACGCGCGGCCAAAATATAGTTTCCTGACTGCCCGATCGGGAGAAACCCATGAGCAAGTTCGACGAGTACGCGAACAAGTACAAGCATGTCCGGATGGAGCGGCGCGACGGCATCCTGCAGATGACGTTGCATCGCAATAACGGCTCGGTCATCTGGGACTTCGAGTCGCATAGCGAGACGGCGCACGCACTGGGCGACGTTGCGCGGGACCGCGAGAATCGTGCGGTGATTATTACCGGCGCCGGCAACGATTTCATCGCTGAACACGAATTTGGCGACGCCAACCGGATTCCCGCCGCGATGTGGGATGCGGTCATCACCGACGGCAAATACCTGATCATGAATCATCTCGATATCGAGGTGCCGATGATCGCCGCGGTGAACGGTCCGGCGTTGATTCACGCCGAGCTCGCCCTGATGTGTGACATCGTGCTCGCGTCGGAGACCGCGGTGTTTCAGGATTTGCCGCATTTTACGAGCGGTCTGGTGCCGGGCGACGGCGTTCATGTGATCTTTCCGCTGCTGCTGGGCTTCAACCGCGGCCGCTATTTTCTGCTGACCGGTGAGAAAATTCCGGCCGGCGAGGCCAAGCGCCTCGGTCTGGTCGGCGAGGTCCTGCCCCCGGATAAGCTGCTGGCGCGGGCCTGGGAAATAGCCCGCGATATCGTCGCCAAGCCGCCGTTGACCGTGCGCTACGCCCGCCAGATTCTGACGCGTGAGCTCAAGCGCGCGATGCTCGATAATCTGGGTTTGGGCTTGGCGCTCGAAGGGCTCGCCGCCGGCGAATTCTTCATCAGCGACAAGAAATAGCGCCGCGCTTGCGCGCGGCCTAAGGAAGCTCTGCACAGGTGATTTTTGCCATCCTTCATAGAGTTCCGGCCGATGAGGCCGAAGAGCGCGGACGCAGATCCTCCGCTGCGCTCAGGATGACACTGCTACTTGTGTAACTATAAAGCCCCTTTCGTCATTCTGAGCGAAGTCTGCGCAGCGAAGAATCTAGCGGTCTCTTATGCACGATTTTGTAATGGCGCTTTTCAGAATGACAGGATTAGGCTTGTGCAGAGGTTCTGTAGCAGGGTGTTGAGAAATAAAGATTAGACTAAGTCCTCGAAAAATGAAAAAGTGCGGTGGCTTAAGAAAACCCTAGGGAATTGGGTAAGCAACTGGAGACGACCACGTCGTGGCATACCCGCAAAGCAGGATAGCGGGGCGATGTCCGCTCCGATGTTGGAATTGAGTGAGCGGCAAATAGTCATTTAAGCGGCCTTTTCAGTATCGTCAACCTTGCGATTCGACTGCGCGTCGTGAGCGCGCAGTGCGGCGACCAGGATCGGC